>NZ_JBNNSK010000031.1:0-1011 GCF_050277655.1 Peribacillus sp. NPDC097675 | reverse complement strand
CGCCTTTGTACATTGCGTTTTTAATGGGCAATCCGTACAATCCTCACATTCATAAATTTTAAAGTCGCGTGTGAAACCATTCTTATCCGTACGGGTCGAGTAACGCTTAAATAAAACCTTACGGTTATTAGGACAGATGTATTCATCTTTTTGTTCATCATATGCCCAGTTACTTGCATAACGAATATTTTTTTTATAGCTCCGTTTTTGTTCCGTTAAAAAAGTATTGTAAGGTATCAAAGCTTCGAATTCTTCCTCCAAAGAGTAGAGATAGTTTTCTTCACTGCCATAGCCGGCATCTGCGATGACGTTTTTTGGGAATGGTAGCGATGTACTCTTCAGTGCCTCTATATGGGGCTTGAAACACCGTGTATCGGTTGGGCGTTGATGGATCGTATAAAAAAGAATGAATTGATTTTCCGTTGCCATTTGAATATTATACCCAGGTTTAAGTTGTCCATTATTCATATGATCATCTTTCATTCGCATGAATGTCGCATCGGTATCGGTTTTCGAGTAACTATTTCGATCGCCAAATAGAGCGTTTTGTTTTTTGTATTTCACTAATCGTGGACCTAAGTCTTCACGTACTAATTTCAATTGTTTCTTAAACGGACTAAGTTCCCGTCGCTTTTCTTTTCGTACCTGGACATTTTCTTCAAGCTGGATAGCCTTCATTTCTTTTTCAACTTTCTTCACTAATGCTTTTTCTATTACAGTTAGTTTTTCTTCTGCCGTCAAAGAAGACTTTTCGTCTTGAGCAGAAAATTCATGACCTTCTTCATCTATAATGGTCTGAATCTGTTGGTACGTTTCTTCGATTTTCTCTTGCAATTTCGCCTCGAATTTGGTCGTTGCCTTTTTCCACACAAATGAATACTTGTTTGCGCTTGCTTCAATCTTTGTTCCGTCTAGGAAATAATTCTCCATTGTGATGTGCTTTTCTTCTATAAGTTGATGGATCATTTCTTCAAATAGCTCCGGAAGGAGCTTTTCCATTTGTTGTGTGCG
>NZ_JBNNSK010000030.1:0-1078 GCF_050277655.1 Peribacillus sp. NPDC097675 | reverse complement strand
AAATGTTTGACTTGCTCATTTTGCTTTTTTAATAGTGTGTGCTCACTCAAAATTTACGTTGGCGCTTTGTTTTGTTCAGTTTTCAAAGAGCAATTTAGTTTCAATTAAAGTAGCAACCTTGTAATCATAACAAACCTTAATTGATTTGTCAAAGTTTTTTTTGGTGGAGCCTAGCGGGATCGAACCGCTGACCTCCTGCGTGCAAGGCAGGCGCTCTCCCAGCTGAGCTAAGGCCCCAAAAAAATAATGGTCGGGAAGACAGGATTCGAACCTGCGACCCCTTGGTCCCAAACCAAGTGCTCTACCAAGCTGAGCTACTTCCCGAAAAAAACAATGGTGCGCCCGGCGGGAGTCGAACCTACAACCTTCTGATTCGTAGTCAGATGCTCTATCCAATTGAGCTACGGGCGCATATTAAGATGGTGCCGAGGACCGGAATCGAACCGGTACGGTAGTCACCTACCGCAGGATTTTAAGTCCTGTGCGTCTGCCAGTTCCGCCACCCCGGCATAAATAAATAGTGGAGCGAAAGACGGGATTCGAACCCGCGACCCCAACCTTGGCAAGGTTGTATTCTACCACTGAACTACTTTCGCGAACATGCGGGTGAAGGGACTTGAACCCCCACGCCTTGCGGCGCCAGATCCTAAGTCTGGTGCGTCTGCCAATTCCGCCACACCCGCATAATATAATGGTGAGCCATGAAGGATTCGAACCTTCGACCCTCTGATTAAAAGTCAGATGCTCTACCAACTGAGCTAATGGCTCATACTATTTATAAATGCTTTGCATATAAAAATGGATGAAAATGGTGCCGGCAAGAGGACTTGAACCCCCAACCTACTGATTACAAGTCAGTTGCTCTACCAGTTGAGCTACACCGGCAGGTGTATATAAAAAATGGTGGAGGATGACGGGATCGAACCGCCGACCCTCTGCTTGTAAGGCAGATGCTCTCCCAGCTGAGCTAATCCTCCATATTGTATATGCTTGGCGGCGTCCTACTCTCACAGGGGGAAACCCCCAACTACCATCGGCGCTGAAGAGCTTAACTGCCGTGTTCGGAATGGGAACGGGT
>NZ_JBNNSK010000029.1:0-1635 GCF_050277655.1 Peribacillus sp. NPDC097675 | reverse complement strand
GCTCATTTTGCTTTTTTATAGTGTGTGCTCACTCAAAATTTACGTTGGCGCTTTGTTTTGTTCAGTTTTCAAAGAGCAATTAGCTCGTTGTTCGTCAGAACAACTTGTGTATTCATCATAACACACTACCGATTAGTTGTCAACTTCTACGAAGTTTTAAACTAATTTTTAAATGTCGTTGTTTACAGCGACCATTTCATCTTACCATTTTCACTATAAGAAGTCAATAGTTTTTATTGTGTTTTTTCTTCAAGCAATCAGCCAAAAGTGAATGAATTTCTGTTTGTTTACTTGGTGCTTATTTATATTAATCTTTTCTATCATCAAAGTCAATATATTTTTGTTTTTTTCTTTTTTTCCCTTCATTTAGAGAATGACTAACAAAATACTTCACCACTATGGAAGCACTTTATAATTATCTTCTATGTATTGGTTCTTATTATGTTTTACCTGCTTTCCAACAGCCCGAAAACACATAATCTTATCCTAAAGCAGAACTGTTTTCCAAATATTTAAATATTATTTTTACAATATCACTTTCTTATACTATAATGAGATTATTTTTAAAAATTGAACCTAACTTTTAATCTTTGTAATGTAGCGGGGAGAGGAATTTATAAGTGGTTAATAAAGATACATCTTTGAGGATGCAAAATATCGTTTTTACAGGATTTATGGGAGTAGGAAAAACCACAATTGGCCAAAAGGTCGCGAATAAATTATATAGGGATTTCATTGATATCGACCACGAGATAGAAAAAGAATTTAATATGCCTACGACGGAAATATTTAAAAAGTTTGGAGAAAATACTTTCCGTGAAAAAGAAAAAGAAGTAATTACTCGTTTTAGCCAGCAAAAGTTGAAAATACTTTCTTTAGGTGGAGGAGCTTTTTTACAAGAAGAGGTAAGGAGGATTTGCCTCTCCAAATGTATAGTGATTTTCCTGGATTTATCTTGGGACTATTGGAAAGAGAGAATAGATTTGCTTATCGATAGTAGACCCGTGTTACAAAGTAAAAGTCTTGAAGAAATAGAAGAACTTTTTAAAACTAGACAAGAGATCTACTCCTATCATCATTTAAAAGTGACTACCGACAATCTTGATGTGGATGAAGTAGCTGATTTCATCGTTGATTCTTTAAATGTTGCTTGGAATACTCATGAACCTCTTAACTGATAATCTCTTAAAAAAGTGATTCGCTTTATTAGCGAATCACTTTTTTGCTTTCTTCTTAAATATTCACCTTCATCTGTGATGTTAACTCTAAATATATACTATGTGTAAATGATCTTCCTTATTTAATAAGAAGAAGAGGATTGTTATTAATAATGTGTACACAGTCCTCGTATATGATTAAACTTTTTTGCTTTTAAGAATTTTTTTATACTAGCCGTATGAGTCGTTATGGAAACACCCAACCCAGGATGCGAATTCTTTCTCTAAGGGTTCTTAGTTTTAGTTTTAATACTTAGATTGATCTCTATTAACGACTCTTTTACCTTTTTACCTGCTCGTACATATTAAACTTTTCTCCTAATAAACACAAAAAAAGGCCAGCACAATGGCTGACCTTTCAAATGGCTTGGCGGCGTCCTACTCTCACAGGGGGAAACCCCCAACTACCATCGGCGCT
>NZ_JBNNSK010000027.1:0-2430 GCF_050277655.1 Peribacillus sp. NPDC097675 | reverse complement strand
ACACCCGTTCCCATTCCGAACACGGCAGTTAAGCTCTTCAGCGCCGATGGTAGTTGGGGGTTTCCCCCTGTGAGAGTAGGACGCCGCCAAGCTATTTAAAAGGTCAGCCATTGTGCTGGCCTTTTTTGCGTTCCAAGATAATAAAATGAAAGGGGGTTGCATTTTCTAGGGGCTATCTTGTATTAATGTGTAATAGATCGCGCCTGGTTATCTTTTACACCGGAAAGTATGCGTTTAATCTGTAACAGTATAAATCTCGTAATTAAAGTATAATAAGCCCGAATGTAATATTGTTTTGCACAGGAAAGCTACTAATTGTTCATCCAACCTTAAATTACTTGCCTTTTTTAGATTGAACATTTTAAAAAGACGATTGATGTACTATTCCTTTAGTCAAAGCATAGACTTTTCAAGTGAAATAATTATGACTAATAGCTTTACTACTTAACTTAAAAATATTGTCCAAGATGGGACAGTAACTGGCTTTTCTTAAATCCAGGAACTAAGGATTTAAGATAGCGTCAGAATAATAATTCAACTAATTGTTTTATAGATTATATTATTGTCACATTTTGATTCTAGGGTAATAAGTAAATGTACCACTCCCTTCCCCCCCCACTGATATTTTATAAGCTCGAAAGTCTAACTGTTTAAATTCATTTAGCTATATTAAAGGTAAAGGATGATTTAAAAATGTACGGAGTAAAAGGAGCTTGAAAATGTATCTCCAAGCTCCTTTTTGCTATAGATGTTTAAATGAAGCAATTTTTCATCTTAACTTTGAGTAATAAGTGTCTTCTTGAAACCTTCTGTACTTATTAAAAGTCCTCAAAACACACCAAATGGAACTGAATAGGTAGCAGGTCCATCAATAAAGATAAAACTTGAAATAAATCCAGTTATAAATATTAACGCAAAATATAATATTTCTCGTTTTTTCTTTATAAAAGGCTGTTTTCGTAAAGATTGTTGCTTTAGATGAAAAGGGTAATCTAGATTGAAGTAGCTTATTGAAAAAACAGAGCAGGTTAGTTCTAAAGTTTAATGTCGGGATTAAATGTGTTAATAGTGATGAAATTGGAATGGAGGCAAGCTTATATGGAACCCAAATGAATTGAGTGGGCAAAACAACTACAATCGATTGCTCAAGCTGGTTTAACATATTCTAAAGATATATATGACGTGGAGAGATTTGAACAGATCAGAAATATTAGTATCGAAACAATGTCGCAATATACCAATTTGGATAAAAACAGCATAAGAGATTTATTTGCCAGTGAAACTGGATATGCAACTCCAAAGGTTGATATTAGAGCTGTTGTATTTAGAGATAATAAAATTTTATTGGTAAAGGAGAAAAGTGATGAAGCTTGGGCTTTACCTGGTGGGTGGGGAGACATAGGATTAACGCCAAGTGAAGTCGCTGTCAAAGAAGTAAAAGAGGAATCAGGTTTTGAGGTGAATGCTATAAGATTTTTAGGTGTACTAGATAAAAAGTGCCATCCACTTCCCCTATCTCCTTACCATGTTTACTAAATGTTTATTCAATGTGAAATTATTGGAGGACGTCCGATTGAAGGAATAGAAACTAGAGAAGTGGCGTTTTTCTCTTTAGAAGAACTAGCTTTATTGTCAAAAGCACGAAATACTGAATCTCAGATTAAATGGGTATTTAAACATTTACATAATTCACGAGAACCTGTCTATTTTGATTAATTACCTTAACTTGTAGGTATGGAAGTGATATCCAAAAGATTAAGTTTAACATTCACGGAGGGAGGTTACCGTTTATAAAAAGATCTCTCTGTACAAGACGTTCTTTTAAAAGGCTTTGTATATCTTCTAATTAATGCAGCTTAGGTAGAGGAAAAGTCAATTAGGTAGACATTATACGTAGAATAGGCTGTCTTGATTCATCCTACTATGTTAGCAACATAAAGAATCCAACTGAGTGCTTTGATAAAGGAGAAAGCGAACTCTTCTAACAAATTGAATAATTTCTAGGGTTCTAGTTTCTAAATGATCATATATAGGAAAAGGCGGCATCAGGTCTTTAAATAAGTCGGAGGTAGTTGCAATTCAATATGTAAAAGTACACTTCATAATAAGGAAAACTTTATTTATAACATGAGATTTGATTCTTTTAAAGAAAATTATTGCCAACAACCAATAAAATTTGAAAGCAGGAGCGTACATCTGAGAATAGATATATTGCGATTATAATTGAACTTATAAATAAAGATTTATATTATACTTAAATGTGTTGACTTTGAACGAGGAAAGGATTAATATAAATAAGCACCAAGTAAACAAAACTTCATTCGCTTTTGGCTGTTCGCCAGAAGAAATAACACAAAAAAAGCTATTGACTTCTTATAAAAGAAATGGTAAGATGAAATGGTCGCTGAGAAACAACGGCGATTAAAAATT
>NZ_JBNNSK010000026.1:0-2963 GCF_050277655.1 Peribacillus sp. NPDC097675 | reverse complement strand
TTTTTTTAAAGCGTTGGTTAAGTCCTCGATCTATTAGTATCAGTCAGCTCCACATGTCGCCACGCTTCCACCTCTGACCTATCAACCTGATCATCTTTCAGGGATCTTACTAGCTTGCGCCATGGGAAATCTCATCTTGAGGGGGGCTTCATGCTTAGATGCTTTCAGCACTTATCCCTTCCGCACGTAGCTACCCAGCTATGCCTTTGGCAAGACAACTGGTACACCAGCGGTGCGTCCATCCCGGTCCTCTCGTACTAAGGACAGCTCCTCTCAAATTTCCTGCGCCCGCGACGGATAGGGACCGAACTGTCTCACGACGTTCTGAACCCAGCTCGCGTACCGCTTTAATGGGCGAACAGCCCAACCCTTGGGACCGACTACAGCCCCAGGATGCGATGAGCCGACATCGAGGTGCCAAACCTCCCCGTCGATGTGGACTCTTGGGGGAGATAAGCCTGTTATCCCCGGGGTAGCTTTTATCCGTTGAGCGATGGCCCTTCCATGCGGAACCACCGGATCACTAAGCCCGACTTTCGTCCCTGCTCGACTTGTAGGTCTCGCAGTCAAGCTCCCTTGTGCCTTTACACTCTGCGAATGATTTCCAACCATTCTGAGGGAACCTTTGGGCGCCTCCGTTACTCTTTAGGAGGCGACCGCCCCAGTCAAACTGCCCACCTGACACTGTCTCCCACCCCGATAAGGGGCGCGGGTTAGAATTTCAATACAGCCAGGGTAGTATCCCACCAACGCCTCCACCGAAGCTAGCGCTCCGGCTTCTCAGGCTCCTACCTATCCTGTACAAGCTGTACCAAAATTCAATATCAGGCTGCAGTAAAGCTCCACGGGGTCTTTCCGTCCTGTCGCGGGTAACCTGCATCTTCACAGGTACTATAATTTCACCGAGTCTCTCGTTGAGACAGTGCCCAGATCGTTACACCTTTCGTGCGGGTCGGAACTTACCCGACAAGGAATTTCGCTACCTTAGGACCGTTATAGTTACGGCCGCCGTTTACTGGGGCTTCGGTTCAAAGCTTCGCTTGCGCTAACCTCTCCCCTTAACCTTCCAGCACCGGGCAGGTGTCAGCCCCTATACTTCGCCTTGCGGCTTCGCAGAGACCTGTGTTTTTGCTAAACAGTCGCCTGGGCCTATTCACTGCGGCTTTTCTGGGCTATTCACCCTAAAAAGCACCCCTTCTCCCGAAGTTACGGGGTCATTTTGCCGAGTTCCTTAACGAGAGTTCTCTCGCACACCTTAGGATTCTCTCCTCGCCTACCTGTGTCGGTTTGCGGTACGGGCACCTTACATCTCACTAGAGGCTTTTCTTGGCAGTGTGGAATCAGGAACTTCGGTACTATATTTCCCTCGCCATCACAGCTCCGCCTTAATGGAAACGGGATTTGCCTCGTTTCCGGCCTAACTGCTTGGACGCGCATATCCAACAGCGCGCTTACCCTATCCTTCTGCGTCCCCCCATCGTTCAAACGATGTATAGGTGGTACAGGAATATCAACCTGTTGTCCATCGCCTACGCCTTTCGGCCTCGGCTTAGGTCCCGACTAACCCTGAGCGGACGAGCCTTCCTCAGGAAACCTTAGGCATTCGGTGGAAGGGATTCTCACCCTTCTTTCGCTACTCATACCGGCATTCTCACTTCTAAGCGCTCCACCAGTCCTTACGGTCTGACTTCAACGCCCTTAGAACGCTCTCCTACCATCGACACCATACGGTGTCAATCCACAGCTTCGGTGATACGTTTAGCCCCGGTACATTTTCGGCGCGGAGTCACTCGACCAGTGAGCTATTACGCACTCTTTAAATGGTGGCTGCTTCTGAGCCAACATCCTGGTTGTCTAAGCAACTCCACATCCTTTTCCACTTAACGTATACTTTGGGACCTTAGCTGGTGGTCTGGGCTGTTTCCCTTTCGACTACGGATCTTATCACTCGCAGTCTGACTCCCAAGAATAAGTATTTGGCATTCGGAGTTTGACTGAATTCGGTAACCCGTTGGGGGCCCCTAGTCCAATCAGTGCTCTACCTCCAATACTCTCATCTTGAGGCTAGCCCTAAAGCTATTTCGGAGAGAACCAGCTATCTCCAGGTTCGATTGGAATTTCTCCGCTACCCACACCTCATCCCCGCACTTTTCAACGTGCGTGGGTTCGGGCCTCCATTCAGTGTTACCTGAACTTCACCCTGGACATGGGTAGATCACCTGGTTTCGGGTCTACGACCTCATACTCATTCGCCCTATTCAGACTCGCTTTCGCTGCGGCTCCGTCTTATCAACTTAACCTCGCATGAAATCGTAACTCGCCGGTTCATTCTACAAAAGGCACGCCATTACCCATTAACGGGCTTTGACTACTTGTAGGCACACGGTTTCAGGATCTATTTCACTCCCCTTCCGGGGTGCTTTTCACCTTTCCCTCACGGTACTGGTTCACTATCGGTCACTAGGTAGTATTTAGCCTTGGGAGATGGTCCTCCCTGCTTCCGACGGGATTTCTCGTGTCCCGCCGTACTCAGGATCCACTCAGGAGGGAACGAAGTTTCAACTACAGGGTTTTTACCTTCTTTGACGGACCTTTCCAGGTCACTTCATTTACCCCGTTCCTTTGTAACTCCATATTGAGTGTCCTACAACCCCAAGAGGCAAGCCTCTTGGTTTGGGCTACATTCCGTTTCGCTCGCCGCTACTCAGGAAATCGCTATTGCTTTCTCTTCCTCCGGGTACTTAGATGTTTCAGTTCCCCGGGTCTGCCTTCAGTACCCTATGTATTCAGGTAAAGATACTGTTCCATTACGAACAGTGGGTTTCCCCATTCGGAAATCTCCGGATCAAAGCTTACTTACAGCTCCCCGAAGCATATCGGTGTTAGTCCCGTCCTTCATCGGCTCCTAGTGCCAAGGCATCCACCGTGCGCCCTTTCTAACTTAACCGTTAAAAAAGTCTTAC
>NZ_JBNNSK010000025.1:0-8992 GCF_050277655.1 Peribacillus sp. NPDC097675 | reverse complement strand
GATCAGCAGCAACTTGAAGATATGAAATGGGCGCTGAAGCGCCACTGTTCGGAGCGTGATTATATCCTGTTTGTCGTAGGATGTGAGACCGGCCTGCGTGTCGGGGACCTACTCAAGCTCACTACGAAGCAGATTCTGGACCTGAAAGGCAAACAACACAAGATCCTTCGGGTTAAAGAAGGCAAAACGCAAAAAATCCGCGACATGTATATCGCGAATTGCTTCGAAGAGGTCTTTGCGTACGCCAAAAACGTCCAGAGTCCCTATTTATTCCCGTCCAGGAAGGGAGAACACCCCATTACCCCTACACAGGCTTACAGGCAGCTAAACAAGGCCGCAGAGTTTGCGGGCGTGGAGCATGTCGGTAACCATACGTTACGGAAAACGTTTGGCTACTGGTTTTATAAGGCCACAAAGGATATTGCGATGTTGCAACGGATCCTACATCATTCCCATCCTTCTGTCACCTTGCGTTATATCGGTATTACTGAAGAAGAGACTAACAATATACTCAAAAACTTCAGTGTGTTTGCACTACTCAACCAGTGAATATACAAACATCCAATTAAAATAAAAAAAAGAGCAGAAAATAAATTCTACTCTTTACAGAATCCGTGACTTCAGAAACAGAGAAACTTATACATTATTAGTTCCACAGACAGTGATAATTCACATCACTTCCAGAACGAAAATGTTCTGGGATCCATATAGCATTGCGAAAATGTCCGCGTACTATATGGCCACTGCGTTTATGGGGTGCAAGTTTGCACATAGTGGCATATCCTCCTTAAAATTTCTAAGGGATATGCGCTTATTAGAGGTCCGGCCTTCCAACTAATTACGCAACTAGTTAAAATTCATACTATTAAAGATTCAACTAAATAGTTGACATCATTAAATATACTTTAGTATAATTCGGATTACGGTTCGAAATTTCCTAATGTATGTATATAAAATTAAACATATGCTCAAAATGATACTACCAATATCAATTTGAATTAGTGAGGAATGGTCTAATAGACAAAATATCCCCATACTTAGAGTATCACACTTGCCATTATTCAGGCAAGATTTTTGTGTTATTTTTTTGTTTTATTAAAATATTTTGTCAAAATGTAAGTACATATGAACAAAGAGACCGCCCTAAACTTCCAGGCGGTCTCTTTTTAATTTATAAGCATACTGCTGCCGCCGATAAAATCATATTCAAAAAGGTAATAGTAATCTTATTTACATAATTCAACTTATCGGTTTATGTATTCTTGAATTTCAAGGTCATTTATATCGCTGCAATACATTTGCAAGCATAAAAAATGTGTATTGCAAATGTATTGCAGGTAAGGGAAAAGTGTATTGCAAACGTATTGCAAATCCGATTTTCTAGTACCCACCATTTTGTTAGGCTTTGCCTAACTCCACACCCTTGGTGGGGACAAAAATCCCTTATGCTCTTCAGTTTTTCTTCAAGAAATTCATTGAAGAGATACTTTTGAAAATCAAAAAGCCCTTATCTTTCAAGATACACAATATCCGGATCATGAACGGGCCCGATATCTTCATCCTCCATATCCAACTGTTGAACAATAAAACGGTCGAGATCCATGCCAGTAAACTTCCCTTGCAGAGACAATTCTTTCATTCCAGACTCTACATATACTTGTTCGTAATCCGGTAGAAACATCTCTTGAATGATTTGTTCTTTGCTTTTCCCTTCCCAACTATAACTCAGTAAAAATTCGGCTGTTTTGCTGTTAGCTGAAGGGTCATTTTTTGGATTCTCCATAGAAATACATCCTCCTATATTTTATAAATCATCTGCTTTTATAAGCGTAATTCACACATGCGAACAGGCAAGTTAAAAGAAATACTGAAGAGCATAAGGGGTTTTTGCTATCACCGAGGGTGCTAGGTTAGGCAAAGCCTAACAAAACCGTGATATCACGAGAATTCTATTTGCAATATGTTTGCAATACATCAACAATACATTTGCAATACACTTTTTCTTCACGTGCAATACATTTGCAATACGCTCTTAAGATGCTATAAAACCAGTAAAACGGATTCTCCGAAGAGCATTCCCCCGTTCCTTTTAAGATAAAATAGAAGGAGAGGTGATTCCATTGAAAGACTTAGAAACATTCAAAAAACAGTTTAATTCTGTGAAAAATTCCATGGCAGTAGAAGGCCTCATAGTGACTCCAGAAATAGAGGATCTTGTCTTCAGAAAGGCCACTGGTAAGATCACTCATGACGAATTTATCAGGGAAGCTCTACTCCTTGCAAACCAATCAGGGGAAAATCCCGATGGTCCATAAAACGCTTTAAAGGCCCCAATTTACCTTTTTTTCATTTTTATTTATTTCAATACTCCTGAAAAATTCAAACGCCTGAGAAAGCCGTTTAAATGGCTCTAAGCTTGTAAATGAATATAAAGGACAGCTTAAATAGGGTAAAAAACATACACGAATCCCTTGTATGGAGTCAATCCTTAGTGATTAGCTGAAAAAAGGTCTAAAGGAAGCTCCGAATAGGTCCGATCCATGAGTTTCTTAAAGGTACCTGTGAAATAACGTACCAGGTTGGTTTTTACTTTCCCTCGTTTTAACCCTCTAATGGCTTGTTTAAAGGCGTTTATCGCCGTATATGTAATCGTATCTGGTTCAACTATGTCTGAAATGGCTTTTGTATCAAGGAAAACACTTTTCCAAAGGTCTTCAATCGTGGCTGCCTCATCAAAGAAAGGCTTAACCGCCTCGATAAATTCTTTAGGAACATAAGAAGCTGTAAAAGTAGAATCTAAAGGAACCTCTTTACGTGTATTTAATCTTTTAAGAATACTAGTTTCTAAAAGATTACTAGTTTCCCCTTCAAAATTATTCGCTTCAATCTTACTCTCGCAAGGTTTCTCGCGATTCTCACAATACGTCAATTTTCTCTTTTTTAATACATCAATTGTATTAAAAATATAGACATTATGACCTTTTCCGCCTTTGGATTTTGCTGTGTTTTCGATAGATAAGATGCCTAATTCCTTCGCTTTTCGTAGCATCCGTTCAAAAGTGGACCGACTTACACCAAATCCGTTCAGTTTATCATTGATGGCTTTTACTAGCGTTCCGATCTTGGCGTTGGCCACACCTACATATTTGGCGGAGAACCGTACCAGGCGCTTAAATGCGACGAGTTCTCCTTTGGTGAAATCCTCTTTATGTTCGGCTAGGAACATTTCGATTGTGGTATTAAATTCTTTTATGCTGCTAAACTTGCTGAAGTCTTTAAAATTTTCTATTCTACCTGCGATTAACATGGTATTTTCTCCTTAGAGGACCATAAAAAAGACACTGCGCCCGATAAAGATTAAGGGAAACAGTGTCTTTTTTTATTGTGTCTAAAAGAAAGAAACAATATTTTTCACTTGAAACTAACCGTAATATGCACTAAAATAAGTGGTACTAATATGTTAGTTACAAGAACTTCGACAAGTGTTTTCCCTAGTGCGATTAGGGGGAACGGTTTAAGGGGACGGCAATCCCACTTAGACACGTTGAGGTTCTTTTTACGTCCGTATTTTATTAGGATTAATTATCCAACAATTGTGACTAAAAAACAAGTAAAATTGATAGTTTGTGGGTCTTTAAGATATAACGTAATACTATAGAAAAAGGAAACACCTATAGTCCCTACATCATTTATGATGTTAGATTATCCACATAGACGATTTTTAAGCTAAAAAACAAGGTTTCTTTAAGACCTTGTTTTTTAGCTTATTTAATTAATTAGTATATGTGTATCTACTATTATTCCAGTATGCATAGTGACTGATAGTAGTAGAAACTGAAGGCTCCCCAGACTAAATTTCTCCTCCAGCTGTTACTATACCACTCATTATTTTTTATTATTTTCTTCAATTGTTTTTCTTAACTGCTTAATTTCTTCTAATAATTCTATGTTTCGATCTTCTTTATTCTTCCCAATATTTTTTAATAAGGTTACTGCTAATAAAAATATAACTATAAAACTAAAAAGAGTTGAAATTGTAAGAAAAACGTAGAAATCCATAAAACCTCTCCTTAAATTGTACTGTTTAGACAAAAATACCAAATTGTTATTAAACAAAAATACGTTATTCTTATACAGGTATTTACAAAAAAAGACATTATAGGGGGATAACATGAAAAAAATACTTTGTTTGGTATTTGCAACCATTATAGCAATAACAGCTTCTTTTGGGGAATCAGCATTTGCTGCAGACACAAACAATAAATCATTTACTTTTAGTAATGGTAATGTGGGACACTCGTATCATTGGTTAACATACGTGGATACAGAGTGTGGTATGAATACTATTGCTAAGTATTCTGCCTCTAGTAACAGTAATGTAAACAAAATGGGAGTTGATTGGACCGCCTATAACATTACTGGTACTCAACAAGATTGGGGTAATATAGAATACTTGAACAAAAAATATCTTTATGACAACTCTAAAACCGCTGTTCTTGGAAAATCTTATGCCTCTTTTGATTTCCTTGAAAATAAACAATCATGGAAACCTAAAGGATATGTTTATCATTGTGGGACTTCTGCGAAAGCAGCAACTTCTGCGAAAACAGCTTCTTTAGATAGTTCTCTTGATTTAGAAAATCCAAACTTGCTTCCTACTAAGTATAAAAATCTTTGGAAATCAAAAAAAGGTATTTCTACGAAAAGTGTTCAAAGTACCACTCCTGAAACTGATGTTATAAAAGAAACACTTGATGAGTACTACCTAGAAGATATTCAAGAATTTAAACTTGAAAATGGTGAAGTTGTTACTTCAGATAGCTTTAAAGTAGATAAGACTATTAGACAACAAGGAAGTCATTTCGAAGATAAAGAATTAAAACTTGAATTTAGTGATTTACCAGAAGATACTAACATCACATACATCAGAGCTTCTGTCCCACAAAATACTTACCAAGATGGTGAAGCATTCAACCTTCAGGCTTATATCGTTGTAAGCGATTCTGTTGGTAATGGAGATGCTTTAGATTTTGGTTTTATATCTACACCAGTCGAATAATACTTTCACAAAAAAAGGATGTGTTTTTTACATCCTTTTTTTTGTAGTTTATTAACCGAAAATACGTTTCCAGATTCCATCTTTTTTTTCTTTTTGTGCCTTATCCATTATTTCATACATTTTTTGTTGAGTTTCAAGCATTATATCTAATTTTCCTTTCAAAATCTCATTTTCTCTTTTCAAATTCTTATTAGTATCTAATACCTTCTCTACTGTCTCAACCACGTAATTAACTTGGGTCTTAGACACTTGATTTTCTTTTATATATTGCATATCGTGCACTAAAGATTTTATATCTTTAGTTAGAAAATCCTGTTCTTTCAATGGTTGCACAGTTTGTATCGGCGATATGTTTTTATTTTCGTTACTTCTCCGTGTCGCCACTATCTCAGCCGCCATATCTAACCCTATTTTAGCATCTTTACGTAATTTGATTAATTCGTTAATAGCAAGTTCATCAATTGAGGTATATATACGTCCTATTGTCGGATCTTTTCTAAATTGATATCCCTGTTTTTCTAGTACTTGAGCATATTTGCGTACTGTTGATTCAGCAATATCTAAATGCTTAGCAATATCACTAGTTTTTAGTTGTTTATAATCTTCTATATCTAATTCTATTGTATCGTCCATATATCATCACCTCTAATAATAAATTAAACAGCACATAGGCGATATCCTTCAAGGAAAAAGGAATATTTAAATGATAGTGTGAGAAGCATACGTTAAAAAGGCCGCCAATCGGCAGCCTTTTCTTTCTTTAAGTTAACATAAAATCTGATCTCGGAAGCTGGCCTTGTGCTCGATTTTAAGAAAGGCGCCACTAGGCGGCCTTTCTTACGCTAAATAGATCCGTTATCTTTCATTCTTATATTAAAAGCATCATAATCCTCTTTTTTAAGAGAAACTGTTACCCTATCAACTCTTTCTGAATTTGAAAAGCAAGTTAATTGTTGAGTGAATTTTATTCCTAACGGTCCAATTATTTGGTAAATAACGTTTAAAATTTTAAAACACTCTAAATCTATTCCATCTTTTAAATGGTTCTTCATACTAATAGCGACGGTGTTTTCAATAATATCAAATCTGGGTTTCTGGGGAGAAATATTGTTCCTTTTACAAAAGCCTTTTATAATTTGTTTGAAAGGATCAGAGTTTTTATCATAAATATCCAATAAATCGCCCCTTTTTCTTTGGTACATTTAAATATATCACAAATTTTTCTTCAATTTTAATGTATGATTATTGTAAGAATCATACATTAAAAATCCCTCCAATTGAGGAGGGACTGGGAACCATTACGGTTCATTTGATTCAATTACTTTGGCACCTTTTGGTGGCTTGACTTCAAATAAATTTGCATTCACTTCTACATCAAACTTAACTTCAAGTATTTTTGAATCCTCAATACGTTGATTACCATTTACATTAATTTCTCTTAAGATAAGTTTGGTTTCTGTATCAAACCACAACTCTGTATTTCCTTCAATTAAATATTTATCAACTGTTCTACCTAAAAACGAATCCACTCCAAGGTTTTGTATTTTCGAATCATCTATCCCTTTAAAATATGTCTCTTCAAATGACTGTGATGGTTGATCATACTTCCAAATGGTGAATGTATTTTTTTCTTTATCATATTGACCTACTAATTTTCCATCGGAAACGGAATAATCACCGTTTTCGTCTTTTTGAAATTCCTTTTCTCCTGATAAATAAGTTGTAAGCTTTCTTCCGTCAGGAGATATTTCAATAGCCATAACTGCTAAATTGGGAGGCATTACATTTAGGTTATCTTGCATATCCGAAAAATCATCCGAAACAACTAAATTCATTGCTTTTTCAGCTGTCTTAATTATTGCAGCCTTTACTATAGGAATATTCAACATTCCTATACTTAAAAGTGTTACTAGTAACAATGGAGCAACAACGTAAATCCACTTCGCCTTCCTTTTAAATGATTTTTTATCTTTTTTCTTTAACACGGATTGTATATTCACACTATCAGTAAACTCATACTGGTTAGCAGCTCTTTGTAGTGTTTCTTTCAACTTTCTTTCCATATAGAATCCCCCCTAAACGATATATCGGAGTTGTTTGAGAGAACTACTTTCTTCAGTTTCTTTCTAGCATTATAAAGTCTAGATTTCACAGTGCCTTCACGGATGTTTAGTGTTAATGCAATTTCAGAAATGGAGAGTTCTTGAAAATAATGCAACACAATTACAGTCTGATATTTTTCCTTTAAGGTTTTCACCATATCAATTAGAAACTGTTCCTCTTCTTTAAGCATGTATTCTTTTTCAGGATTATGATTGTATTCATAATTATCCTGTAGTTTCAATGTGAATCGTTGCTTACTTTTTTGTTTTAAAGAGCAATTAACTACAATGCGATTAATCCATGTTTTTAAAGAAGCTTTATTTGGATCAAATCGCTTTAACGATGAATGTATTTGAATCAGTGCTTCTTGTACTGCATCTTGGGCAAGCGCATAATCGTGTAATAACAAGTAAGCAGTTTGATGAGCTTGTTTAATATAAGGGTTCACTAATGAATTAAAAGAGTTGTCGTCTCCTTGTATAGCCTTTTTTATTATTATTTTTTCATCCACTCATCTTCCCCCTCTCACTTACTTATTACCAATAAACAATAATAAGGTTCATTTTTAATGAATTTTCCCTACTAAATAATTCTTCATGTAAGTTATTTGTCCCTTTTAGTTTTAAAATGAGAATTTATTGTTCGTTTTGAATGTATGATTATTGTAAGAATCATACATTCAAAATGCCGCCGATAGGCGGCATTTTTTTATGGAGTTAAGGAACTATTTAATTGGGTTAGTTGTATGGAAGATCTACCAAATTTACCGTTTAATCAGAAACTATTGCTTTAGGTCGCCAATGGTATGGGACAGTCGTATTATGCGTAGTAGACCATTCTATAAATTCATTTACATTTTTTACACCAAACTCTAAAACTGCTTGATAAATAAAAACAGATGAGAAATCTTGTTCTTTCTCAATCAACGCTTCTTTAATATCCAAAATAATTTCCCTTGTCTCCGGAGTTAAATAATTTTTCATAAAAGGAACTATATCTCTTGAAAGTGCGCCTTCTCTATCTATTGAAAATAGCCACATATCAATTGTCCATTGTACTTCCTGTGCCTGATAAACTAGCTTAAAATAATGTCCGTTAAAATCAGACTTCGAATAATCACGATATTTTAATTCAATCACATTTGGATTCGCTAAGAGAACAGTTAATTTTTGCATAATTACCTCAGGCTTTGTTTCTTCACAAAATGTTTCTAAATCAATATCAGGTTTAACAATTAAATCATATGCCGTAGCTCCAACGACAAAACAGTCACCAATTTCATTCCACTTTTCTACTAATTGTAATTCTTTTAATATTTTATCTGCTTGCTGCTTATTAAGAAACGCCCTATCTAAACTAGTCATACATTTCCCCATTCCCAATTTTTGGTGACATTACAGAATACATAAAATCGAGAAGAATAGCAAACTTTCATTACAAAGTTAAGCAAAGGTTACTTTTTGTAAACAAAGATTTTCAGCATAACAAAACCTGCCCCCCGATTGTTCAAAAAGGGGATTTTTTTACTTGGATTTGAATGTATGATTATGATAATTATCATACATTCAAAACCCTGATTTCATTGACTTTTTTCGTTTTCTCTCTTTATACTGAAAAAAGAGAAAAAATCGTACATTCAAATCCTTGATACATAAGGGTTCAGGAGGCCGATTTTAAGACGTGATAGAAAGGTCGATGAATCATGACAAAACAAAAAGATGTGCAGCCGATCCGGGATCAGCAGCAACTTGAAGATATGAAATGGGCGCTGAAGCGCCACTGTTCGGAGCGTGATTATATCCTGTTTGTCGTAGGATGTGAGACCGGCCT
>NZ_JBNNSK010000024.1:0-9766 GCF_050277655.1 Peribacillus sp. NPDC097675 | reverse complement strand
GTGATAAACCATTACCTAACCTAGACGGAAAAGAATGTTATATAGGCATTGACCTTTCTTCTAAAATCGATTTGACGAGCGTTACAGCCGTTTTTCCTTTAGAGAATGGAGAATATGCCATTATGAATAAGAACTTCATGCCAGCAGACAGTGTGGACGCTAAAGAACGAGCTGATAAAGTTTCTTACAGGCAATGGGTCAAAGATGGCTGGATAACTCTTACTAGTGGTGAGGTAGTAGATGTTGAATTTGTTTTTAACTACATTGTGGACCTTTCAAAGCGATATAAGGTAGTTAGCTGCAACCTTGACCCTTGGAATGCCACAGCCTTGGAAACCATGCTAGACAATGAAGGATTTACTGTAAATGAGATAAGACAGGGTTATAAAAGCCTTTCAGAGCCTATTAAATTTACTAAAGAACTTATCATTCAAGAAAAATTCATTCATGGAAACAATCCAGTATTAAAATGGTGTACAGCAAATGCTATTCCCCAATTTGATGCTAATGAAAATGTAGTCCTAAACAAGGCAAAAAGCATTAATAGAATTGATGCCATTGCTTCAACCGTAACAGCTATGACGCAAGCAAGATTACATGATTACAATGACAGCCTAGACAAACACATTAACGAAGAATTTACTATCTGGTAGGAGTGGACGAAAAATGAATAATCAACAGGTATTTTTGGAAGATGTAGAAGGTAAAATCATTGATTTGAAAGTCATGTTAGAACAAGCCGAAACAACTCTACACATCGTGCTAGAAGAATATTTTAGAACGACACCCCATGAAGAAAATGTAGAAGTTAAGATTTTACACGATCATGCTAAAGCTAGTGTTTTATCCGAAATCACAGGAGATATTTTATTTAAAATGAGAAATACATTTTCAGAAATAACTAATTTACTAGAAGGGAGTGACACCCAATGACTATCGAAAAACGTGTACAAGCAACAGCCGTTGAATGCCGGGCTAATGAAGAAAATAACGTGCTAACCATCTCGGGATATGCAGTCAGATATAACGAGGAATCAGAACTATTAGAATATGGTTTCCGTGAAATTATCAAGCCTAATTCCTTCACTGAATCTCTTAAACAACGGAATATTTTAGCTTTACACCAGCATGATGACAAGCAGCTACTTGCAAGCACTAAGGCTAAAACTTTACGCCTGGAAGAACGTGTAGACGGCATTTACTTTGAAATGGACTTACTAGAAACACGGAAAGATCTCTATGAACTTGTGAAACGTGGTGATCTATCCAATATGTCATTTGGTTTCACTTGCGACAAAGAAAAATTCACCCGTAACGGTGACACAGATATTAGGGAGGTGATGCAGGGCACATTATACGAGGTTTCACTTGTTCATACGCCTGCTTATCCAACAAGTAGCGTGGTGGCCCAAAGAAGTCTAGATCAATACAAACAATTCAAGGAGGAACGAGACATGACAGGACAAGCAGTAGTACCAGCAGTAGGAATTGGAGCAATGGCAGCAACACCAACACCAGCAACACAAGAAGTAAGAACGTACAGCCGAGGTGAAAAACTTTCTAAAGAAACAGCAGCCGTTTCATTGGGCGGATTAATTCGAGCATATGTCACTGGAAAAGGTAGCAAAGAAGAACGTGAAATGCTTACAACTACAAATACAGGTTCTTTTCTAGTACCACATCAAATTATGTCAAATATGATTGATTTGGCCCGTGATAAATCTTTCCTTTTCGGTAATGCAACAATCGTTAACATGGGTGGAAATCAGACAGTATCCGTACCAAAGGTTATCAGCGATCCAACCGTAGCATTTAAAAAACCAGGTGCAGTTATTCCAAAATCAGACCCGACATTTGGGGAAATCAAGTTGGATGCAAAATACATGTATGGACTTGTGGAAGTGCCTTTGGAGCTTGTGAAAACAGGTATCGGCATTGAGGAAAAATTGAATTACCTAATCGCAACAGCCATGAATCAAACACTTGAAAAGGCAGCATTATACGGGGCAACAGACGGTTTCAAAGGAATCTTTAATGATACAGAAATTTTACATGACACAATTGTGGACCCAACTTATTTAGAACTAAAAAAAGGCGTTAAGGCGATTGCTACCAACAATCACCCAACAAATGACCTTGTGTTATCTCCCAACAACTTACTTGATATTGAAACAATACAAGCAACAGACGGTCAATTCATTACGCCACCTTCATTCTACACGGCACTAAATAAATTCGCTACAAATGCTTTAGATGATTCAAAAATTCTTCTTGGTGATCTTTCCAGTATCTACATTGGTATGCTGCAAGATGTATCCATTGAAGTTTCTACACAATACGGATTTGATAAAGGAACACTTGCTATCCGTATCATGTGGTATGGCGATGTGGTTGTATCCGAGCCCAAGAAATTATGCCTTGTAACAGTAGGTGCTTAAAATGGAGCTACTGAACAGCGTGAAACTACATTTGAGATTGGATGGGGTCGATAGTGACCCTATTCTTCTTGAATTAATAGAGACAGCTAAAAAATACATTTACGAGACAACCGGGAAAATTTTTTCTGAAAGTGATCTGGAAAAATTGTGTGTGAAGTTACTTGTTTCCCATTGGTTTGATGGTGGAGAACGAGACGTTCCACATGGGATTTCTAGTATGCTTACTCATATTGAATACAGATAAATAAAATTAAATAAAGGGTTTCATAGGGTAACTGTAGAATGATAGTATTTAAGAAATAATATTAAGGAGTGTTACCCTATGAAACATGTAAGCGTAAAATGCGAAGATACCTATCTAGACATGATTGAAGAGCTAAAAGTCATATTACAATCTGAAAATCCAGTAGGAAAAATCACAAAATCAGATGTAATAAAACATGCAATTAATACACTTTATAATGTGAAAAAAAGTAGTAACAAAGGATATAACCAAAACTATGCAGATCGTTACGGCGTGAAATGAGGGAATAAGAATTGTTAACAGCAGTCGAAAACATCATAAAACCAAACTTTAACGATATTCCAGAAGAAATAAAAAAATTTCCACAATGGGTATTGTGGAAAGCTGAACCCGTCAAAGGCCGTTTATCAAAAGTTCCTTATCAGCCAACAGGATACAAAGCAAATGCGACCGATTCAAATACATGGAACACCTTTGAAATTATCCAGAAAGCTTATGAAACTGGAAAATTTGATGGTATCGGATTTGTTTTTTCTAAGAATGATCCATTTGTGGGGATAGATTTAGACAATGAAGATCCTGCTAATCTTTCAACAGATGCTCTTACATTATCAGCATATAGTTATACAGAGTTAAGCCCCAGTGGAAATGGTTTGCATATTATCATGAAAGGCAGTCTCCCTGAATCGGCAAATAATCGCAAGGATAATAAAGAAATTTACGATAAAGGTAGATACTTCACATTTACAGGAAAATTTGTCACTGATAAGCCCATATTAAGCAATCAAAAATTAATTGATAGAATCGTGGAAAAATACTTTGGAAGCAAAAAAAAATCATCTAACCAAGGCTATGCGGTGGACAGACCGACAAAGCAGTTAGATGACGATACCGTTTTAAGCAAGATGTTCAAATCCAAAAACGGCGAAAAGATTGCTAATTTGTTCAATGGTTCCACAGATTATACTAGTGATTCGGAAGCAGACCTTGCATTGTGCAATTATCTAGCCTACTGGACAGACGGTAATTCCGAACAGATGGACAGGCTTTTCCGTAGATCGGCATTAATCCGTGATAAATGGGATAAGAAAATAGCAGGTTCGACATATGGTTGGATGACCATTGAAAAAGCTATTTCCGATACTATTAAAGTTAATAAAAGTATAGCAGACTATAACGACACTTTACAATTGGAACGTAACAAAAAGGGTGACAAAATTCTACCTAACTCCCGAAATGCTGAAACAATTTTAACAAATTCACCTTTTAAAGGGATATTGGCCTTTGATGCTTTCAAGAACATAGAAGCTATAAAGGGCGATTTGCCATGGCGAAAACGAGAAAGACCTTTTCAACCATACGAAGCATGGTTAGGTTCAGATGATAAACGATTGCTGCACTATTTCGGAAAAGAATATGATTTTAGATCAGCTAACATTATTCAAAATGCTTATATAGAAGTCACTAGACAAAATTCATTTCATCCAGTGAAAGAATATTTAGAATCTCAAGTGTGGGACAAGTCATCAAGAGTTGAAACATTTTTTATTGACTATCTAGGTGCTAATAACACTCCTTATATAAGAGCAGTTACTCGAAAATGGCTTGTAGCTGCAGTTGCTAGAATTTATGAGCCAGGGTGTAAGTTCGATTATATGCCTGTACTTGTGGGTCCACAAGGGGTGGGGAAAAGTAGCACCATTGCAAAATTGGCCCGAGAATGGTTCAGTGATTCATTGAAGAATTTCGAGAGCAAAGAAGCAGGAGAACACCTTCAAAATTCATGGATCTTTGAATTTGGTGAATTAGCAGGAATGAAAAAGGCGGAAGTTGAAGAAATAAAAGCATTTATTTCAAAGCGTGAAGATACCTATCGTGTAGCATATGATCGTGTGGTTTCAGAGTTTCCCCGCAAATGCGTATTTATCGGGACTACTAATACGCACGACTTTTTACGAGATCAAACGGGCAACCGTAGATTTTGGCCTGTAACTGTAGACACAAAAAAACGTAAGTACAATCCTATTACAGACCTTACAGACGATATTGTAGGACAAATATGGGCAGAAGCTATGGAACTATACAAACAAGGTGAAAAGTTATACCTTGAACCAGCAATGGAAGAAGAAGCACGAAAGGTACAAGAAGGCCATATGGAACAAGACCCAAGAACAGGAGCCATAGAAGAATACTTAGAAAAGCCTTTGCCAGCTAATTGGGATACTATGCAAATATGGGAACGTCAAAATTATCTAACTCACAAACCCACTGGAACTATTAAGCGTGAAAGAGTTTGCCCAGCAGAAGTTTGGACTGAATGCATGGGAAATGATTATAGAAATATGAAAACTCATGAAGCAAGGGCTATTGCTGATATTATACGCAAATTAGATGGATGGGAAGAACGAAAACCAAGCCGTACCACTTTTAAACATTATGGCAAACAAACAACTTTCATTAGATCATAGCAAGAGCAAACCTTAAATGGTTTGCTCTTTTTTTACCATGGACAGATACATGGACAGATGATGGACAGATACATGGACAGATGAGGACAGATGAGGACAGACAAAAACTTCCATTTTAGCGCACTAAAGGACAGACAGGACAGATGATGGACAGATAAAATAAATGTATCTGTCCACGCTTTAGCCTTAGAGCCATAAGGGTTCCACAGGTGAAAGGACAGATAGGACAGATAAAACTACTATAAAGTTTAAAAGTGTATTTTATAGTACTATATGACTATTAAAAGTAGTGGTTTTTATGTTTATATAAAAAGTTTGGAAATCATCTGTCCTGTCTGTCCATCTGTCCATTTGTGGATAATTTTTTAAAAGGAATATTGGACAAAATAGGAGATAGCTTGGGATCTAGCAAAAAATGAATTCGCTACAAAAAGAAGATGTATAATTCATCTTTTAAAGGTGCTGGAAATCCTTTAATACCAAGGTTCAATAGACTTTCACCAATTATACTCCATACGTATTGTAGCGAATTCAAAAGGACTGTTTTCTGTAAAATAGTGCTGGTTATCGGAAGTCATTTTGAATGAGATACACATAAGATAAAAAAAGTTATTACAATATCGTAATAAAACTTGCACTTTGAATTACGATATTGTAATATAAATTTATCGAGGAGGTGGAAATATTGGAAGTTAAGGAAGTAGCTGAAAGATTGGGCGTTCATATCAATACTATTTACCATTACATCAATACTGGACATGTTAAAGCACAAAAGAAAGGCAGATCATGGGACATTCCCGAAGAAGAATTCAATAAGTTGAAAATTCGACAAAGCCAAACGCCCAGGACAATCATTGAAAGCCTTAATGTCGTTATAGATAATTTTGAAAGGATAAGAGACATTTACATAAACTTGAATCTTATGTCTTTACAAAATGGCGCCACAGATCGTAGCAAAGAACAGGCGTTAGAAAGGCTTGGAAGCATTTTAAAAACAGATGACCAAATTAATGAATATAACAATGCTGTCAATTTGATGTTGAAGAAAAGAAATGACATGTATGCCATGTTAAAACGTGGTGATATAACAATGGATGAGGTTTTAGACCATAGCTTAAATTCTAGCGAACCTAGTGAATATAGATATGGTGGTGAAATACATGTTAAAGATGAATCATAGAATCACTTTTCAAAAAAAAACAGTTGTTGTTGATGATCTAGGATGGCAGGAAGAAGTCATACAGGATTTTAAAAGCGTATGGTGTGCCATTAAGACGGTGCAAGGTCGTGAATACTTTGCTGCTGCATCCACTCAAAATGAAAATACTTATCGGTTCGTTATTCGTCATATGGATGGACTTCATCCCAGTATGAAAATTAAATATGATGCCCGTCTTTTTGAGATAGAAAGCATATTAAATGATGACGAAGCCAATCGAACCATAACTATTATCGCAAAAGAAAAATTTTAAGGAGGTGAAATAGTGGGATTGTTTGACCGTTTTAAAAAAGAAAAACGAAATTATGGTCCATTCCAATCGAATACTTTTTCTATTAATTACGCTGGTGAAATCGTCAATAGCAATACATCTTTACAGTGTCCACCTTATGTAAGTTCCGTTAATTTACTTAGTACGAGCCTTGCAAAATTAGGTAGGCATGTTATGAAAGACGGCGAACGAGTCGACAGGCACCCTGTGGAAATTTTACTGAATAACCCCAATCCATTTATCGATGGATATACATTCTTTCAGCAAGCTGACTTACAGCGATTAAACGAAGGAAACGCCTATATTCATATCACTCGAAATGGAAAGGGTGTGGCCAGTCAATTAATGCTTATCAATTCGGCTCATGTATCTCAAAGGGTAGAAGGAAATATTTTTTACTATCTGGTCAGAATGGGAGACACACAGCTAACTGTGGAGCCAAAGGACATGATACATGTAAAAAGCCCATTCATGGATACCAACGCTTTGAAAGGTATTGGCTATCATACAATCTTAAAAGAGCAAATAGGGCTATGGTTAGCTGCACAAAAGCACCAGGCACGTTACTTTGCATGTGGGAGTGATCCTACAAGCCTTTTGACAACAGATGAGAAGTTAGCACCTGATAAACGTGATGCAGTCCGTGAAGCATGGGAAAAACTAAACGGCAATGCTAATAGGCACAGGGTGGCAGTACTGGATGCTGGGTTCAAGTTTCAAAGGTTAGGATCTAACTTTGGAGAATTAGAAATGAACGCCATGTTCAGTGAGCTAACGAAGCAAATTGCATCGACCTTTAATATCGCACCCAACCTTATCGGGCATGATGGCAGCAAGAACACATACAGCAATATAGAAAGCCAGAACATGAACTTCTTACAGCAGTCTTTAATGCCTAGTATTACAGCATGGGAGTACCAGCTACAAAAGCTATTCAACGAAGGCAGCAGTCATCATGTGAAGTTTAACTATGAGACCCTATTAAGAGCAGACAGCAGCAGCCGAGCCGAACGCCTTACTAAGTTAGTAGCAGCCAAGATCATAAGCCTTAATGAAGCCAGAGAGTACGAGGGACTATCACCAATGGAGGTACAACCTAATGACAATCATGAAGCCGTGCAGTAAGGTAGGATGCAGTCAAACCGTACCAAGGGGACAACAGCCACCATATTGTGATTACCATAAGACAAAGGCTAACAAGGAATATGATATGAACAAGCGTGACCCAAAGCGTACAGCCTTTTACAAAGGGATGTCTTGGAGGAACCTCAGAAGGTCTGTATTAGTAGAAAACTTTCATATTTGTTCAATGTGTGGAGAGTTCGGGAACACGGTACACCATATCAAGCCAATTAGTACACAAGAAGGATGGGAACGGCGATTAGATCGTAGCAACCTAACAGTAGTTTGTTGGATATGTCATGCAAAGATTCATGATGAAAAGAGTCCGTTTTTCCACAAATGAAAGATTAGGGACCGAGGGGGGAGCTTAGCGTGAAAAAATTTTCCCCGATGGCCAAAGAAAGGAAGTGAAAAACTTGGCCACAAAGCCAAAAAGTATAGAGGTTATTTCCAAACATTTGACAATTGCTGAAAAAGAAGCGAGAAAGCAGCAGGAAACCAAGTTAAAGGAAGCATTAAGTGACATCCAATCCCCATCTTGGTTGGGCATTAAATTAAAACGCCGTTTCAATTGGTACGTTAGTCAGTATAGTGAATTGGATTTACTCACTATTTTAGATGCCAACATTCTTGCTAGATATGTAGTCTATGAAGCTAGATTTATAGAACTCGAAGAACTCATTCGGAAACAAAGTTTTACATTAGACGATGGGACGAAGATAAATCCCTTACTTGTGGAACAAAGGCAAGTTCACGACAAGATGGAAAAGTTAGAATCTAAATTAGGGATGAATCCTAGTGATCGTTTACGTTTTGCGGTTCCCCAGGAAGAAGAAACAGACGAACTGGATGCATTTAGAAATGAATTACGCTGAGTATATCGAGTCTGTAAAAAACGACCCTTTATTTTGCCCCGTAACGCTTTATTCTTTGAAGGTCATAGACTTATCTATCAAGGCAGGAAAAAGCGTTCAGCAGGCTTGTATGCGTCATATAGAAGACTTGAAGAAATCGTTTGGAAATTCCGAATGGGAATTTAGCAGAAAAAGGGCGAATCATATTTTTTCCTTCTATGAAGTGTACGCAAAACACTCAAAAGGAGAATGGGCAGGGCAGCCAGTCACATTAGAATTATGGCAAAAGTTCATTGTAGGTTCTTTAATGGGATGGGTGCATAAGGAAAAACAGACAAGGCGTTTCACTCTTTCATATACACAGATCGGAAGAAAGAACGGTAAAAGTCTTTTATCTAGTGGCTTATCCTTGTATATGTTCATGATTGACAATGAAGCAGGTGCTGAGTGTTATTGTGCTTCCGTCAAAAGAGATACTGCAAAAATAGTATGGCTAGATGCTATGAGGATGGTAAAAGCTTCACCCTTGCTTAGAAAAAATGTGAGAGTGCAAGAAAGCCTTTCAACTATGAAAAATGGTAATGCGGTCTTGAAGGCATTATCGGCAGACAGTGGACAGGATGGATTAAACATTCATTTTTTCTCACTGGATGAATACCACTTGGCCCGTGATAACAAGATGTATGATGTTCTAGTTTCTGCGATGGGCTCAAGACGTAATCCGTTAGGCTTCATTATCACGACAGCAGGCGAAAGCAAAGGCGGCACAAGTCCATGTTATATGTTCTATGAATATTGTAAGCAAGTCCTTTCACACACTGTGGAAAATGAAAGTTTGTTTATCTACATAGCTGAAATGGATTCAGAGGAAGAAATACATGATTCTAGCAACTGGATTAAGAGTAATCCGAATCTAGGAGTTTCCGTGAAACTAGACAGCTTAGAACAAGCTTATTTAAGAGCCAAAGACGGTGGCGAAATGGACAATTTCCTAATCAAGCATATGAACAGGTGGATTCAACGAAAAGATGCCTTTTTCCCCTTAGATCATTGGGGTGATAAACCATTACCTAACCTAGACGGAAAAGAATGTTATATAGGCATTGACCTTTCTTCTAAAATCGATTTGACGAGCGTTACAGCCGTTTTT
>NZ_JBNNSK010000023.1:0-13017 GCF_050277655.1 Peribacillus sp. NPDC097675 | reverse complement strand
TCAGCGCCGATGGTAGTTGGGGGTTTCCCCCTGTGAGAGTAGGACGCCGCCAAGCCATTTGAAAGGTCAGCCATTGTGCTGGCCTTTTTTTGTGTGTAAAAAACCTTAATACTCAATATAGTCAGGTGGGTTAAATCTTGCTGTTTCAAGCCATTTAAACACTAAAAAAGGCATTTTGGCTTGACTCACTTTAAGGAACTGGACGATAGAAGGGTAATCGTCATTCGGCATGGTCTTCAGGAGTTCTGCCCACCATTCTGTTTCATAACGAGCTATTATACTTAGATTATAGGAAATTAAATAATGAATCAGAAGTTCTGGTAAAGAAAAGACTGCTGAATTTTTATTGAGTGAAAGCATAAAAAGATCTTTTTCCGTATGATATCGTATAGGAGATGGGGCATTAAATTTGAAAGCCTTATCGGTCTTTATCAGTAGCTTGCCCTTCAATTCTTTCAAATCGTATACCTCATCTGTTTTTACCTTCAGGAACTCTAAGAGACGGGAGGTGGCCATCTGGTAGCTATCAAGTATAGAGGATGGTAGCTCCATACCATCGCTAGTAGGAATGAGAGAGACAAAGTTTTTTTTTGAATGAGTCCATGTGAGTGTTTGCATTTCAGGAATCTCCGCTAGCAAAGATTCCATGGAAAACTTCTCTCCTTCCAAGTGTTTGATATGAAACAGGTTTTCAGCAATGGAGGTAAAAAGACCATTCTTTTGTGTTTTTACTTCATCCTTTAAAAAGTCATATTGTTGTTTTTTTCTTTTCCTTGTGGTGACCCCATGAGCGAGTAAAGAGGTGGACTCCGGATAGTTAGGATTAACGGTGAGTAAACAGGCCTTTAATAAAAGGGAAAACCCATAAAAGGATAATATTGGTTGTATACTTAGTGGTGCTATAGCCGATTGTGCATAGTATATTTTCGCATGCTCAATATGGTAAATGAATGGGTAACAGTTTTCATAACTTTTTTTTTCTGCATCTTCGATCTTTTCATATGTATAGCATTTTTGTAAAAAAAGTTGGGAAGATGAAGCGGAAAAAAAAGGCGTATATTTATCGAAATAATCATTGTTTTCAGGCATTATAGGCACTCCTTTAAATTGATGGAATAGTCAAACATTTCATTCTTATCTTGACAGTAGTATAACCAATTGATAACCTACAAATAATATTTTTAAGTAGGAGGGGAAAAAAATGTGGGAAAATAAATTTGCAAAAGAAGGTTTAACTTTTGACGATGTCCTATTAATTCCGGCAAAATCAGAGGTTTTACCGAAAGATGTTAATCTTCAAGTCAATCTAGCAGAAAATTTAAGGCTCAACCTTCCTATTGTTAGTGCAGGGATGGACACAGTAACAGAAGCTGAAATGGCAATTGCCATGGCCCGTCAAGGCGGGTTAGGCATCATCCATAAAAACATGTCAATCGAATCTCAAGCTGAACTAGTAGATAAAGTAAAACGTTCAGAAAGTGGTGTAATTACGGATCCGTTTTTCTTAACACCAGATCACCAAGTATTCGATGCTGAACATTTAATGGGTAAATACCGCATTTCAGGTGTACCTGTTGTTAACAATGAAGAGGAACAAAAGCTAGTGGGAATCATTACAAACCGTGACTTGCGATTTATTTCCGATTTCTCCTTGAAAATTTCAAGTGTTATGACAGTAGAGAATCTAGTAACGGCTCCAGTAGGTACGAACCTGGAACAAGCTGAAAAGATTCTTCAAAAATATAAGATTGAAAAGTTACCTCTAGTGGATGACCAAGGTGTATTAAAAGGTCTCATAACCATTAAGGACATTGAAAAGGTCATAGAGTTTCCTAATTCAGCTAAGGATATGCAAGGGAGATTACTTGCAGGAGCGGCTGTTGGAGTAACTAAGGATACGATGAAGCGTGTAGAAATGCTTGTTAAGTCGCAAGTGGATGCTATTGTACTAGATACCGCACACGGTCATTCTGCAGGGGTGCTTTCAGTAGTGAAAGAAATACGTGAAACATATCCTACTTTGACGATCATTGCTGGTAATGTGGCTACTGCTGAAGGAACGAAAGCTTTAATTGAAGCAGGAGCCGATGTTGTTAAAGTAGGAATCGGACCAGGTTCAATCTGTACGACCAGGGTAGTGGCTGGTGTGGGTGTTCCACAAATCACAGCTGTTTTTGATTGTGCAACTGAAGCGAGAAAACATGGCAAAACCATTATCGCGGACGGTGGAATCAAATACTCGGGCGATATCGTGAAGGCCCTGGCAGCAGGCGGACACGCAGTCATGCTTGGTAGCATGTTGGCCGGAACAACAGAGAGTCCTGGTGAAACGGAAATATTCCAAGGGCGTAGATTCAAAGTGTATCGGGGAATGGGTTCTGTTGCAGCGATGGAAAAGGGTTCTAAGGACCGTTATTTCCAAGAAGATAATAAGAAATTCGTCCCTGAGGGAATTGAAGGAAGACTCCCTTACAAAGGACCATTATCAGAAACTATCTACCAGTTGATCGGTGGGATTCGTTCTGGAATGGGTTATTGTGGTACTGCTACATTAGAAGAGTTGAGAGAAAACTCTCAGTTTGTCAAAATGACGGGTGCTGGCCTAAGAGAAAGCCATCCACATGATGTACAAATTACGAAAGAAGCACCTAATTATTCTATGTAATAAATTTAACATACTTTTGTCATAAAAATTTATTGTAAAAATAGACAGGGTCTTCGATTACTCTGTCTATTTTTTTTATTTTTTCTGTGATAAACTAGACAAAGTGTTTAGGGGGATTACATAGAATTTATAGTATTCTATAGAGATAAGCTTAATAGTTGGAGGTATTGGAAATTGAAAAAAATCAGCAAGATTACTCTCATTTTCACTTTTGTTTTTGTTCTTGTTATGTCGCAATTTGCCTATCAACCACAGAAAGCACAAGCTGAAACCGATTTAGGCTTAAAGGCGGAAGCAGCCATCATCATTGATGGAGTAACAGGGCAAATCGTGTATGAAAAAAATGCCGATAAAGTTTTAGGGATTGCTTCTATGTCAAAAATGATGACTGAGTACATCATTATGGAAGCGATTAAAGATGGGAAAATTACATGGGATCAAAAGGTTAAGATAAATAAGTATGTTCACGATCTTTCAAAGGCACCGAACTTGTCGAATGTTGGCTTAACTGAAGGTGAAGATTATACGGTTAAGGAACTATATCAAGCGATGGCTGTCTATTCAGGAAACGCTGCGACGGTAGCTCTGGCACAGTTGATTTCTGGTAGTGAAAAAGATTTTGTGAAATTAATGAATGAAAAAGCTGGGAAATTGGGATTGAAAAACTATAAATTCGTTAATGCGAGTGGTTTGAATAATTCAGATCTTTTAGGGGAATATCCTACTGGAAAAGCTGATGAAGAAAATATCATGACAGCAAAAGATACGGCTCTTCTCGCTTATCGCCTTATCAATGATTATCCAGAAGTTTTAGACTATGCCAGCATTTCCAAGCTGAAGTTCCGAGATGGAAAAGAATATGCTAACTTCAACTGGATGTTACCTGGCTTGATTTTTGAATACCCCGGGGTAGATGGTCTTAAGACGGGTTCTACAGATTATGCGGGTTATGCTCATACAGGAACAGTCATCCGTGATGGACAACGTTATATTACAGTAGTAATGAAATCCACTAGTAAGAATGAACGTTTCGCTGATAGCACTAAGTTGATGAATCATGCGTATAGCACATTCAAAAAAGAACAGGTACTTCCTTCTGGTTATCAAGTGAAAGGGAATAAAACCCTATCAGTCTTAAAGGGTAAGGAAGACAGCGTTAAGATCCAATCAAATAAAGCAATTGAATTGTTAGTCAAAAATGGCGAAAAAGATAACTACACTACTAAAGTAGTGATTGATAAAAGTAAATTGAATAAAGATGGTAAGTTAACAGCTCCTATCAAAAAAGGAGAAAAGCTTGGTCATATCACTGTCACTCCTAAGCAGGGAGAAGATTATGGATATATTACTAGCGATGCGGCAAATGTCGATTTAGTGGCTGCTGAATCGGTTGAGAAAGCTAATTGGTTCGTATTATCAATGCGGGCAATAGGCGGATTCTTCGGTGATGTATGGAGCAGTGTATCATCAACGGTTAAAGGCTGGTTTTAATTTTCGTGTATAAAATGGTTGCGTAATGTGTAAAATTATAGTACATTATGGAAAACAATTTGATTTCGAGAAAACCATGACAGGAAAAAGTAATAAGTACTTCTTTCTTAAGAGAACCGGTGGCTGGTGAAAATCGGTGTGAGAGTCTTATGAATCCCTCCTGGAGTAAAGTATGGAACACCTTTAATAGGTTAGTAATTACTTTCGGCTAAAAGCCGTTATCGTGATAAGTGGAAGGTGTTTTTCATATACCTTCAACTAGGGTGGCAACGCGGGTTAACTCTCGTCCCTTCTTTAGGGGACGGGAGTTTTTTGCGTTCTCGAATAAAACAACATCAGTAAATAAGGAGGAAGTACAATGCTGGATTTGAAATATGTAAGAAATAACTTTGAAGAGTTAAAGAGTGTACTGAAATTTAGAGGGGAAGATTTAACTGACCTTGGGAAATTTGAGGAACTAGACGTTAAACGCCGGTCTTTAATTGCTGATACTGAAAAATTAAAAAGTAAACGAAATGAAGTATCTCAGCAAGTAGCTGTTTTAAAACGTGAGAAAAAAGACGCAGATCAACTGATTACGGAAATGCGTGAGGTTGGCGATCAAATAAAAGGATATGATGAAGAGCTTCGTGAAGTAGAAGCTCAATTAGAAAGGTTGCTTCTTTCTATACCGAACATCCCTCACGAAAGTGTTCCGGTCGGAGAGACGGAAGATGATAACGTGGAGATTCGTAAATGGGGGGAACTGCCTGAGTTCTCATTTGAACCTAAGCCCCATTGGGATGTGGCGGGTGATCTAGGAATTCTTGATTTTGAAAGAGCCGCAAAAGTAACGGGAAGCCGTTTTGTCTTTTATAGAGGCCTAGGAGCTCGTTTGGAGCGTGCTTTAATTAGCTTCATGTTGGATCTCCACGTTGAAGAACATGGGTACGAAGAGATGCTTCCTCCTTATATGGTGAATCGTGCAAGTATGACAGGAACAGGACAGTTACCAAAGTTTGAGGAAGATGCATTCAGAATCGAAAGCGAGGATTATTTCTTGATTCCTACGGCGGAAGTACCTGTGACCAACTTCCATCGCGATGAAATCCTAAGTGTGGATGACCTACCGATTAGCTATGCAGCCTATAGTGCATCTTTCCGCTCAGAAGCAGGTTCTGCAGGACGGGATACGCGTGGTTTAATTCGTCAGCATCAATTTAATAAAGTAGAATTGGTGAAATTCGTGAAACCAGAAGATTCATACGCGGAGCTAGAGAAGCTTACAGGGCATGCCGAAAAAGTCCTTCAATTGCTAGGGTTACCTTATCGAGTTTTAAGTATGTGTACAGGCGATCTTGGATTTACTGCTGCGAAGAAATATGACATTGAAGTATGGATTCCAAGCTACGGAACGTATCGGGAAATTTCATCATGCAGTAACTTTGAAGCTTTCCAAGCTAGACGGGCCAATATTCGTTTCCGTCGTGAGGCGAAAGGGAAGCCGGAACACGTCCACACATTGAATGGATCAGGTCTTGCTATTGGCCGGACGGTTGCCGCCCTTTTAGAAAATTATCAACAAGAAGATGGCACGGTGATCATTCCTGAAGTTTTACGTCCATATATGCGTGGTGCGGAAGTCATTAAACCAAAGTAATAATCTAAATTCTCTAGAGGACCAGACATATAAAATAGATAGTCTGGTCCTTTAACAATTATTTTAAAAAAATGTTGCATGGGTGCTTGACTTCTATAATGAATCGGTGTAATATAATAAATGTTGATACGGAGGTATACCCAAGTTCGGCTGAAGGGATCGGTCTTGAAAACCGACAGGGGAGTCAAATCCCGCGGGGGTTCGAATCCCTCTACCTCCTCCATAACTTATTAATAACCACAGCGCATAAATTGGATATCGTTGTCCCGTTACAGAAATGTAACGGGATTTTTGTATATTGCTATAACAAAAAAGACCATTGGCAAGCCAATGGTCTTTTCTTATTTGTTACGTAATAAACGCGTTTGTTCCATATATTCAGCAATCCGTTTTATAAGAGGTTCGATGCTCGTCTCGTCCTGCATAAGATCATAATCATTAATGTTTAAACGGAGGACCGGGCAGGCATTGAACTGATCGATCCATTCTTCATAACGATTATGCATCTCTTGCCAATACTCAATCGGCGTATGTTGCTCCATAGGACGCCCCCGTACTTGTATTCGATTGAGGATATCATCGATTGAGCCTTCGAGATAGATGACTAAATCTGGGTGAGGGAAATACGGTGTTAGCACCATGGCATTGAATAAGCTAGTATATGTTTCGTAGTCCACTTCATTCATTGTACCTTTTTCATAATGCATTTTTGCAAAGATGCCTGTATCTTCATAGATGGAACGATCCTGTATAAAACCGCCGCCGTACTCGAAGATTTTTTTCTGTTCTTTAAACCGTTCAGCCAGGAAATAAATTTGCAGGTGGAAACTCCAACGATCAAAGTCATCGTAAAATTTATCTAGATAAGGGTTGGCATCTACCTTTTCAAAAGATGTCCTAAATTGTAGGGCGTCCGCTAAGGCATTCGTCATTGTCGACTTGCCTACACCAACCGTACCGGCTATCGTAATGACAGCATTATTTGGGATATTATACTTTTTTCGCAAGTTCATGTGGTAGTACTCCTTTTTGCAGGGCAATCTCTATTTGATTAATCATCATATTTAAATCGTCTTTGTTTCCAACAAAGTCGAAATCATCCCCATTGAATGTAAGAACGGGTATATCAGGGTGCTGTTCTTCGAATGTTTCCATAAAAACTTGATAATCCGTGGATAACTGTTGTAGGTAGCTGGGACTAATATTTCTTTCGAATTCTCGTCCTCTTTTACTAATTCGAGTTAAAAGTGTGTCTAAACTTGCATTCAGATAAATGACCATATTTGGCTTGGGCATATCCCTAGTCAAAATATTAAATATCTCAATGTATTTATTGTACTGTTCATTTTTTAAAGTTCGTTCTGCAAAAATCAAATTCTTGAATATATGATAATCAGCCACTACGGCTTGTTCATTGGTGAGGAACTTTGTTTCAATATCTTCTAATTGTTTATACCGGTTACATAGAAAAAACATCTCTGTTTGAAAGCTCCACTCATCAATATTATCGTAAAATTTCCCGAGAAATGGATTTTCATCAACGATTTCCTTCAATAGAGAAATATTAAAATGATGGGAGATTGCTTTGGCAAGTGATGTTTTTCCCACACCAATTGGTCCTTCGACAGTGATAAATGGGGTGGTTTTCATCCATTCTGTCCTCCTTCAATGAGGTATCGGACTGAAATGTTTGTTAGGTTTTTCAGCCAAAAGATATTGTATCACAACTCGAGTGATTCTGTGATATTTTGTTGGTTTCAATTCAGAGTAATGGGTTTGTGATTGGAGTGGGAAAACAAAGGATTAAAAATCCAATGAACTTTTCTTGGTGGAAGCTCTGAGGACGTGGTTCATCATCGTCAATGCATACTGGTTATCTTCCATAGAAGCAGAAGCAATGCAATCTTCCGGAACCCATAACTCATAACCCCTCATATAGGCATCGTTGGCTGTGAATAGTACACAGATGTTTCCGGCGATGCCTGTAAGAATTAAACGTTTTACTTGAAGTTGATGGAGTAGAGTGTTCAAGGCCGTCCCATAAAAGGCGGAGTGTTTTGGCTTGATTAAGAAGAAATCGTCTTGGTCTGGCTTAATTCTTTCTATAAGCTCACCATTTTTTTTGTTCTGACAGGTCTCAATAATTTTATCGTAATCGGCTTGCCATAAGTTATAATGATCGTTGATATAAATGATTGGATAGCCATTTTTCTTCATATATCTTTTTAATTCAACAATGGGCTCCATGATAGATTTGGTATGTTCAAGTAGCATTTCACCATAATTAAAATTAAAGTCATTGATCATGTCGATGATGAGTAAGGCAAAGGAAGGTGAAGTAGGTTGGTTCATGTGTATGTATCCTCCTTAAGTATGCAAAACTACTTGCGACAGGTAGCTGCTTGGGTTACTATTCATTAGAATAAGTAGTTGACCTTTATTTTGTCTTATATTCGTCTGTTTACTCCTACTTAGCAAAGGAGGTTTTTTCATGAAAGATGATACATATTATATGAATGCGGCATTAGGGGAAGCCGAAAAGGCGCGGATGCTGAATGAAGTGCCGATCGGGGCCGTGATCGTGATAAATGATGAAATTATTGCTAGAGGGCATAACTTGCGGGAAACGGAGCAGAATGCCACTGCTCACGCAGAACTGCTTGCAATTATTGAGGCATGTGGGAAGCGGGGGAGTTGGAGGCTTGAAGAGGCCACCCTTTACGTCACCCTAGAACCCTGTCCGATGTGTGCAGGCGCAATTCTCCAGTCGAGGGTGAAACGGGTCGTGTTTGGTGCGCATGATCCCAAGGCTGGCTGTGCCGGGACCTTTATGGACTTACTCCAAGATCAGCGCTTTAACCATCAATGCGAGGTTACGAGTGGTGTACTAGAGGAAGAATGTGGAGGGGTCTTAACAGCTTTTTTTAAAGAGTTGAGAAGCCGAAAGAAAGCATTGAAGCAAGCAAATGCCCTTAATAGTAATGAAACAAGTACCTGAAGCCTTTATACTAGAGTGGAGATTTATCTATTTCTTAAAGAATAGAGTTCATTCTAGTACATGAACAACACTTGCGTTTTTTTTATTACCTTAGTATAATGAGATATGCGTCGTAGTGACGCTATGAATATTGGTATCAAATTTGCCGTGCTAGACGGGGAGGTAGCGGTGCCCTGTACTCGCAATCCGCTCTAGCGAGGTTGAATTCCTTCTCGAGGTTAGCATTCTGTAGGGTCTGCCTTAAGTAAGTGGTGTTGACGCCCGGGTCCTGCGCAATGGGTCTCCATGAACCATGTCAGGTCCGGAAGGAAGCAGCATTAAGTGGAAGTTCTCATGTGCCGCAGGGTTGCCTGGGCTGAGCTAACTGCTTAAGTAACGCTTATGGTTGCTAATCGACAGAAGGTGCACGGCAGTTATTTTACATAATCAAAAAACTCATTCGTTAAGGGTGAGTTTTTTTGCGCGTCAAGAAGGTAATTTCGGTCAATCAGAGCATTTTCATTTAATGGTTTTTGAAATGAAGGTGAGTGCGGTATAATAAAAATGATGGAGAAAATAAGGAGGGATTTCCGTGGGCTATCAGGCATTATACCGGGTGTGGCGGCCACAACAATTCATTGATGTTGTTGGACAGGGACATGTAACGAAAACGTTGCAAAATGCTCTAGTCGGGCAAAAGGTTTCTCATGCCTATCTATTCTCGGGACCACGTGGGACAGGGAAAACGAGTGCGGCTAAAATACTTGCGAAAGCAGTGAACTGTGAGCTTGCGCCTACAAGTGAACCCTGTAACGAATGTGCTACTTGCCGCGGGATCACTGATGGCTCCATATCAGATGTTATTGAAATAGATGCAGCATCCAATAATGGCGTCGAAGAAATCCGAGACATCCGTGATAAGGTAAAATATGCACCGAATGCGGTTACATATAAAGTTTATATTATTGATGAGGTACACATGCTTTCACAAGGGGCTTTTAATGCGTTATTAAAAACACTGGAAGAACCGCCGAAGCACGTAATTTTCATATTAGCGACCACTGAACCTCACAAGATTCCATTAACGATCATTTCACGCTGTCAGCGATTTGATTTCAAAAGGATCCAGCCGCAGGACATTGTCGGGCGCATGTCGCAAATTATTGATGAGAGTGAAATCTCATGTGATGAACAGGCACTCCATATCATAGCCAGAGCGGCAGAAGGCGGGATGCGGGATGCATTAAGTTTGCTCGATCAGGCTATCTCTTTCAGTTCCGAGACGGTATCGGTAGAAGATGCTTTAACGGTAACGGGTTCAGTTTCTCAGTCATTCTTAAGTAGGTTGGCAAAAGCGATTTATGATAAGGAAGTTGCAGTGGCACTTGAAGTCCTTGATGAATTATTGGCTATGGGAAAGGACCCTGCCCGCTTTATTGAAGATATGATTTACTATTTCCGTGACATGCTTCTTTTTCAGGCTGCACCAGCTCTTGCCGAATCATTTGAACGGGTATTGATTGATCCACAATTCAAGGAGTTGGCAGAAGTGATTCCTTCTAAATCGATCTATTCGATTATTGAAAGTTTCAACCAAACCCAACAAGATATGAAGTGGACCAACCATCCACGAATATTCCTTGAAGTGTCTTTAGTGAAGTTATGTAACGAGCAGAAGCCAAATGACATGGATAATGAGAAGGTCCAACAATTGCTTCAAAAGATTGAAGCGTTGGAGAAGCAAATGCGGGATCTACAGCAAAATGGGATTTCTGCTGCCGTTTCAGATAAACCGGCAGAACAGCCGAAGGCTCAACGGTCGATGAAAAAATCGTATAAAGCACCGACGGGTAAAATCAACCAAGTCTTAAAACATGCGACTAAACCAGATTTACAAGTTGTGAAGAGTAAATGGGGAGAAGTGCTTGAACAGTTAGGGCACCAGAATCAAAAGTCGCTCGCGGCTCTATTGACGGAAGCAGAACCTGTTGCTGCGTCCACAGAGGCTTTTGTGGTAAAATTCAAATATGATATTCATTGTCAGATGGCAATGGAAAATAACCGTTTCGTAGAAGTAATCGCCTCAATCATGCAGCAATTAACTGGCCATCACATGGAGATTGCTGGAGTGCCGGAGAGTCAGTGGCAGAGATTGCGGGAGGATTTCATCTCGACACAACAGTTTGAGAGTCCAGAAGAAACGGAATCAAAAGAAGAAGACCCTTTTATAGCTGAGGCTAGAAAGTTAGTCGGGGATGACTTGCTTGAAATTAAAGAATAATTGGAGGTAGGAAAAATGGGTATGCGTGGCGGTAATATGCAAAATATGATGAAACAAATGCAGAAAATGCAAAAGAAAATGGCGGAAGCACAGGAAGAGCTAGGTGAAAAGAAAATCGAAGGAACAGCTGGCGGCGGAATGGTAACGGTTGTCGTAACAGGGCATAAAGAAATTGTAGATGTCATTATCAAGCCGGAAGTGGTTGATCCAGACGATATCGATATGTTACAAGATTTAGTGTTGGCTGCAACGAATGACGCTCTGAAAAAAGCAGAAGACCTGACAAGCCAGACGATGGGACAATTCACCAAGGGAATGAACCTTCCAGGCATGTTTTAAGCAAGTTTAAAAGAAACTTCCTATCAGGGGGTTTCTTTTGAAATTTTAGGAGGAATTTGATGCATTATCCAGAACCGATTTCCAAGCTTATCGACAGCTTTATGAAATTGCCGGGGATAGGGCCGAAAACTGCGGCTCGATTAGCCTTTCATGTGCTAAGCATGAAGGAAGATACTGTTTTGGATTTTGCAAAGGCGTTAGTGAATGCTAAGCGGAATCTAATGTATTGTTCGGTTTGTGGTCACATTACGGACCAGGATCCTTGTTATATTTGTGAGGACCAAAAAAGAGATAGAGATTTGATTTGTGTCGTACAAGATCCTAAAGATGTAATAGCCATGGAAAAGATGAGGGAATTCAATGGTCTATATCATGTTTTGCACGGTAGTATTTCCCCGATGGATGGTATCGGTCCGGAAGATATAAATATTCCTGATTTATTAAAGCGTCTGCAAGATGAAACGGTCCAGGAGGTCATATTGGCCACGAATCCAAATATCGAAGGGGAAGCAACTGCCATGTACATTTCCCGTTTGCTTAAGCCATCAGGAATTAAGGTGACACGGATTGCTCACGGGCTTCCAGTTGGGGGAGACTTGGAGTATGCAGATGAAGTGACGCTATCAAAAGCAATAGAAGGTAGAAGAGAAATATAAGATAGCTTGGAGGACTTCACGTGTTCTTTCGTAAAAAAAAGCGGCTTCGAAATGAATATAATGAGGCATTGATTGTGGAACTTGAACAGCTGAAGAAGCATTGGCATAACCAAAAGTCCTTACTTGAAAAAAGTGTGGACCCATCTGTTGAAGTAATAGCCCAGACGAGGCTAGCTGAAGTGAAATATTTCTATTTATTTAGAGAAGTGAAAAGAAGAAATGTTCGTATACAAAGATGATAAGCCGTGGTTATAAGGGATTTCCTTTATAACCATTTTTTTATGGGGCAGGTTCTTTATCCTTTCCTTTCTACATATAAGTGTAATACAAGCTTGCGGGGAGGTATGAGTTTGGAACCTATTGTCTTTGTAGCCATAATTGGAGGTTTAATTTTAATACTTTTAATCATAGGTGCACCATTGAAACCGATTCGACTTTTAGGACAAGGTATTATAAAAATTATCATAGGTGCTGCTTTTTTATTTTTTCTTAACATGTTAGGGAACCAAGTAGGCATTCATGTGCCAATCAATCTAGTGACCTCAGCAGTTGCAGGGTTACTTGGGATACCTGGAGTTGCCGCGTTAGCGGCCATCGGTTATTGGATTGTATAGGAAACAAATTGAAAATTGGTGTTGGAGAAGCTTCAAGGGAAACGCCTTGAAGCTTCTATTTCGTTTTTAGAAGTGACTATGTTTTATAAAATCGCAAAAAACTATTGACGGATATAAAACAACCTGATAATATATTAGGAGTCGCAACAACGACAACAAGTAAATAAACATTCAATCAAAATCATCGAAATAAATGTTGACAAGATATCGAGTGTGTGGTAAGATAATAAAGTCGCTTACGAGATAAGTGATTGAGATTAATTGCTCTTTGAAAACTGAACAAAACAAAGCGCCAACGTAAATTTTGAGTGAGCACACACTATTAAAAAAGCAAAATGAGCAAGTCAAACATTTC
>NZ_JBNNSK010000022.1:0-13428 GCF_050277655.1 Peribacillus sp. NPDC097675 | reverse complement strand
TTTAGTTCTTCATAAATTGGATTAACATGTACTTGGCGATTTCCTGCCGCCTTTGTACATTGCGTTTTTAATGGGCAATCCGTACAATCCTCACATTCATAAATTTTAAAGTCGCGTGTGAAACCATTCTTATCCGTACGGGAAAAGGAGAGTATAAAAAAAGAACTAAAAAGATTATTAAAGAATGATGTGTCAGGTACAAGAAGCAGAATGGAATCTAATCTTATTAACATTAAGAAAGAACTATTAAATCAAGATAATCAATTAGATAAATTACTCAACCTATATCTAAAAGAAAAAATATCTGAGGAGGTTTATGATACAAAAAGTGCATCTATTAAAGAGGTCAAGGAAAACCTTAAATCTGAGATTGAGTTATTAGAATATCAGTTAGAAAAATTGGATGTTTCCTCTCAACTAACTAAAGCAGATAAGGTTATTAAGCTAATTGAGAACTTCCATGAGATGGCTATAGAGGATCAACATGCAACATTAAGATTGCTTATTGAAAAGGTTGTATTAACTAAACCAAAGGGGCAGTTAAAAAGCTCTGAAACTAAAGTTGAAATACATTTCAGAGAGCTGTAATGGCTCTTTTATTGTTATTTAGACATAGAAAAAGGAGTGGGACATTCCCCTACTCCTTCTTTATTTGAATCCTATCATACACATCAAGCAATTTCTTAGCCAATATCTTGCAGTTAGGTTCTCCATAAATGATTACTGTAATATTGTCCTCATTAGTGAAACTCTCAGCTACAGTTGGATTAGTATTCATATCCATAATTATCCCCAATCTATCTCATATGTCTTACAACACTAAGATTAGACAAATGGGATTAAACTGTGACAATTAGACATTTTACAAGTAGGTTTCTAAATAATTTTCAGTAGCCTCTGTATACAACATCCTTCTTCTATTCACTATGTTGCCAGTCCTTTTATTAATAGTAAAACCACATGCATCTCCACTATGTATAACTAGAATTTTTATGATATATCTTTTTGCATCAATTTCAAAAAGGTTATCTTTCTGAAAGTATGTACATTGCCCCTTAAGTTCTGCATATTTTAGAAAACTACCTATAACTTCTTTATGCCTCTCAATGTGTATGTTGTCAGGTTCCAAATTCATAACAAAATTCATATCTTTTTCTAAAACAAATTCCCCATAAAGTGCTCTTAACTGTTCCTCTTTAATATCTGTATCCTCATTAACATTTTCAAAGTGGAGACTAGCTTCCTCTAAATAGGTAGTATCCTCATTTATTTTCTTTTCATCTGTATCTATAACTATTTGAACTAGACTTGCTCCCTCAGGTATCTGTATATCTTTTGCAAGGGAGGCTTTAGGTTTATGGTTATCATACCCCTTGTCATCTGATAACATCAACTCAAGAACATCCTCAGCCCTAGAAATTGCATCAGCTATATTCTCACCATCTGTAAAGCAGTTCTCTATGTCTGGAAAAGTAACAGAAAAAATACTATCCTCAGGTATCCATTCAATTATTGAATAATATTTATATATTGTCATTTTAAAAACCTCCTAATTCATTGAACAGACTTATCCTTGATTCTTTCATCAACTATTTCACAATAAATAACTATACAACTATCCTTAATAATATGTAAATGTATTTCAGTATACTGTAATTCTAAAGATCTTATTGTTTAGCAGGTTAACCAGAGTATAATATAGCAAAACAAAGAGGAGATAATTTCTCAATATGAGATTTACTCCTTAATAAGTTATTATAAATATTTTTGGCTACAATTACTTTATTCATTAATCTATAGCCACCCATTTAAGAGAAAGGATAAATACCTTTCAGTATAAAATGGGAGTGAATTGATAATGAGCAGAATAATGGTAGATGTTGAAACAGGAGAAAAGTATGATTTAGCATCCTATACAACAGTAGAACAGCAATTAGCTTACAAGGAAGTTAAAGATAAAGAGGAAAGACTTTCTAAATCAGAAAATCCTTTTTTCTTTGCTGAAATGGATGAGGTTAAAGGTAAAGAGCTAACAAAATTAGACAATAAAAATTTAGGTTGGTTCTTGATATTACAGACCTATGTTGACTATAAGAACATGCTGAGACTCCTAGATGCAAAGTTACCTATGAAACCTCTTGAGATTAGGAGAGCACTGAAAATAACTGACTCCAGAACTTTTGGATTGGCTACACTTAGTTAGACAGAAATTTTAAGGTCAAGTAGTATTATCTATACTAATCCGTTAAGAGGAGAATCTACATGACAAAAAAAGTACGTCGATCCTTTACCGAAGAATTTAAGCAACAGATCGTGCAGCTATATAAAAATGGCAAGCCACGCAAAGATATCATTCGAGAGTATGAGTTAACACCTTCTTCACTTGATAAGTGGATTAAACAAAGTAAAACCTCCGGTTCCTTCAAAGAAAAAGATAACCTTAGCCCCAATCAGAAAGAGCTACAGGAACTGAGAAAACGTAATAAGCAATTAGAAATGGAGAATGATATTTTAAAGCAAGCCGCGCTGATACTAGGACGAAAGTAAATGTGATTAAGAATAACCAGGACAAATACTCGATATCAGCAATGTGCACGGTCCTACAGCTCCCTAGAAGTACGTATTATTATGAAGCGAAAGAACGAAAGTCTGAAGATGATATCACTTCAGACATCATAGAAATTTTCCATCAAAGTCGCCAAAATTATGGGACAAGAAAGATAAAGCATGAGCTAAAGAAACGAGGAAAGTTGATTTCTCGACGTCGTATCGGCAGAATCATGAACGAACAAGGACTAGTTTCAACTTATACAGTGGCTCAATTTAAACCACATAAGGATAAACCGAATGAAAGTAATCAAGCGAATGAATTAAATCGTGAATTTACACAAGAAGAAGAGTTGAGCGTCATAGTTAGTGATCTAACCTATGTAAGAGTCGATAAAAAATGGCATTACATATGTGTATTTGTTGATCTCTATAATCGAGAGATTGTTGGATTTAGCACAGGTGAGAACAAAGATGCCTTACTCGTTTATCGTGCCCTATCTTCAATTAAGGGTAATTTACATACGATTAAAATATTTCATACTGACAGAGGAAGAGAATTTAAGAATCAGATCATTGATGAGGCTCTAGAAACATTTAAAATCAAACGATCTCTAAGTTTGAAAGGATGTCCATATGATAACGCAGTAGCAGAAGCAACATTTAAAATCATCAAAACAGAGTTCGTAAAGAAACGTCATTTTGATGGCTTAGAAGAGTTACACAGAGAGTTTACAGACTATGTACACTGGTTTAACCACGTACGTATTCATAGTACTTTAGATTATTTAAGTCCAGTGGAATACAAACTTATGCACCTTAAGAAAACTGTCTAGTTTAGTGTTGACAATCCACCCTATAGATTGCACCCATGCCGGGCACACTACAAAAAGAGCAAACCAGTAACGGTTTGCTCTTAAATAGGTCAAAAAGTCAACTCTTTAGCAAACTCTTTTAGTTTTCGGTAATTCTTAGTCAATTGTAATGCCCGCACTTGCAAACCCAGCAACTGTGGAAATAAGAGTATTATTTACAGAGAATACTAATAATATCTTTTCCCCTGCCGCAACAGGTACTGCAACGGCTGCTGTACCCGTTGCAACTTCACCAATAGAAATGATTGGTCCAAGTGTTGGTGCTAAATCAACAAAAGCCCCCGATGGAGTGAAGGTATTACTGGCTGCTGGTGCCGTATATATTTGAGCCCTAATTGAAACTGCTGCACCCAATGTTACAGTTGCTGTCGCGCTAAAGAACCCTGAGATTGCGGTTATGGTTCCAGCTCTTGGTGACACAAATGAATAGTTCAAAATCCCACCAGTACCAAGAGTAATAGTGCCTCCACCTATAGTAACACCTTCAAACGAGCTTCCAAATCCGATAAGTGCACCAGTATTAGCCAACCCGCCTAATACACTAGTAAGAACAACTGGAGTACCTGAAGAGAATGGAATGATAGCCCCTGAGCCTGTGGCACCGGCTGTTCCCGTTGCTCCTGTGGCTCCTGTGGCTCCTGTGGCTCCGGCTGTTCCCGTGGCTCCGGCTGTTCCCGTTGCTCCCGTTGCTCCGGCTGTTCCCGTTGCTCCCGTTGCTCCCGTGGCTCCCGTGGCTCCGGCTGTTCCCGTGGCTCCTGTTGCTCCTGTGGCTCCGGCTGTTCCCGTCGCTCCCGTGGCTCCGGCTGTTCCCGTTGCTCCGGCTGTTCCCGTTGCTCCCGTTGCTCCCGTTGCTCCCGTTGCTCCGGCTGTTCCCGTTGCTCCCGTGGCTCCGGCTGTTCCCGTTGCTCCTGCTGTTCCCGTTGCTCCCGTTGCTCCCGTGGCTCCGGCTGTTCCCGTCGCTCCCGTGGCTCCGGCTGTTCCCGTCGCTCCCGTTGCTCCGGCTGTTCCCGTCGCTCCCGTGGCTCCGGCTGTTCCTGTGGCTCCCGTGGCTCCGGCTGTTCCCGTTGCTCCCGTGGCTCCGGCTGTTCCTGTGGCTCCCGTGGCTCCGGCTGTTCCCGTTGCTCCCGTGGCTCCGGCTGTTCCCGTCGCTCCCGTGGCTCCTGCTAATCCTGTTGCTCCTGCTGTTCCCGTCGCTCCCGTGGCTCCGGCTGTTCCTGTTGCTCCCGTGGCTCCGGCTGTTCCCGTTGCTCCCGTGGCTCCGGCTGTTCCCGTTGCTCCCGTTGCTCCGGCTGTTCCCGTCGCTCCCGTGGCTCCTGCTAATCCTGTTGCTCCTGCTGTTCCCGTCGCTCCCGTGGCTCCTGTTGCTCCTGTTGCCCCGGCTGTTCCTGTTGCTCCTGTTGCTCCTGTTGCCCCGGCTGTTCCCGTGGCTCCTGTTGCTCCTGTTGCCCCGGCTGTTCCCGTGGCTCCTGTTGCTCCTGTTGCTCCTGTGGCTCCCGTTGCTCCTGCTCCTGGCCCAGTTGCTCCCGTTGCCCCAGTTGCCCCAGTTGCTCCCGTTGCTCCTGCTCCAGGTGTGCCTGTTATTCCAGCATAACCATCTATAATAACTTTAACTTTTTGGTTAACTCTTTGTTTCTTTTCATGACATTTGCAAGTACTATGTCCACATTTAGAACACTTTTTATGCTTCCCCATATTTCCACCCCTATAATTAACATTCCTATATTCTATGAACTTTTAAAGAAAGGGGTTGGGTATTAGCCATGAGAAATTAATTTTGTATTTAGAAACTTTTAAGCATACAAAATCATAGCCAACATGAAAAGTATTTAAATTGAATAGTTAGCATGGACTTTCCTCAAAGTGATAATTACGACTTAGCAAAACAAAGAGGCAGAAATGTAGTAAAACCATCATTTCTGCCTTTCACTATTTATACAATTATGCCTTTTAAAAAGGAGTTAATAGATAACTCACATACCAAAGCTTCGATGTCTCTTTTGCTAAGATTAATTTGATTTCTTTAAGATTATAGAAGCATTTATGATATCTTGAGTATCTCCTGGAAAAATCGGAAGCGTTACCGTGAAAGTTACTTCATAGTCTCCCGGAGTGTTGACTGTTATTACGTCTGTTCCTACTACATATGTTATACCGGAAGTAATTACACCGATGCGATCAAATACAACATTTTCCCTTACAGAAATCGTTTGTCCATTGTTATTGAAGATAAAAGCATATTCAGCTAGTACTACTCCCGTTGCTCCTGTAGGGCCAGTAGCGCCAAATCCAGGATTTCCTGTAATTCCAATAGGCCCATCTATAATCAGCTTAACTATTTGATTAACTTTCTGTATTGGTAGTGAATTACATTGACATTTTTTATTTCCGCATTTCGTACATTTTTTATTACTTCTATACTTCTCTTTTTCACCTTTAACTCTTCTATGCTTACTCAAAATATTCTCCTTCTTATATGAAAACATTTCTATAATATATGATAAAGCAAAAATAAAAGGTGGATGTGTATGACCTATTATGGTTTAAATAAACAATTGCTTTTTCGTGTAAATGATACTATTCATTTTCTTTTATTCCATTAAAATTTCCTTTTAGCAATTCAAGTTAAATGAATGAAAAGATTAAAGGGAATTCACTATTTCAGTAATGCCCACATATATTTAATTGAATATTAACTTAAGGAAGGTGGAGGTAATACTGAAAACCAGTATTGTCATTCTCACATATAACGAATTACCTTTAACCAAACAGTGTCTTGCGAGCATTAAAAAGCATACTGCTGATGAAGAAATTGAAATTATCGTCATTGATAATGGTTCTACAGATGGGACGATTGACTATTTAAAAAGTATGCCATCTTTAATAACAATTTTTAATGAAAAAAACTTAGGGTTTGCTAAAGGTTGTAATCAAGGACTTGATGTCGCTACTGGTGAAAGTGTTTTATTTTTGAATAATGATACAATCGTTACGAAAAATTGGCTGCAACCTATGCTTAACTTGCTTTATAGTGACGTCAACATAGGCATGGTCGGGCCAGTAAGTAATTATGTTAGTGGTCCACAGCAAATCGCAGTGGATTATAACACCATTGACGGAATTGAGAGTTTTTCAACTGATTACTGTCAAAAGAACCTCGGAAAATCAAAGCGAGTCTTGCGTCTGGTCGGTTTTTGTTTACTTGTGAAGAAAGAGGTCCTAGATATAATTGGTGGGTTTGATGAACGGTTTGAATTTGGTTCCTTTGAAGATGACGATTTGTGTCTTCGTACATTAATAGAGGGTTATCAATTGCGAATTGCCTTTGATTCATTTGTGCATCACCATGGTCATGCCACTTTTACAGCCAATCGAGATATCAACATCCAACATTTATATACTTTGAACCGACAGAGATTCATAGATAAATGGAAAATGGATTTAACTTATTATGTACATCCGCGGCCTGAAATTGTCAATCTGGTACCTTTAGATGCAAAAAAGATATTAGATATCGGATGCGGAGCAGGAGCTACTGGCTTAGAGTTACTTAATCGGCAATCTTGTGAGCTATATGGTGTGGAATTAAATGAAGTAGTAGGATCCATCGCCAACAACCATTTTGAACGTGTGGATACGACAGATATTGAATCATTGGATCTTCCATACCCTCCCGATACTTTTGATACAATTATATTGGCAGATATACTGGAACATTTAGAAAACCCATGGAACATTGTTGAAAAATTATCCTTCTACTTAAAGCCAAATGGTTCTCTTGTATGTAGCATTCCAAATATTTCACATGCAGAAGCTCTTCTCCCTTTATTGATGGGAAACTGGAACTATGTTAATGCAGGGATTTTGGATCGAACTCATTTGCGCTTTTTCACACCGAAAACCGTACTCACTTTATTTCCTACTACATTATTCGAGGTTCAATCTCAGACATATAATTATTTAGTACCCGATACAAAAACGCAACTTTTCTTTAATGAAATAAGTTTTCTTGGCGAAAAATTCGGATTTCCCATTGATGATTTATCGAACTACACAAATATTTATCAAATGCTCATCCATGCAAAAAAACGCTAACATAAAAAGACAGTTGTAGTGACGAATTCCTATTTAATCAGTGGTTTGATTTATAAATGAAAGGATGGGAAATGAAACCTTGATTACTATTAGTTTATGTATGATTGTAAAAAATGAAGAAGCTGTAATAGGACGATGTTTAGAATCAATTAGCAAAATCGTGGATGAAATCAATATAGTGGACACAGGTTCTATCGATCATACAAAAGAAATTGCTGCCAAGTATACAGACCGAATTTTTGATTTCAAGTGGATTGAAGATTTTGCAGCCGCAAGAAATTTTGCATTTCAACAGGCTACCAAGGATTATATTTTATGGCTGGATGCAGATGATCTATTTCTAGAAGAAGATCAAAAGTCTTTTCTAGAACTTAAAAAAACGCTTGACCCCCAAACCGATGCCGTTTCAATGAACTATAATCTTGCTTTTGATGTTGATGGAAACGTAATCTCCAGTTTAAGAAGATACCGCTTGGCGAAACGTGAAAAAGGATTTAAATGGATTGGGAACGTCCATGAGTATTTAGAGGTATATGGAAATTTACACCAAAGTGATGTTTCTGTTTCACATATGCCCCTTAGTCACGACGCGGATCGTAACTTGCGGATTTATGAAAAGTTAGCTTCATCAGGAAAAGATTTTTCCCCCCGTGATTTATTCTATTATGCAAATGAACTCTTGGATCATAATAAAGTCGAAAAAGCGATAGAATACTATCTCCGTTTTTTAAAAACGAAAAAAGGTTGGGTCGAAGATAATATCCGAGCATGCAATAAATTAGCAGATTGCTACAATAAACTTGGATTGAAAGAACTAGAATTGAGTTGGGTTCTTCACACCCTTGCCTACGGTACGCCAAAACCTGAAACTTGTTGTAGGTTAGCTTACTACTTCTTGCAAAGAAATGAAATTCAATCAGCTATTTACTGGTATGAAAGTGCCTTGTCCAATAAAGAAGCGGATGGTCTAGCTTTTCAAAACCACTCTTGTTCAACTTGGTTGCCGCATCTACAATTAGCTGTTTGTTATGATAAAGCAGGGCAATATGAATTGGGCTATCAACACAATGAAAAAGCCTTAAAATACCGTCCTCATGATTCCCAAATCCTTTCAAATAAAGAGTACTTTGAGAAAAAACTCAACTTATAAATAGGTTTATTCTGTAAAGTACGTCTTAAGTTTTTGATAAAATCATTGCTTTTTTTCATTTAATGGATTACCTGTACACTCATACTCAAAAACACAAGAGCATATGATGATTTAAATCATTTTCCTGTAATTACATGCATTATATCACCCAGATGTAATCTTCTTGAGGATGTGAAATTTAATGAAAGGCATCATATTAGCTGGAGGAAGCGGCACAAGACTATATCCATTGACTAAGGCCGTCTCTAAACAGCTTTTACCCGTTTACGATAAACCATTAATTTATTATTCACTTTCCGTACTTATGCTTGCTGGCATAAAGGATATTTTAATCATCTCTACCCCCACCGATACCAATAAATATGAACACTTACTGGGAGACGGATCTCAATTAGGAATTAAACTTAGTTATGTAATACAAGAAAGGCCAGAGGGCATTGCTCAAGCTTTTATAATTGGAGAAGATTTTATAGGAAAGGACTCAGTCTGTTTAATATTAGGAGATAATATTTTCTATGGACATAATTTCACGAAAACATTAGAAGAAGTCGTTTCCTCAGGAAGTGGTGCAACTATATTCGGCTATCATGTGAAAGATCCAGAACGATTCGGTGTCGTTGAATTCGATAAGAATCAAAAAGTGATTTCCTTAGAGGAAAAACCAGCCTCCCCTAAATCGAATTATGCTATTACTGGCTTATACTTTTATGATAATAATGTTATTGATATTGCAAAGAACATTAAGAAATCGGAACGTGGCGAATATGAAATTACCTCGATTAATGAATGTTATCTTAAAAGAAATCAACTGAATGTCCGATTATTAGGCAGAGGATTCAGCTGGTTGGATACGGGGACTCATGAATCTCTACTTGATGCCTCCTTATTTATCCAGACCATCCAAAGTAGGCAAAATGTTCATATTGCCTGTATAGAAGAAATCGCTTTTCGTAAAGGATTCATATCAGATAAACAGCTTCTTGCTTTGGCTAAACCCTTAGAGAAAAATGAATATGGGCAATACCTTGTAAGATTAGTAGAAAAATTACATTAATCCATATTAATGAAAGGTGGTCGTTCATTGAATCTTCTAATTACTGGTGGTGCAGGTTTTATCGGTCTTAATTTTGTTCATTACCTTCTTAAGAGTGCTTCCCATCAAATAACCGTCATGGATTCCTTGACCTATGCAAGTCATCCTGATGAGATACAAGAATTGACATCTAATCCAAAGTTTCGTTTCATAAAAGGTAACATTGCAAACAAGAACGATCTAAATGCGGTAATGGATCAACAGTATGAAGCCATCATCCACTTTGCGGCTGAATCTCATGTTGATAATAGCATACAAAACGCCGATGATTTCATTCAAACGAATATTGTTGGTACCTATGAATTGTTACAACAATTAAAAACAGGGGCAGCAAAAAAAATGATTCACGTTTCGACTGATGAAGTATATGGTACTCTAACTCCTGCTCAAGATCCGTTTACCGAATTGTCCCCCTTATCACCTAATAACCCCTATTCAGCTACAAAAGCAAGCTCAGATCTATTAGTGCGTGCATATTATGAAACATTTAAATTGCCTCTAATGACAACAAGATGCAGCAATAACTTTGGTCCTTTTCAAAATAAGGAAAAATTCATTCCAACGATTATTTACAGCGCACTTCAAAATAAAAAAATACCCATTTATGGGGATGGTCAACAAATAAGAGATTGGCTGTTTGTTGAGGACCATTGTAAAGCGATTTCTCTTATTCTTGAGAAAGGTACATCAGGTGAGGTCTATAACATCGGTGGAGGAAACGAAAGAAAAAATATAGATTTAGTTAAAAGAATATTAGAAATAATGGGGAAACCAGAGAGTCTAATTGAATATATAGAAGACAGAAAAGGTCATGACCGTAGATATGCCATAGATTCCACCAAATTACAAAACAAATTAAATTGGGAACAAACCTCTACCTTCGACCAATCACTAGTTAAAACAGTGGAATGGCATATGAATAAATTCGGTGCATCTATATGATGAAAGTGGTCGTTACTGGTGCCGGCGGCCAACTGGGAAAAGAACTAGTACAATTACTCAAGGATGATTATCATACGGTACATCCATTTACTAAACAACAACTGGATATTACAGACCGTAATAAAATAGAAGAAATGCTCAGAAAGATCAAACCTGATTTCCTTATTAATACCGCAGCTTTTACACAAGTAGATACATGTGAAACAGATATAGATAACGCTTATTTAATCAATGGTATTGCACCTTATTATTTAGCATGTGAAGCTAAATTAAAAAAAGTTAAGTTCATCCATGTAAGTACAGACTACGTATTTGATGGAAATAAAACGGTACCTTATCTAGAAGATGATGATACGGACCCCAAAACCATTTATGGAAAAAGCAAATTACTCGGTGAAGAATTTGCACAAGTTGCTTATGAAGAAACGACAATTATAAGGACCTCATGGTTATACGGCCATGAGGGGAAAAATTTCGTCAACACCATAAAAAAATTAGCCGGTTCTCCTAAAGAAATCCGTGTGGTCGATGATCAGTTCGGTAGTCCCACTTATACAAAAGATCTGGGAATGGCGATTAAACAATTACTAACAAGGCCACCTGGGATTTACCATGTTACAAATTCCGGAAGTTGCAGTTGGTTTGAATTTGCGAGTGAGATCGTAAAATGCTTACATTCAGAAGCAATCGTCAGCCCTGTTTCTACGGAAGAATATGGCCTGGCAACTCCTAGACCCAAGTATTCAGTCTTGAGTCATAAAAAGTTAAACTCTAACGGTATTTACATGCGAAATTGGCAACAGGGGCTTCAAGAATACTTAGCAAAGGAAGATGATGAAAGTGGGAATTGAAGGTGTTTTATCGAAAAAACTAACGAAGCACTGTGATGATCGAGGTTTTTTCGCTGAAGTTGTTAGAGACGATGAAAATCTTTTATCGCATTTTGGTCAGCTTTCCTGGTCAACTTCATATCCAGGTGTCATTAAAGCCTTTCACTACCATGAGGAACAGGATGACTTGTGGTTTTTCCCTTCCGGAAATGCACAAGTGGTTCTATACGATTTAAGGGAGCACTCCAGTTCGAAAGGTGATACAGATGTTTATTATATGGGTGAAAACAACCCCAGTATTTTGCTCATCCCAAAAGGAGTAGCTCACGGATACCGAGTACTTGGAGAAAAGCCAGCGACTGTAGTATATTGTACGACTAAGTCCTATAACCCATCGCAACCAGACGAGAAAAGAATTCCCTGGGATGATAAAGAAATAAACTTTAATTGGAAAACACAAAATAAGTAAGAAATGCAACCATTTAAAGAGCAGCCATAAAGCTGCTCTTTATTTTTTTTGTGAATTTTCCATTTAATAAAGTAACTAGGTAGAAAGCTTATTAACACATGGCTTTCAGGTAATACTAACTAATTACTTACAGAGCAATAAATAACTTCTACCTTTCGAGATTCCTAAGTAACTATTTTCTCCTCCTCTTAATTTTTCTAAGGGCAATGACACTCTCTTCATCATGTATGATAAAATCCTGTATTTATACTGCTTTCAAAACTGCTTATACGTCAGTAAGTAGTATCTCTCTTACCTCCATATAAATAATTACTCCTCTACACACAAAAAAAGGAAGATCACCCTAAGGGATCACTTCCAACTACAAGAAATTATTAACTAAACTGTTCTCTAATCAAGTGAGGCGATGTGCTGACCATACAATACCATTATCGTCTCCACCTAAATCCAATCCTAAAGTTAAGCCATCTGATTCATAAAATAATCCAACCACATCTCCTGCATTTAGGAGCACGTCACCTGTTAAAGTAACAGTTCCATTTCCTAGAATCGCTCTTAAAGTTAACACTAATGCAACGTTCACATTTAATATTGGCGTTAACCCACTTATCAAATCAGTTACAACTGGAGCAGTTCTACGAATAGCAAATGAAGGATTTATTCCGGCCCCTAAAGAAATGCTTAATGCAGCCGTTGTAGTATAGTTGATTGTCGCTTCAAAAGCATATCTCCCTGTAGCAGGAACTGTAAAATTCCCCGTAGCAGGATTAAACGCTGCGCTTCCGAAATACGGACTAGCAACACTCCACCCTGTAATTTGAGTGGTCCCTGTCACAGCTGCTACAGGCGAAACGAAAGCAGAGAATCCATCAGCAAGAGTGTTAGGACCAGTTGCTCCGGTTCCACCTGTTGCTCCTGTTACTCCAGCTATTCCGGTTGCCCCTGTTGCTCCAGCTTCTCCCGTTGCTCCCGTTGCTCCAGCTATTCCGGTTGCCCCTGTTGCTCCAACTAATCCGGTTGCTCCTGTTGCTCCAGCTTCTCCGGTTGCTCCTGTTGCTCCAGCTATTCCGGTTGCCCCTGTTGCTCCAGCTATTCCGGTTGCCCCTGTTGCTCCAGCTATTCCGGTTGCCCCTGTTGCTCCAGCTATTCCGGTTGCTCCTGTTGCTCCGGCTTCTCCTGTTGCTCCCGTTGCTCCAGCTTCTCCCGTTGCTCCGGTTGCTCCAGCTATTCCTGTTGCTCCTGTTGCTCCGGCTTCTCCGGTTGCTCCAGCTTCTCCCGTTGCTCCTGTTGCTCCAGCTATTCCTGTTGCTCCAGCTTCTCCTGTTGCTCCGGTTACTCCTGTTGCTCCCGTTGCTCCGGCTTCTCCTGTTGCTCCCGTTGCTCCGGCTTCTCCTGTTGCTCCCGTTGCTCCGGCTTCTCCTGTTGCTCCC
>NZ_JBNNSK010000021.1:0-32516 GCF_050277655.1 Peribacillus sp. NPDC097675 | reverse complement strand
GAAATGTTTGACTTGCTCATTTTGCTTTTTTATAGTGTGTGCTCACTCAAAATTTACGTTGGCGCTTTGTTTTGTTCAGTTTTCAAAGAGCAATAATGGAGCGGGTGAAGAGAATCGAACTCTCATCATCAGCTTGGAAGGCTGAGGTTTTACCACTAAACTACACCCGCAATATAATATTCTAAATGATACCGAGAAATAATGGTCGGGAAGACAGGATTCGAACCTGCGACCCCTTGGTCCCAAACCAAGTGCTCTACCAAGCTGAGCTACTTCCCGTAAAATATGGTGCGCCCGGCGGGAGTCGAACCTACAACCTTCTGATTCGTAGTCAGATGCTCTATCCAATTGAGCTACGGGCGCTAATTTCTATGATGTTGTTTGGTGCGGCCGAGAGGAGTCGAACCTCCACGGGGTTTCCCCCACTAGGCCCTCAACCTAGCGCGTCTGCCATTCCGCCACGACCGCGAAAGCGACTTCGTTAGTATAACACCTTTTCATCTTGTTGTCAAGAAGAAAGTTATGCGGGTGAAGGGACTTGAACCCCCACGCCTTGCGGCGCCAGATCCTAAGTCTGGTGCGTCTGCCAATTCCGCCACACCCGCGTAATAAAAATGGTGAGCCATGAAGGATTCGAACCTTCGACCCTCTGATTAAAAGTCAGATGCTCTACCAACTGAGCTAATGGCTCTAAAAAAATATGGCTGGGCTAGAAGGGATCGAACCTTCGCATGACGGAATCAAAATCCGTTGCCTTACCGCTTGGCTATAGCCCAACAATCAAAAACTCATTTCCAGCTAGATTAACATTATATCACTATAACATTATTTAAGCAAGAGTTTCTTTTAAAAAAATGGCGGTCCCGACGGGAATCGAACCCGCGATCTCCTGCGTGACAGGCAGGCATGTTAACCGCTACACCACGGGACCATATATTTAAAAAGTAAAAAGTGACCCATACGGGATTCGAACCCGTGTTACCGCCGTGAAAGGGCGGTGTCTTAACCGCTTGACCAATGGGCCTTAATTAATAATGTTTCTGGCGGAGAAGGAGGGATTTGAACCCTCGCGCCGCTCGCGCGACCTACACCCTTAGCAGGGGCGCCTCTTCAGCCTCTTGAGTACTTCCCCAAAAAAATGGCTCCGCAGGTAGGACTCGAACCTACGACCGTTCGGTTAACAGCCGAATGCTCTACCACTGAGCTACTGCGGAATAGTGAAAGTTGGTTACCTCATTTAATCTCAAGGACCTTCGTGGTTGTCGTGAAGAACAAGTTGTTATCTTGTCGACTCTTATGATTATAAAGAGGTTCTGATCTAAAGTCAAGACATCTTTTTCTTTTTTTTATTTTTTTATCTCTTTTTCTTTTAACCCTTGGTATATCAACGTTCCTCGACACTTTCCACAGACAAATCTATTGGTATCAATCCGTTTTTTTCTCAAATATACTTGCTGACATTGTTTACATATATATTGAATAGTATTCCTATTTCTCTTAATTTGATTCGACGGTAAAGGTGTACAAAATCTTGGGGCCCCCGTTTTTTTAAGTAAGTATTTAAAATCGGCATCCCGATGCTGATAACCTTTTTTCTCAAGATGAAGATGGTAGTGACATAATTCGTGCTTGATTATTCCTACCAGCTCTTCCATGCCTCTTTCTTCTAAATACTTCTTATTTACCTCTATATTATGAGAACCAAGCAAGTACCTCCCACCTGTTGTACGAAGGCGAGGGTTAAAATAAGCTTGATGCTTAAACTCTTTTTGAAAGTCTTTCAGTGAAATTTCCTCAACTAATTTTTGCAATTGTTGATTATCCATCGCCCTTACTCCTTCCTTGGTAACATGACAACCCATTATAACATATACTAATAAAACAACAGGAAACTAGGGGAGGTAAGTGCTATGCCTAAGTGGTTTCAAAACCAAATTCGAAGAGCCTTCTATGATAAAGATTATTATCAAGTGAAAATGTTGAATCAATGCTGGTTTTTTTATCAGAAAAAAGAAGCGCTGCGTTTATAATCAGGATACTCCTTTTGAAATTCTGGACATAGCCTCTACTAAAAAACCCCTTCTATAAAGAAGGAGTTTTTTCATTCATTAATTTTGGTCCTTAGGCTGCAACATGGTTAACGATACTCTTTGTTTTTGAGCATCCACCTTCTCCACCCAAACCGTTACAACATCTCCAACAGCAACAACATCCATCGGATTCTTTATAAAGCGGTTACTAAGTTTAGAAACATGCACGAGCCCATCTTGTTTGACACCGATATCCACAAAAGCTCCGAAGTCTACAACATTACGCACCGTACCTTGCAGCTCCATCCCAGTTATTAAATCTTCCATCTTCAGAACATCCTTTTTAAGCAAAGGTTTAGAAAGTTCATCTCTGGGATCCCTACCTGGTTTTACTAAATCATCAATGATGTCCTTTATCGTTATTTCACCGATATCCAGCTCATCCGCTAACTCTTTTGAATTTAGACTCACTAACTGTTCATTCAATTCATCACTGCCAAGATCTTCAGAAGTAAATCCGATTTTCTTTAACATTTTATTCACAGCTCCATAGTTCTCTGGATGGATGGCTGTTTGATCTAGTGGCTCCTTGCCATTGATAATCCGTAAAAATCCTATGCATTGTTCATACGTTTTCGCACCTAACCGAGGAATCTTTTTTAATTCCTTCCTACTCGAGAACTTCCCTTCTTCTTCTCTTTTCTTGACGATATTTTGAGCAACCGATTTAGATAGACCCGCTACATATTGTAATAGGGATGGAGATGCCGTATTAACGTTCACCCCAACTTGGTTTACGGCTGTTTCAACCACAAAAGTGAGAGATTCAGAAAGTTTTTTTTGTGAGACATCATGTTGGTACTGCCCTACCCCGACAGACTTCGGATCTATCTTAACGAGTTCAGCAAGTGGATCTTGCAGCCTTCTCCCTATCGATACAGCACTCCGCTGTTCTACCTGGAGGTCTGGGAACTCTTCGCGGGCAATGTCTGAAGCTGAATACACACTGGCACCCGCTTCATTTACGATGATATAGGATATGTTCCCTTTGACTTCTTTTAGAATATCTGCAATAAACTGCTCTGACTCCCTTGACGCCGTTCCATTCCCGATGGCCACAATCTCTACACCAAACCGCTGTAGGATTTCCATTGTTTTCGTGCGGGCAGCCTCCTTCTTAGCTACAGGGGGATGCGGATAGATTACACTGATATCCATCACCTTACCTGTCTCATCAATGACTGCTAATTTACAGCCCGTTCGATACGCCGGGTCAAGAGCAAGAACGACTTTCCCTTTGAGCGGCGGTTGTAAAAGTAAATTTCTTAGGTTTTCCGAAAAGATATGAATGGCTTGATCCTCTGCTTTTTCGGTCAATTCTTTACGTATCTCCCTTTCTATGGAGGGAAGGATCAATCGTTTGAATCCATCCTCGATGGCCGTTTTAAGTATATCGGCAACTTCAGATTGATTATTTTTAATAACTTTCCGTTCCAAGTGACTAATGATGAGATCTATTCGAGGCTGTATGGATATTCTTAAAATCTCTTCTTTTTCTCCTCTATTGAGTGCCAAAACCCGATGTGGAACAATTTTATGTACCGGCTCCTCGTAATCGTAGTACATCTCGAATATAGCTTTCTCATCTTTTTCTGCATTTTTCACAGTGGAGGTTAACTTTCCGGCCTTAAAAATCTCATCTCTGATCCACTTTCTTAATTCTGCATCATCGGAAATGAATTCTGCAATGATATCCTGTGCACCTGTTATTGCCTCTTCTATAGAAGAAACTTCTTTTTCTTCAGCTATAAATTCCTTTGCTTTTTCACGAACCGAAGCATAAACCTTACATTCAAGTAACCATAATGCTAATGGTTCCAACCCTTTTTCCTTAGCCACTGTAGCTTTGGTTCTTCTTTTTTGCTTATAAGGCCTATAAAGATCTTCAACTTCCTGTAGCTTCACTGCCTTTTCAATTTGTGAAGCTAATTCCTCTGTCATTTTACCCTGTTCACTAATAGAGCGGATGACTTCCACTTTTCTCTGACCAAGGTTTTCTAAGTAATTCCATCTATCCATAATAGAACGAATCTGCACTTCATCTAGCGAACCAGTCATCTCTTTACGATAACGAGCAATGAAAGGAACGGTATTACCATCTTGAAGCATCTGTATGACATTCTGCACTTGATTGGTTTTTAATGTTAGCTCATTGGATATTTGCTTAATCAATACTTTTAAAGAATCTTCTACCATCACCAAGCTCTAAAACCTCCACCCTTTTTGTTCTTCTATATATAGTCTAGCAAATGAACGATCAATGTGCGAATCCAATGCAAAAAGCTTACTTTCGACTACTGCGAAAGTAAGCTTCCTAAGATAAAGGTTGTATCGTCAGCAGTTTGTGGACTGCTTTCTAAAATACAACGGGCGTTATTCTCGAGTGGAACCTGTCTTTTCAAGAATGATTTAGCTCCTTTGAGCTCTAAGCCATCAGAATGAAAAATAAATTTTGCATTTGGTTCGTATTTGAACCGCTGCGTCCTATACTTTTGCTTCCTACCGGATAAATAGCCGGTAACAGGGAGTGGATAAACCAACTTGTCATCACTCGGATTATACAGAAAAAAGCGGATGTTTCCTACTGAACTGTAGACAAACTCCTTCTCTTCATAATAAATCTTCATGATGGAGACGGCTGCACCCCTTTTGGCAATCAATACTTGATTACAAATTTCCATCAAGGACTCTACATCTAAATGATGATGCTGCTTAACTTGTTCAATCACAGCATGAGAAGATTCATACGCATGTTCTCCGCTGCCAAGTCCGTCAGCCAAAACACATACAAAGTATTCTTTTACATGAAGAAAGAAGTAATCATCACCACAAAAAACCATATTGTTTTTAGAGGATTGAGAGACAAGGACTTCAATATTTTCTTCCCGTAAAATTTCTTTGATCACGGAATTAACTCCGAATTCTCAGCATTAATCGCTTCCTGTAGCTTTTTAATAGCGCGACGTTGAAGTCTTGAAACATGCATTTGTGAAATCCCGAGTTTGTCGCCCGCTTCTTTTTGGCTAAGGTTCTCTAAATACGTGTATTGAATGATTAACTTTTCACGGTCACTCAATACATGAAGGACCTTTTCAAGTACCAATCGCTGATTGACCCTTTCGAACCCTTCATCAACGTTCCCGAATATATCGAGCAAGGTAACCGTGCCTCCATCAGAATCTGCCTCAATGGAATGGTCGACAGAAAGGGCTTGATAACTTTTCCCCATTTCCATCGCTTCTAAGACTTCCTCTTCAGCAACCCCAATATGGTCGGCTATTTCGTCGATTCTTGGTGAACGATGCAAGGTGGTCGTCAATTCCTCAACCGTAACCCTGATTTTCGGACCAAGCTCTTTAATCCTTCTTGGAACATGGACACTCCATGTTTTATCACGCAAGAACCTTTTAATTTCACCGATTATTGTAGGAACTGCAAAAGCCTCGAAGCTTTTGCCGAAAGACTCGTCATATCGGCGGATGGCACCTAATAAACCAATCATGCCGACTTGAGAGATATCTTCCTGAAACGATTTCCCTTTAGCATATTTCCGAGAGATCGTTTCTACCAAACCTTTGTAATGAATAACTAAATTGCTTTGTGCTTCATCATCCTGATTCAATTGGTAAGCTCTGATCCATTCATTAACTTTTTCTCTTTGCGCTTGATTAGGTTGAGACTGTTTTTGCATCCATCTCCACCTGCTCTCCTTCTAAAAACTTAGTCATGAAAACCGTAACCCCGTCATGCTGATGAATTTTCACATCATCCATCAAGGTTTCAATGAGGTAAAGACCCAAGCCTCCTTCTCTCAAGAATTCGACTTTTTGTCCATTTTCGTATGGTCCGAGTCCTTGTCGTACCTCTTCAAAATTACAGCTTTCACCACTATCAGATACCATTACTTCCAACCGATCAGGATAGAGCCCAAAACTAACTTTCACTTCGCCGTTTTCTTTATCTTTATAGGCATGCTGAACCGCATTTGTGCAGGCTTCGCTTGTAGCAATTTTCAAATCTTCAATTTCATCATAAGCAAATCCCATTCGGCTGCCTATCCCAGAAAGGGTTAAACGAATGACACCGATGAATTCCGGTTTTGCAGGTATTTTCATTTCGATGTAATCATATACTTGACTCATTCTAACCCACCCTCTGTATCACTTTTAATATCAATAATATCTGCAAGACCTGTAATGTCAAATAAGCGACGTAGCCTTTCCGATAATCCCATTAATGTAAATTCGCCATTGTGTGCTCTAACGCTTTTGAACGCACCAACAAACACACCTAATCCTGTGCTATCCATGTAAGAAACTTCCGATAAATCAATAGTAATCGAAACATTTTCTTGCTCTGATAGTGGAAATAGTGATTCTCTAAGCTTTGGTGCTGTATATGCATCAATTTCACCTTGTAATTTTACAGTATATTCCGTATTTAACTCATTAACATCTACCGCTATATTCATCCTTGACCCACCTTTTTACATCCTCATCAATTCTTATTTATATATACCCACGTTCAGAAAAACTAAACATTTGACTTTAAAATTATTAATGTGAAATCATCCCGAAGTTGAAAATTCTGCATTTTCTCCAACTGTTTATATAGATTATTCACGATTTCTTGTGGTTTTAGATGCATGTTCTTTTTAATAAATTCAATAAGGGTTTCCCGCTCGATGAAACCGTCATTGGTACGGCACTCAGTTACCCCATCAGATAAAAGAACAATCATATCACCCTTATTCACGAGCTTTTCGTACTGTTTATATTTCGTTTTTTTATCGACACCCAGCAGTAAACCTTTTGCATCCAAATCAATAAATGTTCCCATCTTTGCATCATAATAAAAGCCCGGTTCGTGTCCGGCAGATGCGTAGGTGAAACGTTTATCATGAGGGTTATATAAGCCATAAAACATGGTGATAAACATACTAGGATCAACATTCTGCTCAACAACTCGATTTAAACTTTCGAGGACACTCTTCGGTTCATGACGGTGGTCCGGCAAGCTATCCATCGCATATTTAATCATGGACATGCACAGGGCAGCGGGAATGCCTTTCCCGATCACATCGGCGATTCCTATGCCAATACATCCGAGCTCATCTTCCACAAAGTGATAGTAATCTCCATTCATCTGTCGAGCTGGTACACTTATCACACCAACATCCAAGTTCTTGATTTCCGGAATCTTTGTTTCCAATAGGGTGTGTTGTACCCTAGCCGCTATCTCAATTTCCGATTTAAGCTCCTGCTGTTGATGTCTTAAACTCTGATGTTCACGATAAGCTATACCGTAACCCATCATGACTTCCAGTAGAAAATCGAAGGAATCGACCACTTCATCTGGCATGTCTGGGTATAATTCCATCAGATTGCTTTTATGCATGCTGATGATTTCTTCAGGGGAAATATTATATTTAATATTTAATCTGCTGATTTTTTGACCCTGATAAAGAGCCTGTTCATTTTGGTCTTTCAAATAGGTAGAAAGTGCCTCTTGGTACTTTTTATCCATTTTCTCTCTTATATCCATGTTCCCTCCTAACGGAGCCACTTGATGGCGGAAATCTTTGTTCCCTCACCTGGTATCGACTCAATATCGAAATCATCCATTAAGCGTTTCGCTCCAGGAAGGCCTGCTCCCAATCCCCCTGAAGTGGTAAACCCATCCTCCATTACTCTACGGATATCCTGTATGCCTGGTCCTTTATCTTCAGCAATGATTTTCAATCCTGACTTGCCATTTACAAGCAGTTTTTCTATGGTCACATTGCCTTGTCCTGCATATAAGTATATATTTCTTGCTAATTCGCTTATAGCGGTTGTGATTCTAGCCTGGTCTACCGTACCAAAGCCCAATTCTTTAGCAAAATTCCTTCCGAGCTGCCTTGCAGCTACTATGTCCCACTCATTTATAATCTTTACGCAGGATTGGACCCCCATACACTAATCCCCCAATTCCTGTTGTAATTTCTCCAGGCCCTTCTCTAGATCTAAAGCTGTTAGGACATCATCGAGACTAATGCCCAATTCAATTAAGGTTATAGCAACTGCTGGTTGGATTCCTGTAATGACAACCTTGGCCCCCATAAGCTTTGACATACTGAAGACATCTCCTAATACCTTTGCAATAAAAGAGTCTATAAAATCTATCGAAGTGATATCAATAACTACGCCATTTGCACTGGTTTCGTGTATTTTATCTAATAAATCTTCCTGGAATTGCAGGGCAGTCTTATCGTCTAATTCCCATTGTATCGAGACTAACAAGCAGTCATAAAGCTTTAAAATTGGAATTCTCATATGTTTCTCTCCACCTCTACAAGCTTTCTACTCATTAATTCTAAAGCAACCTCTATTCCCTTCTTCAAGGTGTTTTTAGTAATGACGTCGTTCAAATTAATACCTAGATTTACGATTGTTTGGGCTATTTCAGGTCGAATGCCACATAATATGCATTTTGCACCCACTAATCGAACCGCCTCTCCTGCTTGGATGATATGATGAGCTACCATAGTATCAACTACTGGCACACCCGTAATATCTATAAGAACGACTTCCGATCTATGTTTGACCACACCCGTTAAAAGGTTTTCCATTATTTGCTTTGCACGTTCCGTATCAATGGTGCCAACTAACGGCATAACCGTGATGCCCTCCAATACAGGGATTAAGGGTGCTGACAACTCTTGTAAGGCCATTCGTTGTAATGAAACGGTTCTTTCCCATTTTTGTGAATATATGTTGACGATTTCATTGCTTATTGGAGTAGACCACTTATATAAAAAGTTAATCAGTTCCATTTGATTACCTGTTGATACAATACCTTTATCAACCATTCCATTCATGACGATCATCAAGAATTTTTGAAGGCCTTCATTGACCATAGTAAGTGGCCATCCCAGTTGGACTACTTTATCAGCAAAATCCGAAAGTTTTAAAGTGAACTCCCGGTCTTTACTATCAACATGCGCTATAATCATATCTATAAAATCACTACTCGTTTGTGTGAACATCTTATCGGATACAACTTTGATTAATCTCTCATCTGTGTTTTCCTTCATGGTGTTCATCCACTCAGTTAGGATGTAATCTTGGTTTTGTTTAATAAAATTGTAAACCAATTGATTCATAATACCCCTCCATTTTAACACAATTACTATGTTTTACCCGCTCCGTCATATCAATGTTACTGAACTGTAATCTTTTCTAGTTATAGTTTTACTTCATCCACTCTTAACACATTATTTTACAAAAAATTAAGGAAAGATTAAAAATATTAAGTGGATGGGTAGTGAATTAATTTCATACCCATCTTATTTGTTATTCGTCAAAATCCTTTCATTTCCTTCTTGATGGATAGCCCCTACAATATTTAGCCCAAATTCTTCCCTATTATTTTTCCGAAAATTACTCCAAACCTGTTCGACATAGCTAAGATATCAAAAAAAAACGATTCCCTTCGCAAGGGAATCGCATAATCTAAATGTAGAATTTGAATTATAATAACGCCCGTAGTTACGGGAAACTTTTCTTTAAAACTCAATCAGTCCTAAGCTAATTTGCAGAGCTTCATTGACTTTTTGCATCATAGGATCATCAAGATGTGTTATTTTATCAGTTAAACGCTGCTTATCAATTGTACGAATTTGCTCCAATAAGATGACCGAATCACGTTCGAATCCGTACTTTTTCGCATTAATCTCAACATGTGTAGGCAATTTCGCTTTTTGAATTTGAGCTGTAATGGCTGCCACAATCACAGTCGGACTAAAGCGATTACCGATATCATTTTGAAGAATGAGTACCGGACGGGTTCCACCCTGCTCTGAACCTACTACCGGAGAAAGGTCTGCGAAGTATACGTCACCACGCTTTACAACAATCAACGGCTCAGCCTCCGCTAACTAAACGTTCAACGCAATGCCCAGCCTCGAACTCAGCTTGAAACGCTTCAGAAGCAATCGTCAAATTAATGGCCGCCATTTCGATATAACCGCGTTTCATCGATTCGCGAAATTCTTTCTTTTTACGTTCGCGAAGATACATTTTTGTGGCACGATAAATAAATTCACTGCGATTAACATTTTCTTCACTCGCATACCCATCTAGTTCACTTAAAAAGTTTTGAGGTAATCGAATTAATATCTCTCTTGTTGCGCTGGATTCAGACACAAACATACACCTCCACCATCACTACACACCTTTATTATATATCCTTTTCAATATTACCATTAAAATGCCTATCTGCAAAGAGTATATTCCTTTTCTCCATTCTATTATCAGCATAATAAAGGATTTCTTATTCACAAACTTTGGATTTTCTTACAATTCCGTTATCTTAATAGTATATTGCGTATATGGCTTAACATGCCGTTTTTTAAATATAACCTTGGCACTCTAGCACCTAGCATGCACGTTACCTCGTAATTGATCGTTTCGAGTTTGTCCGCGATTTCATCTACCGATATCTCTTCATGTCCATTCTCACCAATGAGGGTCACTTCCGTTCCGATTGGGAAAGGACGCGGGAGTTTAATCATGCATTGATCCATGCAAATTCTTCCGACTATCGGAACCCTTTGTCCCTCTACAATAACTTCCTGCCCTTGAAGTTTACGAATCCAGCCGTCAGCATACCCAATCGGTAATGTGGCAATCCACTCGTCTTCACTGGCTGTATATGTTGCTCCATAACTTACACTATCGCCCCTAACCAATTTCTTAACAGCGACCATCTTCGTTTTCAAGGAAATGGCTTGTTTTAGCGAAAACGGCAAAAGCGGAAGCATTTCTTGAGAAGGGCTCAACCCATACATAGATATCCCCATTCTAATCGCATTGAATTCACTTTCAGGGAATCGTAAGGAAGCAGCACTATTTGCAGCATGAATGTATGGAGGTTTGCTAGTAAGTACCGAAATCATTTCTTTAAAAACAATAAGTTGCTTTTCATAATAATTGGTATTCAGTTCATCTGCAGTCGCAAAATGAGTGAATACCCCTTGAAAGTTGAAGCCTACATCCTGTTTAAGGAAATCCTCTAAATCCCTGAGTTGCTCTTTCGTACGGACTCCGATTCTTCCCATTCCGCTATCTACTTTCACATGAACGTCAAGAGCCTGTTCTGCTTTTAGTACTTGACTTGCCTTTTTCAACCAGTCAAGATCAAAAACCGTCAATGATATGCCTTGTTTGGCAGCAAGCGCTGCACTTTCGGGTCTGGAAGCACCTAGAACTAAAATGGGAGCTTCTATGCCCTTTTCTCTTAAAGCTAATGCCTCGTCCAGAAATGCGACGCATAAAAAATCAGCACCTGATTGTAAGGCTGTTTGAGCCACTTCTATATCTCCATGACCATATGCATTAGCCTTGACCACAGCAAAAAGACTAACAGAAGCAGGCAATCTGTTTTTCATGGAACTAATATTGTCTTGTATATTATCTAAATTCACTTCTGCCCACGTATCCCGATGAAATCCCGTTGTTTCCAAAATCCGTTCCTTCTTTCTAACATCACCAATAGCAATTTCTTCTCGTAATAGAAGTTTGCTTTTTATTATAGACCATTCTATTACCAACGGATAGAAAGATAAAGTGCTTTTTTTACCATAATTTTATATTTCCATTAAAATAAACGGTTCCCTAAAAATAAGTCCACCTGTTCAATAGCAAGCCAAATCTTCCCCACCTCTTCACGTGTAGGAAAACTTGGCTTGATTGATTTCTTCGGCTACTTAACAGAATTCCCCCCAACGGAACGGGCGATTTCTATCATTTTTTCCTGTGTTAAATCTTTTGAAGCTAGCATATAATCCACACCTTCGAATGTCCACGAAACCGTGTTCCCTGTCATCGCCCCCACTGTGAATCCTAAATCGACCGGTTCTCCATTTACATTAGTTGATACAGATGTCTGAACTACTTTAGCTTTTTCTTGCACCAACGTAAAACTAGTTGGGCCCTCATACGTCAAGATGACACGATCACCACCATTTGCGGTGATTTTCTTTTCTTCCGTTAAGTTCATATCATTTAGATTTGATGGGTATTTAACGGCGAACCCTTCATCTTCGACTTCCGCCATGACAGGGGCTTCAAGCTGTGCACTTGTCATGTTCTTTTTCATATCGAATGCATCCTTATCAAACGATGTATCGAATTTCACTTTAGAGAACTCCACCAGGACCAATGCCGTTTTATCAGGATCCATAACTTTAACGCTTACCGGGGACAGATCCTTTTTATTGAGTGTGATTTCTTGAAAAGGAAGCATCTTATTGTTTTGGTAGCGTGTTTTTGTCTCGAAAACATAATGCTTATCCGTTTCTTTATATGTTGCGCTCTTATCTTCCGTGATATCTTTCACCAGTGATTCATACAAATAAGCCTGGCTGCTGTTCTCTGGCCATTCACTTTGAAACTTGAAGCTCTTATTCAAAGCAGGCGTCAATACATAAACACCATCATTGTTTTTCAAAATCATTTGGCTTTGGTCTTTCTCATCATTTTTTAGATTCACTCGGTAAAACGAAGGATTCTTATGCCAAATCTCTACAGTATACACTTGAGGCTCCGTCCCCATTTTCAGCGTCATCTTCGCATTCGCTTTATACCCTTTCATTTCCCCAAGCTTTTCATTTAAATCGCTCACTACATCCCCTTGTGATTTTTGGCCGCAAGCAGAAAGAGCAAGCAAGAGCAGGATCCCTGCAAAAAGCATTACCATCTTCTTCATCTTTTCAACCCCTTTTTGTCATTTGAACGTAAAAGGGAGAGGAAAAGGCAGGATCCGGACATTGGCTCGAATGATGTCTCGCCCTAATCATTTTAGACAAAGACTCTTTTCGTCCCGTCAAAACCTATTTAAGGGCACCTACTCTGCCATGTACCTTTTACCGGGCCTTGTCTCCCTATAGCACTAAATGTATATGAGACAACCTTTAGGTTTATGACCCGATAAGACAAACTCAATCCGCCTCTTCAATCACGACCTGAGCAATCGCATAATCGCGGCTATGGCTAATTGAAAGATGAACACCTTTAGAATACGGTTTGGAAATCATAGGCTTTCCCTTCCCATCTGAAACCACTTCTATATCCAGGAAAGATAAATGTTCACCAATTCCCGTGCCCATCGCTTTCGAAAATGCCTCCTTGGCAGCAAAACGACCAGCAAAATACTCAATTTGCCTTCTGCCTTTTAACTTTTCAAACAGTAACATTTCCGACTCAGTTAATATACGGTTCTTGAAGCGAGGCTGCCGTTCAAGCAATACTTCAATCCTCTCCAACTCCGTTATATCCACACCAATACCTTTAATCATGTTGACACCTCTTCTACTAAGTTACTATCTTGCATATTATCAGGAGGACGACGTCTCCCAAGAATGCTATTATATGTATATAAAATCTTACGCTAAGGAGAATTTTATGTTTACAAGAACAGAAAGTTTCCGCGAATACGTTTCTTCTTACCGCGCCGTAACCGGGCTCATGTTTTTGATGATGATCGTGTTTGTTTTCAACCTATTCCCCTTGTTCCCTGGTAATGTACTTTTTTATTATGGTACGGGTGTGAACCTTTACATTGCCGAGGGCCAATGGTGGCGATTGATTACACCTATTTTTCTGCATGGGACGTTTACGCATTTACTTTTCAATGGGTTTTCTCTAGCCATCTTCGGTCCAGCCCTTGAAAAATATCTAGGTCCACTTAAATTCTCACTCTTTTTTTTATCGACTGGCATCCTTGCCAATATCGCTACTTATTTATTATTGCCGCTTACATATACACATGTAGGAGCGAGCGGAGCAATTTTTGCCATACTAGGTTTCTATCTATATCTTGTCCTTTTTCATGGAAGTAATTTTTCTACCAATGAAAGAAATACGATTTATACGTTGACAGGCATTGCAGTCATTATGACATTTATTCAGCCACAAATAAACATTGTCGGTCACTTAGCGGGACTGGCTGCCGGCTTTTTAACAGCCCCTCTTTATTGGAGGAGGAAATGGTAAATAACAAACAGCCGACTCTTAGATTTGGAGTCGGCTACTTTTTTTGTAGATACCATTTTTCAATGAGACGGCAATCCTTTTCTTCTATATCTACCACTGTGCCTACTTGTGAGCTAATTCCTGATTTGATGGATGCGGATATCGTGGCCAAATGTCTTCGCTTCTGAAAATAACCCTTTTTGTAGGTAAGCGATTGTATCCTACTTCTTGGCATAATTAAAGTCTGCTTAGAGAAAAGACGGCTGCTAAGTATTAATAAATCTCCCTTAGTCTTCCATCCCGCCTCTGTGAATTGTATATAGGACCAAAGGAAAGCTAACGGAATCAATAACAAAGAAAACAATCCCCATGTTCTGAAAAACCAGATGAGGACCCCGATAATCGGGATGAAGATGATCCCTTTACGGATGACATACCGAAAGAAAGCGCGTTTCGGCAAAGCCGTCATATCTGATATCGTTTCATAGCCGGGTAAAAACTCCCGTATTTTATCAGGTAAGTCTTTCTTTTTAATCAATGGAAAAAGCATGATGGAAAGACTTTCACGATCCTCTGCACTTCCCCCTGCATACTCCAGATAGACAGTGGCCAGTCCTAAAGGTTTGCGAATGAGGTTTTCCATAATTCGAATCCCTTGGACCTTACTGATGGGAATCGTTAATTGTTTTTTCTCCAACAGCCCCCTAGAAATAACGAGTTCTTCACCCGTCCTCAAAGCGGTAAAATTGGCATATTTAATCACCATGCTTACAGTAGCCATCACGTAGACAATCAATAGACCCAAGATGGAGAAAGCCGTAAGTATGAAGGTGCCAAACTCCATATATTCTTCGTAATTCTTAAAAATCCTTTCAAAAGGTATGATTTCATCGAACTGCGAAATAAATGCAATCCCACCGGATAAGAATACGCCTATTGCCCCTGAAGTAGCCGCCATCACAAAAAGCTGAGGCAATGCTTGCTTAAAAATAGATGAGTTTTTTTCTTCTTCCACCTCGTGTATATCTTCTTCAGCGTTATCACCTTCAAGCACTTCATACGATTTTTTCTTTTTTTCCTCAATAATTATAGCGTTCAGTTGTTCGGCATCCCTTTTTCTGATAGCAGATAAAACAGCATCTGCTTGTGTACCACCTGCAGTTTCGATATTCACCTTCACCAGTCTAAAAATCCGCTGGATAATTCCCTCTGAAATATCGATACTATGTATCCGGTCGAACTTAATATATCGTTTTTTCCTGACGAAAACACCTGACTCAATCCTCAGTTCCCCTGATTCCAACCGGTATGTAAAGCGCAACCATTGTACGAATGCCCGGATAATGAGCAGAACCAGAATTGCGCCAATGACTAGTGGTTGTACCCACCAAGGGATATTAGCATTCCGCCCCGGTAACGCGACCACAATGAGGAAAGGGAGCACTAACTCTTTAAAGGATTTAATAATATTGAGAAGTACAGCAATTGGGTGAAGCCGTTTAGGTTCAAACATCTTCTTCCTCCACACTAGCCATTTTAGAAATATAATGCCGTAATTCATCCGCTTCCCTTAAATCAAGAGCTGGTATGACGTGCACTGTAGCAGCTGTAGATATTTCCACAGACGCCAAATCGTATTTCCTTAGTAAGGGGCCTTGCTTCGTTTCAACGTGCTGCACTCGAATCATGGGGATGAGAGTTCTTTTGATCACGAACATTCCACTTTGGATATCAATCTCCGTATTCCTTACATCATAACGCCATCTCTTCCATCGCAATGAAGGAATCAGAAATACGGACAGGTAACATTGAAGCATAGAGAATATCACCATTGCTCCAAAAACCCAATAAGTCCAATCTTGAATAATGGTCAGTACTAAAATGACAATGCTTAACACCCATACGATTGAGCAGCCGATAAGTCCACTGAGTTTCCAAACAGTCAGTGCCTTACTAGATATAAGGCTCTGAGGCTCCATCATATCCCCCTTTTCAAAAGTGCTTATTTTTCTATGAACGCTCGGTTGTAACGCACCACTCTGTTATACCCAATTGTACAGTCTTCAGAGTTTTCTTACAACTAACCTGACCCTTTTATTCTACTTTATAACAAGTTCATCATTTAATTAAACAAAAAAATAAGCCACTCAAATGAGCGACTTATTTCTTTGGATTATTTGAATTAGATATTATTAGATTTTTCTCTTTTTTGGCTTGTGCTACGGTTGCCATAGCCATTGGATTTACGGTTTGAGCTAGGACGTTTGTTCCCACCGCTACCGTAATCTTTTCTGCCTGAAGAGCTGCGACCATTGCGCGGTCTGTTTGATGAACTGTTTCCACCACGGTTACGGCGCATTGAAGGTGATTCTTCAGTTAGTTTAATTGGCGTTTGGTCCGGTTCTTTAGTCATTGATTTAAGCATAGCAGCAACTAAATCAGCTGCGCTGTGTTTTTGCAATAACTCTTCCGCTTGACCAAGGTATAACGATAAATCGTCATTCTCGATTGCAGAAAGAACTTTTTCTGTTACTGCTTTTTGTTGGCCTTGCAACGCTTCAGTAGATGTTGGAGTTTTCATTCTCTCCATACGTTTTCTAGTTGTATGTTCAACCGCTTGAAGCTGACCTCTTTCTCTTGGCGTTACGAAAGTGATCGCAATACCATGTTTACCAGCACGACCTGTACGACCGATACGGTGAACATAACTTTCTGGATCTTGAGGAATATCAAAGTTGTATACATGTGTTACACCGGAAATATCAAGTCCACGAGCAGCTACGTCTGTTGCTACTAGTACATCAAGATTTCCTTCTTTGAATTTCTTCAATACAGAAATACGTTTCGCTTGGCTAAGGTCACCGTGAATACCTTCAGCACTATAACCACGGATATTCAAAGCAGAAGACAATTCATCGACACGACGTTTTGTACGTCCGAATACGATAGCAAGTTCTGGTGTTTGGATATCAAAAAGACGTGCTAGTGTGTCGAACTTTTCACTTTCTCTTAACTCCAAGTAATATTGTTCGATGCGGTCAACAGTCATCTCTTTCGCTTTTACGCGTACAAGGACTGGTTCTTGCATGAAACGTTCAGCAATTTTACGGATTGGGTCAGGCATTGTAGCTGAGAAAAGCAATGTTTGTCTTTCATCAGGAACAGTTGAAAGGATAGACTCGATATCCTCAATGAATCCCATGTTAAGCATTTCATCCGCTTCATCAAGAACTACAGTGTGTACTCCACCTAATTTGATGTTTTTACGTTTGATATGGTCTAAAAGACGACCTGGCGTACCAACGATGATATGAGGTTTTTTCTTTAAAGCACGGATTTGACGGTCAATGTCTTGTCCGCCGTACACTGCTAATACACGAGCGCGTTTTCCGTAACCAAGTTTGAAAAGTTCTTCAGAAACTTGAATAGCTAACTCACGAGTAGGTGCAATAACGATCCCCTGCACGTTTTCGTTGGCAATATCGATGTTTTCCATCAATGGAATACCGAATGCTGCTGTTTTACCTGTTCCAGTTTGCGCTTGACCAATAATATCCTTACCTTCAAGTGCTAGAGGAATCGTTTGGGCTTGAATCGGACTTGCTTCTTCAAATCCCATTTTTTCTATTGATTTCATAGACGTTCTATCTAATCCTAATTCGCTAAACAATGTCAATGTTTTCGTACTCCTTTTTATATCGTAAATTTACACGTGCATTCAATGCACGAATGGTTAGTTCAAATCCTCATCATCATGACAGATGTTCTACTTTATCTTATGAAAAAGTTTATCATTATCACCTAAAAGAATATCTACCTTTTAGCTCTAATGAACTCAATATGATTTTTTAAAAAGGAAATATACCAGCACAATCGTTTTACTGGCATCTTAATGCATTGCGCACGTGTAGACTTTATTTTTAACATACGCCCATCTTTTTAAAAGTGCATGTAACCAAAATTAAATTCAATATGGAAAATTAAAAGTAGCATAAACGGCTATTGACCGCTTTATTCAGGTGAGGGCTGCTGCACCTATTATTCACAGACTTAAATGTCTGTCTGAATAAAACTTGACGAGCGCCAAGATTCTTATACAAAACAGGCCCGGTGCGTTGAGGATGTGCAGAAGTGGAAAGGAGCTATATGCAGCTTGTTTCCCTATTAGCTACTAAAGCCACAATGATACGCAGCTTTTATCTATGACCAGACGCGCGGCCTATTTAATAATCTCAAAAAACCTCATGAAAAACATGTAAAATTTGTTGCCTCAACCTGATTGATCTAATATAAATATTCATCAATGATAAGACATTTAAACTCATATTTCATATTACCATTTTCAAACTGTTATTGCAATAAAGGATATTTTCGTATCCATCGTCCCTAATGAAGTTAGCACATAACATGCCATTAAATGTATGCCTCGATTCCTTTGACGCCACTGCATTGCAGCCAAGCTTAAATGGAATGATGGTAATCGGATCTTGTCCACAACAAAAAGGTTCGAGTACCTCTAGGGTTCCCGAACTTCTTCTCATTTAGACCAACAAAACGAATTGATCCATTTTACATATGGACAGTATTTTTTTCACAGGTTCTGTTGCTCCCGTTAATTCTATATCCAGTTTTGCTGATAATGGATATAGCCATTTGACGAGGAAACTAATACCAGTACTATCAATAAAGTTTACTTGTGATAAATCGATTTGGAGACGATTTATGTTTTCTGGAACCTGGAATGTATTCAATAACCGTTCAAAGGAAGACGAGTTTTCATAATGAACGTCGTTTAAAATATTTATATTGAACGTATTTTGATTAATATGGGTATGAAGCATTCGCACCCACCACCTCTTTCACATTAAAAATTGCTGTGGCTATTTTTCCTGACTCATCAAAGGAAAATTGACATAATTGCTGAATTAAGTACAAACCTCGTCCTCTTTCATTGCTTACATCTGGGCATTCCATATTCCTATACCCTTCCCAATTAAAACCTTCCGCAAATGAATGTAGCTTAATTGAGAGTTTTTCGAAGGCTACTTCCTCAAGCTCAATATCAGCCTTGTCCTCGCCCTCATGTTGTATGACGTTCGATAGAAGTTCCCATATCACCAATTTCACATTAAAGAATAAAAAATCAGAGCTATCCTTAATCTTGAATGTTTCAAATTCCTGCATGATTTCGTTTACAGTCTGGGGTAATGTCTTCATATTTAATTTTCTAACCTGAATTTTTTTTATTGTCATTTTGAATCTGCTCCAACATTTTTGAAAGATATGGATGGATATAATCTTCCTGGTGTTCTAATCGGTAAAATTGGCTCCAGACTGAACCTATTCTTGCTTTTACTTCCATAGGAATCCCTTCTTCCCCACACCTATCGATTTGCAATAGCCACAGTTTGATAAAAATCCTCTCGTCTGGACTATTGGGCACCTCTCCCAAATCTATGCGGATAATCTTTTCATTCGCCTGTTCTAAAAGGGATTGAATCATCTCATAGGTTGATGCATACGTTCTTCCTTCAAATTTCAGGTACCCTTTCTTCATAGGTCACCTCTTCAGTTTAGTATCCTATATCTTGAATTTCTTTGATAATTCATTATTCAAGAAACTCAACTGCTCAGCCATTTCAGTGATTTGTGAGGATGCCAATGTAAGTTCCTCAAACGTTGCCCTAAATTCCCCAATCTCTCCACCCAAATCGCTAATCATCTCATCGCTTTCTTTAACGCTTTTTACCGAATCGTCCAGAATATCAACGATTTCTTTATTTACATTCCTAAAGAAACTCGTTTCATTCACAATACTTTGAAAACTCTCATCGAATTTCACAACTGTATCCTGAACGGATGCAACCTGCTGTTGGATGGAATCGAGTGATACCTCGGTCTTGCGAGCTAGGTTCCTAACTTCCTGGGCCACTATAGAGAAACCTTTTCCATGCTCTCCTGCTCGAGCTGCTTCAATCCCTGCATTTAGCGACAAAATATTCGTTTGATTAGAAATGGATCGTATCGTTTGTACCACTTGCCCAATATGTAAAGAGTTTGCATTTAATTCATCCGTCAGACCCTTAACTTTTTCAATTAAATCCACTACATCATCGACTTTCTTCAAAGCCCTTGCTACATTCCTTTTTCCTGTTTCAACATGGGTAATCATCTCTTTCGACCCCACGTTTATCTCATCTATGGCTGCGAGCATATTTTGCACTTGAGTATCCCGATCAGCTAGCGATACTGTAGTTTGTTTAGCACTTGACGCTAATATGGAAGAAGAATCATTCAAACGATATTGAAGCTCCTCAATCTCGTTTAGCTTCATCATAGAGGATGTATAAGACTCGATATATGTCTGAATTGCAATTTGCATGTCGAATGAACAGAGTTTTTGAAACGAGTAATAATAAACCTGAGCTTCCTCCCAGCTACCACACTCATGAGTCAACATCTGCAGAACCTCATGCTGGATAATGCTAAAAGCACCAATATACCACTCAGGAAAAAGACCAATCCGGTTATGGACACTACCAATAACCTTCCGTCGAACAACATAATTTTCTCCAATGTCTCCTGAGACCATATCCAAAATGTATTTCTCCAATGTCTGCTTCAGCCGTTGTATGGTGGAATGTTCCTGAATGATCATGGTTAAGTTAGGAATCTCTTGTATATGACCATAAAAGTTATCCACTATCTTTCCTACATTCTTTTCCATAATGGGCTTGAGCCTCATCAGTGTCGTTATATCCTTTTCTTCCAAACTTACAAACATAAGTTGAAGGGCATTCTTTCCTTTCTCGATTTCCGAGAATATAGGAGCACGAGTCGGAGTAGATTCCGATTTAATGAGGACTGAAGACTGCATTACAGAGTCTTTCGTTGATTCCTTACTTTGTATATTAAATAAAGATCTGAATGGACACCCAGCCAACTCTATTCCCCCTTTCCTCGCAACAAGACTTTATACCTATAATCAATAACAGTATAACTGAATTGAAATAGGAAAATATCAACAATATAATGAACTATTATACAAAAAAAGGATTGAAATGTGTCTTTATGTAGTATAATAGTCCTATTATACTACATAATATCAGGGGGTTACATGAATATATATATGTTGGATATCCCAGAATGCAGAGACTTTAGTCTTGTATTGCAGACCATAGGTAAAGAAGTCATTTTCTTAAAAGATCCGGTAGGACAACAACATCTGTTTCAAGATGCGTCAGACTTATTGCAATCATTATTTATCCTACCTTTATATCTTTTGAAAGACTCCTCCCAACAAACCGCTTTGTTTGCCTTAGCCGAGTCTTACGAAATACCCATACTGTTTATTTACAAACGATCAAAAAAGTTAAAGGACCCTCAAATATTACCCAAAAGAACGATTTATGAGTCCATAGCCATTCCTGCCAATTCAGTGGAGGTTAAGCTGAAACTGAAAGCCCTACAGAATATTAGCATGCAGTTGTACACCGCAAGAATGAAGGAACGAGAATTAGAAAGCATCAGCCTTAAGGTGAAACAAAATTTGCGTGTCGCTCAAAATTTTCAGCAACTCGTTCTACCGACATCCTTACAAAAGAAAGATATTGAGATACAAGGGCTTTTCCAACCCTCCAGTGAACTTTCCGGGGACTTATTTTACTGGTCGGAGGTCGATGAGGGAAAGTATGGATTCATGATCATCGATGTGTGTGGAAAAGGAATTCATGCGGCGCTCATCAGTATGTCTATACGCTCGTTAATGCCCGGCCTTATCAAGCGCGTAAAAGATCCAACCTTCATTACTAAAGAATTGAACAAGCATATGGGACATTTATTCCAAGAGTATCGAAAGGAAAGTACGAATGCGGCTTATTTCACAGCTTTCATTGCTTATATTGATACGACTGCCAGACTTATTGAATATGTAAACAACGGACATCCTCCCGCAATTATATATTCCCCTTGCAATAATGAAGTGCAAAGTTTAAGTAAAGGTTCGATGCCTATAGGACTTGTACCAGACATGTCCATAGAGAAAGGTTCTCTACACTATGAAGCGGGAAGCCGTTTCATAATCTATACCGATGGTCTTTCTGAGTCACCAAGCAACCATACTGTTCATAGATTTGAGAATATTGAACAGGAATTCATAGAAAATGTGCACTTGGATACATCTGACCTTCTTCAGGAATTATTAGTTTCAAGGATGAGGCATTCCGAAATCAATGATGATATCTGCATCATTGCAGGTACGTTATTTTGAGTACTACAAATAGAAAGAGCCGACATTATAATAAGTCGGCTCTTTCTTTGATGGATATTCACTTTTGTAATGCTTTAACAACTTCTTCTAATTTCATACCTCTTGAAGCTTTCACGAGGATCAAGTCATTTGCCTCTGTAGATGTCTTAAGCACTTCTATTAAATGTTGTTTATCTTGAAAAGATTGAACATTCTCCGCTGCAAATGCTTTACTAGCACCCTTTGCAATATAATCGGCAAGCGGACCATATGTATAGACCTTATCAATATGATCAACTGCTATCAGTTCACCTATTTTCAAGTGGAAATCTTTTTCGCTTGCTCCTAACTCCAACATATCTCCAAGCACAAGGATTTTATTCCTGAAACCTGATAGACCTTCAATAAGCTCAATAGCTGCCTTTACGGATGTCGGGCTGGCATTGTAGGCATCATTAATGATCTTCTGCCCCTGTGCTCCTTCGACCATCTCCATCCTCATATTAGTGAGCCGAATGGCTTGTAAGCCCTTATTGATAGATTCATCATCTATATGCAGTTCTTTTGCGGCAAGGATAGCGGCCATGGCATTGAGCACGTTATGCTGTCCCAAGACCGGGATTTGATATTCACCTTGATTCAATCCACCAAGTGTAAACGAAGTATTGTCCGCACCTTGTGTAATCGTCAATGGAAACAAATTATTACGCTCCGTACGTCCGAAGGATAAAACACGTAAATGGGTGAATTCTTTTTGAATCCGGCTTTCTAACAATGGTTCGTCACCATGGTATATAAGCGTTCCTCCATGTGCCAATCCCTCTACAATTTCTAGCTTGGCATTGGCAATTTCTTCTCGCGAACCTAAATCCAACAAATGCGATTCACCTATATTAGTAATGATGGCTATATCGGGTTTTGCTAGCTTAGATAAAAATTCGATTTCCCCACGGCTACTCATGCCCATTTCCAAGACGGCCGCTTCCGTTTCCTCCCCCATCGAGAGAATAGTTAGTGGTAATCCAAGATGATTATTGAAGTTCCCATTCGTCTTATGAACTTTATAGGTAGTAGCCAGCAGAGCAGCCGTCATGTCTTTCGTAGTGGTTTTACCATTGCTTCCTGTAATTCCAATGACTTTTATATTCAATTGATCTCGATAAGCACGTGCTAATTCCTGTAAGGCCGTTTCAGTATTTTCCACAAGAATGATCGGTAAATCAGTAGGAGGATTCGGAATATCCTGTTGCCAGAAAGATGCGGCTGCTCCCTGAGCAATGGCATTCCTGACATATTGATGGCCATCTACTTGCTCACCCTTTAACGGAACGAACAAGCACCCTTTTGTAACCGCCCTTGAATCGATGGTGACACCGTGAATTTCAATGAGCTCTAATGCCTTACTATCATTCAATCCATTTACCATCTCAGACACTTGTTTCAACGTTCTCTTTATCAATTTCGTTCCTCCTTCTTTCATCGAACCCGTTCTTCTATTGTCTTTACAACAAAACTAAGCAGCAATCGGCATGAAGAACCGATTCCTGCTTGCTAGAGTGAGCTTTTCATACAAATGATGTATGTACCCACTTTACTTTCCTACTTAAACTGTATATTTAATTTGTTGTTTTTCTTCATAGCGCTCTAAAGCAAGCTTCACAAGCTCTTCAATTAATTGTGGATATTCAAGGCCCGTATGCTTCCATAATAGTGGGAACATGCTGAATGGCGTAAAGCCTGGCATTGTGTTCACTTCATTGATATAGACTTTTCCGTCTTTCGTCAAAAAGAAGTCTGCACGTACAAGTCCCGAACAATCCAGTGACTTGAAGGCCGTTATGGCCATTTTAGATAAAGCTTTATATTCACTTTCCTCTATTTCGGCAGGTATAGCCATCGCTGAATTTCCATCAACATACTTAGCTGAATAATCGTAGAAGTCAAAATCAGTCTTCGGAATGATTTCTCCCGCAACGGAACAAGAGGGGGTATCATTACCGATAACGCCAAACTCCACTTCACGAGCAATGACTCCTTCTTCAATAATAATCTTCCGGTCGAATTGGAATGCTTCTGCCACTGCTTTCTTCAATTCATCCGGTGTATTACATTTGCTGACCCCTACACTTGAACCTAGATTAGCAGGCTTTACAAAGCAAGGGTATCCACATACTTCTTCTACCTTTTGTATGGATGTTTCCATGTTATTTTCCCATTCGGAGCGGATGAACCAAGTATAATTAACTTGTGGTAGTCCTGCTTGTGCAAAAATGTTTTTCATGATGACCTTATCCATCCCTGCCGATGAAGCGAGTACCCCATTTCCCACATAAGGAAGGTTCAACAATTCAAGCATACCCTGTACCGTTCCATCTTCACCATTCGGTCCATGTAGAAGAGGGAAAATGACATCATACCCCGTAGACCCACTGTCTTCATCAGTTAAATGTGCTTGCAAAGACAATGGAGATGACAGTTTGTCAGATGATAAAGCCAATTCCTCCACAGATTTTGCCGGTTCAGTCAACTTTGGTCCATTTACCCAAGAACCTTCTTTTGTTATGTAAATCGGATATATATCAAACTTTGCTAAATCGAGAGCTTTAATGACCGCTAAAGCTGTCTGCAAAGAAACATCATGTTCTGCAGATTTTCCACCATAAAGCAAACCAAGTTTAGTTTTCATGAGTTATTACCCTCCAATATTCTTTTAACCATATTCCATTGTATCATTTTACACTAAAGCGGGAAAAGTGAAACTTCCAAGCTCCCTGGGTACAATTATAAGTTATGCGTCTGGCTGCAAGTCCTACGACCATGATTCTTAGTGAACGAAAGAGGAATTATTTATAAAGAGTCGTATTTATGACGCTTTCCCAGACCCTTTCTTTACGTTGAAAAGTAAGAAAGGCATCAGGCCCTTGTACTTTCCTTCCTATAAAATCATCATGCATCTCATCCATGTTCAAATAATCTCCCACAACCCATGCTGGGATCTCTATTTTTGCCCTTGTATACTTGACATGTCTAAAAGAAAAAACGACACCTTCCGCCAAAATAGGAGCAAGAGAAGAAATAACTTCTAAAGGTATTGTCGGCAAATCTTTCTTCTTCCTCATTCCTAACCACGATCTTTCCACCTTCAATGATTCTAGTTTTGAAGGAAGCAAGTTTCCCAGCATCTTATAGTACGTCGAGATCGAACGAAAGTAAACTTTATTAAACCATCCATCGTCCTGGGCTAAGTATACAAATTGGTTATTCAATTTACGAAAGAAAGGAGGATGATCTAAATGATTTTTGGTATGCCCTAGATATAGGAGTTCTGCTAATTCCCTTCCATCCACTTCTTCTAGACTATCTGCTTCTTCAAAGTCAATCCAACAGAAATCACCATATGCACGGACATCCTCTTTTAAAAGCTTAGTCATGTTTTCGGATGACACGCTCTCAAGCAAGACATTTAAATTGTACTCCCCACCATCATATTGATGTTTCAATAATAAGATGGAATTCATGCCATTTGGCAGGGAATAAAAAAATTCCCGAAAAGTAAGGCCGTTAAAAAGGATAAATCGTTCGGAAGCCTGCATATGCATATATAAGATGTCATTGCCTTCATTTTTCATATTCACATTCCCCCCGACCCTTTCATCATTGATTATATTTTATCAAACTTTTCATTATTCACGAAGGTTATAGTATATAGAATTACAAATCCCTCTATAATAAGAAAACAGCCAGATATTAACTTCCCAATGTATTTATACATTAAAGGAACTAGACAGGAGATAAAAGAACCAAATTGTAGTATATGAAAGATGATTATTCCAACTTCAATGGCCTTTTGCAAATAAAAAACTCCAGAGTGTTTTCACCCTGGAGTTTTAACCATATTATGAAGCTTGTTCGAGTTTATCATTTTCTGCTGGTGGGTTAAATTGACCTTCCCACTTAGAAATGACAATCGCCGCAAGAGAGTTACCGATAACGTTAACCACTGTACGACCCATATCAAGAATACGGTCAATACCTGCAATGAATGCTAGTCCTTCAATTGGGATACCGACACTTCCCAATGTCGCTAAAAGCACGACGAATGATACGCCTGGTACACCGGCAATCCCTTTAGAGGTAATCATTAACACTAACATTAGCGTAATTTGCTCATAAGCGCTTAGGTCTATGCCATACATTTGAGCAATGAAAATTGCAGCTAAAGCTTGATATAATGTAGAACCATCTAGGTTGAAAGAATAACCCGTTGGAATAACAAAGGATGTAATATGCTTAGGACATCCCGCTTTCTCCATCTTCTCCATGATTCTTGGAAGAACTGCTTCAGAACTTGCTGTAGAAAATGCTAAAATTAATTCTTCTTTTAAAATCCCAATTAACTTAAAGATACTGAAGCCGACGAATTTTGCAATCAGCCCAAGAATGACAATCACGAAGAAAATCATTGTCCCGTAAACAGAAAGGGCTAATTTCCCTAATGGAATTAAGGATGATAATCCGAATTTAGAAATTGTCACACCGATTAGTGCAAACACCCCGATTGGAGCAAATTTCATAACCATATTCGTTAAGTTGAACATGCCTTCCGCCGCACCTTGGAAGAAACGGAAAACTGGTTCTCCCTTTTCACCGATGGCTGCAATGCTTAGTCCAAACAAGACTGAGAAGAAGATGATGGCAAGCATATCGCCTTCTACCATTGCTTTGATCGGATTAGATGGTACAATATGAACAATTGTGTCTATAAAAGATTCATGTTCCTTAGATTCAGCTGTATCAACATAGGTAGAAATATCAGTTTGTTCTAGATTCCCCATGTCCACGCCTGCACCAGGCTGAATAATGTTAGCTGATAATAAGCCTACGCCAATTGCAACTAGTGTTACTACTATAAAGTAGGATAGTGACTTCGCACCTAATTTCCCTACTGATTTTAAATCGCCCACACCTGCAACTGCAACAATAAGGCTAGAAACGATAATTGGAACGACGATCATTTTTATCATCCGTAAGAAGATATCGCCTAATGGTTGTAGATAGCCTTGGGCTGTCTCGCTTCCATAAAATATAGCACCTACGATAATCCCTAGAATTAAGCCAGCAAAAATTTGAGTAGCTAAACTCGTTTTGAATTTCTTCATTTAATTTCCTCACCTTCCATATAGTCTTTGATGTAAAAACATTTGTCTCGGTAAGGGAAACAAGATACTAATAAAAAGAAAAAAATTTTTCTGTATATTGAAAAACTTCTATCCTTACGCTTAAAAAAAAGACACACTACGTGTCATTTTCCCTTTTCGCGTGTTATTCACACATGTTCCCTCGAAGACGCTTACGGGGTTAGCTGTCGGGTTAGGAATCGGAAACACAATGGCCCTTTCATCTCTGAATTCACCCCTAGCGGATTAATCCGCAAAAATGGTTCCCCCGTTCTTTTTTATAAGATTAAGCGAACTAACTTATATTAAAATATTATACTAAAAATATAAATCTGTAAATATATTTTGATATCCAAGCCTTGATACACATTGATAAATTCTGAATATTAAGAGCTATTTTAGTTTACACTTATTGTTTAAATAGGTAATTAGTTTAAGGACAAAAAAGGTTAATAACTAATTTCAGATCAATATGAATTATTTTTCCAAAATTCCTAGTAAAATGTATCTAATTTTCTCCCGGGTGGATAATTTCTTAAAAGTTCCGGAATTTATTTTTTCGATACGAAGCGGTGTAATGAAATGCGAGTGGTTTTTCACTACCTTTTTTGGATCTAGCAAAATGACATCGCCAACTGTTGGACCTTTAAGGATTTCCTGCTTCCCTTTTGCCTGAGCCCCTTTTGTAAGGTATTGACGATTCACATATCCTTTATTGGTTAATGCATAAACATGTGGCTGCTTGCCATCATGTACCGCTATTGTGGGTACGACCGGCACTCCCGCCTTCACATTCGTTATCACCGTAAGGTCAACCTTTGAACCGGCTAATAACGGTTCAGTCACTTCCGGATCTTTCACGATATTCGCCTGGAATGGATATCTATTTTCTTCATTAAGATTGGGCTCCTCTTTTGGATAAGAATGTATACGACTTATTGTTCCAGCCAAATTCTTATTCAAATCAGGAGAAATTGCCTTTAACTCCATTCCCACCGTTGCCTTCTTTAACTGTTCTTCAGTAAAGGTTCCTTCAATAGCCATTTCTGAAGAAGCGATTGAAATAATCGGGTTCGACAAATTCTTATTGATGTTTTTCACTGTACCGTCCGCCTGACTTGTCGTCTCGACAGCATTCGTTTGTACCTCAATAGAACTTAATTGAGCATCTAGCATGACCACTTTTTCCTTCAGGCTACTTTTTTCAAGTTCCTGCTTGTACTTTTCTTGCTCAATATTACTTTTAATTAAATCCGAGGAAGACGTGGTGATGTCGATATTCAAATTCTTTTCAACCGTTTCATCAATAACCGTTTTATTCGTATCAAGTGTCAGACTGCTTTGATAAGCATTTAATTTTTTTATGTACTCGTCAATCCCAGTAATTTCTCCTTGAGCCGCTGCTTTTTCCGCTTCTAAATTATCCTTTAAAGCGTCAAGTTTGGTTGTGGTGTATTCAAATAGCGATGTTCCAGCCGTTACCTCGTCCCCTTCGCGAACTAGAAACTTCTGAAAATCATTGTTCTTTGAATCAAAATAGACATCAAACTCTTCTGCCGGTTTTAAGATACCCTTCGTTCGAAAAGATTCAGTTATAGTTTCTTTTTTAACCTTTACCCAATTTTCCGTAAAAACAGTTCGTTCAACCTTACTGTCTTTTTTTTCAATCAAATATATATTACCCGATATAAAAGCCACTGAAACAATTGATAGGGCTGTTACTTTCCACTTTTTCACTTTCCTCACCACCTTATACGAATACGCCAACTTGTAGGTATGCTAAGAATGCTTTAGCAAACCACAAGGCAATATAAAATAAAATAATCATTGAAAAGACAAAGGCCTTACTTCGTTCCGTATATATTTTCAAATAATAATATTGTAGAGAGATGATTAAAATTTGAAAAATGGTGACTTCACTAAAAAAGTGAATAAAGTAATCGCTTCGAATAAAGTACTGACTGACGACACCCAATGAAAAGGGATTGGCATCATTCCCAATATCCATCAGGACAAAAAGGGGAATTAACAAAATCTTCTCGAGCATATGCAAACTAAATAAAATCATTTGAACAATGACAGTTTTTATGTATGGAATATCGGCTACAACCCAAAAGAATAAAGATGATAAAAAGACATAGATAGTTGGATAAAAAATACCCGCAACCATATTGCCAATCAAGACTAGCAATTTTCCTGTTTCAAATTCTTCAGCATCCATCTCCGTAATATTCTTAGAAAACGATTCTGAACCAATTCCGAAATATCCACCTACTGCAAAAACTAGGATACTAAGAAAATATAATAATAGTAGTTTCCAGCCAATCCGCGTAACCGCCTCCGCATTTTGCAATTGGTAACGGCTCCTTTTTGGTTCAAAAATACCTTTTAACAATCGTACCTGGTATATCATGTTTGTTCCTCCTGCAAAAAATGAAATATCACTTAATATAATATTTTATCTTATTTTGGAAGCAAATGCAGAAATAAGGAAGAATATATATAAAAATTTATACCAAATAGATTAGTCCCTTGAGTTTGGAGCCAATAAAGCAAGATGATGTTTCAGTACTTCAATATCAGTCGGTGTCTGTTTGTAGATTTCCCCGTCCATGTCGACATCAAATGGTATTTTCGTTTTTACCTTCAATTTACTTGCCTGGATATACATTACGCCTGAATCAGAGCTGGTATTTTCAGACAAAGATTGTTTCATGGCCAATATCTCCTTGAAAACACTTAGGCTAGATTCCTTCACGATGACGATGTCAAATAGCCCATCGTCTGGATTGACCAGCGGGAAAGGCAAGGAGTTCGTACCGATATAACTACCATTTAAGACTAAAATCATTATAGCTTTTCCTTCGACACATTTTTCATCATATTCAAGTCTAAAGGAAAAAGGTTCTTTTTCCCCTATCGTTCTGATTGCGCTTAAAAAATAACCAATCTTCCCAAATTTATTTTTTTCTTGTTCATCTATATTGTTTGACGTATCTGAGATCAGGCCAATTCCCCAAAAATTCAAAAGGTAATTATCATCCGCCTTCCCAACATCAATCATACGAACATTTCCATGTACTAAAGCTTCTGCTGCACGACGAATATTTTGAGGTATCTCTAATGTTCTGGAGAAATCATTGCACGTCCCTCCAGGCAATATCCCCAATATCGGACGACGTTCAAGTGGAGAAAGACCATTCACACACTCATGCACCGTTCCATCACCTCCTAAAACAAAGACCACATCCATGTCGTTCCCATAATCTAAACAAAACTGACGCGCATCACCTTTTTCCTTGGTCTGAAGGATAAGAAATTCATCTAAATGAGGCGTTAGAATGGGAAGGCAATCCTCCAGTGCTTTTTCCACCTTACTATTCCCTGCACTTTCGTTATAAATTAACATTCCTTTTTTCCATCTCATATCCTATTCCCCCCATTTATTTAACTACCCTTACTTTTTCCTTTTTCATCCCTTTTAAAACTCAATCATTAAAGGAAGAAGCAATTAAGTTAACTAGGCCCTCTCGTGCTTATCACTATGAAAAAAATAACGGGTAGAGACAAATAAAAAATAAAAAAACTCTTTTATCTAATACTTATACGGTTACATTAGTAGATGACTAGCATTCGAATTCTCAATATGCTTAAGGAATTTAAAAGCGTAGGGTACATTACCAGGCTCTAATGATGATAAGTGCCATGGCTCTCGGGAAAGGAATCAGGGCCTTAGAGAGCTTTCTAATGACACGAGTTACCCGTAAAAGGTGGTATAGTGCGCTCACCAATACTTACATTAGTTATTGTCCCTTAACACAAAAAAGAAACGAGTTTCCCCCGTTCCTCCATAAACTTATATTTAAAACATTAATGTTTGGTGAAAGTCTGATCTATTGCATTTTCCAGATTCAACGATTTATCTTTTAGGTAACGCTTTGTCACGTTTAAATCCTTATGGCCTGCAAGTTTGGAGACAGTTTGTATATCAATACCGTTATCCACTAACCTTTGGCAAAAGGTGTGTCGTAACTTATGTGGGTGTACATTGTATTTTTTTAATATATATTGTACCGACCTCGGCGTAATTCTTTGATTATAACTTGAAATAAACAATGGATCTGCTTTTTCCTTCAGTGAACAGAGATAGTTTTTCACATACTGTACGGCTAAATCGGTAAGTGGAACTGTTCGATCAATATCACCTTTTGCATTCCGGACAAGTATATAATTCCTGTTGCCTTCCATGATAACATCACTTCCGTTTAAATCGCATAGCTCCGAAACACGAATACCCGTATGTAATAAAAGGTATACAATGGCAATATTCCTAAGGTTTCCTTCTGCCTCTATGTCTTTTAAAAGAGCTTCCTGTTCTTTGATATTTAGTGACTCAGGGGCCTCATTTTTGGAATCCTTAACCTTACGCTCAACAGATAGCATAATCTGGGGCTTTTCTAAAAATTTAAAAAATACATTTAAAGCATTGTAATGTTTTTCTATTGTCCCTGGACTTTTCTTGCAATTTTCTAAATAATCAAGATACAATTGAATGTCCTCAGAGTTAATCTCCATTAGTACTTTTTGTGTCTGTTCACAAAACTGAGAAAGAACACCTGTATACGTTTTAATTGTATTAGCTGATTTCCCTTGGTCTTCCAACCATCCAGCAAACGAAGAAATCATTTCATCTTTAGCAGAGGTATCCATAGGCTATTCCCCCAATGACAGTTTCAGAACTAAGTTTAGTTTAACATATTTCCTTTTAGAAACGAAGAATTCTGTCCCTAATCCCCTATGGTTATCCGAAAAAAATAAATAATATCCTTCACATTCAAAACCAAGAATAAAAAGGAATGTTTCTAATTTCCCAATCAATTTCATCAAAAAACACAAAAAAAGGCCAGCACAATGGCTGACCTTTCAAATGGCTTGGCGGCGTCCTACTCTCACAGGGGGAAACCCCCAACTACCATCGGCGCTGAAG
>NZ_JBNNSK010000020.1:0-47712 GCF_050277655.1 Peribacillus sp. NPDC097675 | reverse complement strand
TACCGTGGACACCCTTGCATTAAGCTAACCACTACTACTGCCTTCATGGTTCGGGACTCACACCCTATAGATTGCACCCATGCCGGGCACACTAACAAAAGGCTGTTCCCTTTTTGGGACAGCCTCTCCTCGCTTTTAAACTTTGTATCTTTTACTCATTTCCTCTAATTCTTCAGACGCAGTGGCTAAACTGAAAACTAACTGATTCATTTCTCCGCTCATCGCGTTAATCTGTTGAGCAGATGCAGTTACCTCTTCTATACCAGCAGCATTTTGTTCAGATATGGCTGCAACTTCTTCAATAGATTCCTTCATTTTTTCTTCATTATCCGTCAATAAAATTAGTTGGTTAGCCATTGAATGAACCAATCCATTCATATTTGATAACTCCTTATATATGTCATTGAAGGTTTCTCCTGTCTTATGAAGCTTCCCTCTCCCTTCATCCACTTTCTCTAACCCCGTTGTAAGGATTTCCACCATATTCTTCGAGTTGTTATTAACGTTTCCCACTATTGTAGAAATACCGTTTACAGATTCGGAAACCTGTTCAGCAAGTTTCCTAACTTCATCTGCCACTACGGCAAACCCTTTACCTTGTTCTCCTGCTCGAGCTGCTTCAATCGCAGCATTTAAAGCGAGTAAATTCGTTTGATCGGCAATATTACTAATGAGTGTGACAAGTGTGGTCACTTCATTATTTTGTGTTTCCAAAGTTTTCACCTGATTCACTGATTCTAAGACAATATTATAGATTTCTTGCATTTTTTCTATTGATGAGCTCATTAATTGCATACCGGTCTGTGAATCATTTATTGCTATATCTGTTGACTTTGTAATCTCTTGGCCTTGTTTATTCGTTGCCGCAATAATCTCGGAGAACTCTTTCATATCCACCGAAAGTGTAGAAGCTAAGTTGGCTTGTGACTCTGCACCACTCGACATTTCATCCATAGTGACAGACACTTGGGTTGTCCCTTCATTTACTTCACTAGAAGAATTATTCAATTTACTACTTTGCTTATGTAATGACGATGAAAGATCATGTATTTTTTTTATCATTTCAGATAAGGTTTCTGTCATTTTTTCGAAGGACGCATAGAGTAATCCTATTTCATCAGTAGATTCTACTCTATATTCCCTCGTTAAAGTCGAGGCCTCTTCAAGGTCGCCCTTTGTAATAGAATTGGCTACATCTGATAATCGCTTTAGAGGATTAAGCTTCTTAGCGAGATAATAGTAGACGATTCCAAGAATGAGTAAGGTAAAAATAACAGAAACTGCAATAACGATCGGTAACAAACTGGATAATACCCCATTTTTAATCGATTGGATCATTTCGGCCTCTTTATCAATGCCAAGAATGCCTATTACTTTTCCCTCTCTATCTTTAATGGGAGCAAAAGAAGACATATAGTTTCCGTACTTCTCATCTTTAATGATGTCTGTGCTCACCGTTTTCCCTGATAGTACCGGTAATAAATCTGTAACGGATAATGATGTCGTAACTTCACCGATGGTGGAAGACTCTTCAGGTGGCTGCCCATCAATCAGTAATTGAACCTGATTATTATTAATAGCATATGTATATACATAAAGAGCACCCGACTTTATTCGAAAATCATTTAATTGTTTTTGAATTTGAAAGTAAGGGTCATTCTTCTGGGGATTTTCAACAAATTCCTGATAAAGGATGGGATCAAGGCTTGAAGTTATCCTTAAAGCGTCCTGAACACCCATTTCCTTGAAGGTCTGTTCAATAGATTTAGAAGAATCATAGTATAATGTAGCTAGGTTAAACACTAACAAACATGCTATTAAAGCAAATAATAACCTTATTAGCGATGATTTAATTGATTTAACCTTTGAAAATTTAAACAAGATGGTTCACCTCAAAATATGATTTAAGAACAGTATGTGAGTACGTCTTATACCTATTTATCGGCCTTTTATCGATCTTATTTAGAATAATGTCAGCTAAGGAAAAATACGCCTGGTGGTATGTAAAAAAAGAATAAATAAAGTTATCCTTCACCTTACTTCCGAAACTGAAAAAGTATAAATACCCCCCACTTAATACTTCTTAAGTGGGGGGGATTCATTATAGAGTTTAGCTTCATACAAATAACATAATTAGACCGGATAAACCCCATGCTTACGATCAGTAAAAGTTAACTGTTTACTGCTATATGCTTCAAACCGCTTACTCAATTCATCACGCAGATCATTGGGTTGAATGATTGCGTCGACAATCATCTCCGAAGCTAAACGGTAGATATCGATATCTTCATTATATTCATCTCGTTTTTGTTGGATAAAAGCCTGACGTTCTTCCGCTTCCATTGCATTAATCTTATTCGCATAGACAGCGTTAACGGCAGCTTCCGCACCCATAACGGCAATTAATGCGGTCGGTAATGCCAAGACACAATCCGGTTCGAAAGCAGGACCGGCCATTGCATACAATCCGGCGCCATAAGCTTTACGCACAACAACCGAAATTTTCGGTACTGTGGCTTCACTCATGGCAGAAATCATTTTTGCACCATGTCGGATGATGCCTGCCTGTTCGACTTTCGTTCCAATCATGAAACCTGGAATATCCGTAAGAAACAAAAGCGGGATATGAAAAGCATCACATAAGTTAATGAACTTGGCTGCCTTATCAGCCGAATCATGGAATAATACTCCTCCTTTGACTCGTGGTTGATTGGCGATGATACCCACTGATTGCCCATTTAATCGGGCGAGACCTGTAATCAATTCAGGTGCAAATAACTTCTTGATTTCACAAAATGATTCACGATCTATAATCCTGTCAATTAAGTCATACATATTGAATGCAGCATTCTGATTTTTCGGAATCAATTCTTCAATTGTTTTTTCAAAATCAGCTGGTTGTACTGATTGGAATGCTTTTGGCTTTTGTTGATAATTCCCTGGAAAATAACTTAAGTACCTACGGGCAAAAGCAATGGATTCTTGTTCAGAATGTACTAGTACATCACCACATCCTGATACAGAACAATGCATTTTAGCTCCTCCCATTTCCTCTTCTGTCACCTTTTCACCGATGACCATTTCGGCCATTCGGGGTGAACCTAAATACATCGATGCATTTCCTTCAACCATGACGACGATATCGCAAAAGGCTGGAATATACGCTCCACCGGCAGCGGAAGGACCGAACAAGAGGCAAATCTGTGGAACTTTACCGGATAGTTTTACTTGGTTATAAAAAATCCGGCCAGCCCCACGCCTTCCTGGAAACATTTCGACTTGATCCGTAATGCGGGCACCTGCTGAATCGACTAGATAAAGAAGTGGAACTTGTAACTTATCGGCTGTTTCCTGAATACGGATGATTTTTTCAACCGTTCTGGCCCCCCATGATCCGGCCTTCACAGTCGAGTCATTGGCCATGACACAGACTGTCTGGCCGTTGATTTTCCCCATCCCCGTGACGACCCCATCTGCAGGAAGTCCATCACTCGTACAATTTGCAAAGAAGGCATCCTCAATATCGATTCCTTCATCCAATAGCAACTCTAATCTTGCTCGTACGAAAAGCTTACCATTTTCCGCATTCTTTTGATGATACTTTTCCAAACCACCCTTACTTATTTTTTCAACCTGTTCGGTGAGTTTATCGGTTGTTACCATTCATGTTCCTCCTTCAATCGAAGTCAATTACCATTGAATACCGGTTTGCGTTTTTCTTTAAATGCCGACAGACCCTCCAGTCGGTCACGGGTTTGTAACGTCGTTTGATAGCAGTCTTGTTCGATTTGCAGTCCAGTTTTTAAGTCAGTATCCATTCCCTGATTGATCGACTTTTTTGCAGCACGTAAGGCTAACGGGGCATTAGCTGCTATTTCCCTCGCCAGTTTTTTCGCCTCTGCAAGCAATAGGTTAGGATCGATCACATCACTGATGATTCTCATGTGTTTAGCTGTTGGCGCGTCTAATCTCCTTGCCGTATAAATCAGTTCTTTCGCAGTCGCTGTGCCAACGATCCTTGGCAGGCGCTGAGTCCCACCCCCACCTGGAATAATACCAAGAGAAGTTTCCGTTAGCCCCATTTTTGCCGTGTTCGAGGCAATACGAATATCACAGGCTAGAGCTAACTCTAGGCCTCCTCCAAAAGCAGAACCATTTATCGCAGCAATGACTGGAACCGGAAGATTTTCCACTGCTGATATGGTATCACCGATTAGCTTTAGCGTTTCCCTGACTTCCATTTCATTCATCCCAGCCCGTTCCTTTAGGTCGGCACCTGCACAAAACGCCTTATCGCCTGCTCCTGTTAAAATGACTGCTCGAAGATTAGGCAGTTCTTTCAATTCATTTAACGCTTCATGTAAGTTATGGAGTAATTCCTTCGATAACGCATTGGCCGCATCCTGCCTATTCAAGGTCACCATGACAATTCCATTTTCCTCATGACTGACCTTTACATTTGATAACATAGCCTCACCCACTTCCTCTTGATTCATTGTGCGTTATAAATGGCCATCTGATGGCTAGGCAAGGGTTTTTCCAAACAGGATTGCATCATGGAAGCTGACTTAATCAATTTTTCGGTGTCTATTCCTGTAGAAATTCCCATATTATGAAGCATGTGAACCAAGTCATCTGTAGCCACATTTCCGCTTGCACCCGGTGCATAAGGGCAGCCCCCAAGTCCTCCTAGCGCAGAGTCAAAAGTGGTTATACCATAGTCCAGTGATTTGAGGACATTGGCAAGAGCCATCCCTCTCGTATCATGAAAATGGAGTGCAAGTAGGCTTTTATCATATCGTTTCACTGCTTGCTCAAGGAACTCTTCCACTTGTCTGGGAGAAGCCACACCGATTGTATCTCCTAATGATAGTTCATTGATTCCATACTCGAATAATTGGTCACATACCCGAAAAATGTTCTCGATATCAATTGCCCCTTCATATGGGCAGCCGAAAACTGTGGAAACATACCCTCTTACTGGTTTTCCAATGGCAGTTGCTTCATCGATAACTTCCTTAAGAACAGGGAAAGTGTCCGGGATTGTTTTGTTTATATTCTTCAAGTTATGAGTTTCGCTGGCTGACATGAAAACCGAAATTTCATCCATACTCGCTTCTAGGGCAGACTCCAAGCCCTTACGGTTCGGAACGAGTGCCGCATATGTGATGGTAGGATTACGCTTGATTCCTTTTCCTACTTCCAATGCATCTCCCAATTGAGGGATCCATTTCGGATTCACAAAAGAAGTCGCTTCTATATAAGTAAGGCCGGTCGCCGAAAGCTGATCGATCCAATCTATTTTCCTTTGCGTCGGTACGATGACCTTCTCATTTTGAAGCCCATCCCTAGGGCCTACTTCCTTAATGGTTACTTTTTCAGGCCAATTCATCCTATCCCTCCGTCTCTTCATTCAATGACGGCCAAAACATCGCCTTCATTAACAAAATCCCCCTCGCTCACTTTAAGTTCCTTGAGTGTTCCAGCCTTTTCTGCGACAATGGGAATTTCCATTTTCATAGATTCCAAAATGATGATTTCCTGTCCATCATCCACACTTTGCCCCTTATCCGCTAGGATCTTCCATACACTTCCTGCCATGCTTGCTTTTAATTCTTCCATTATTAAGTCCTCCTCATTTAGTTATGATCACGAAGTAATTTGTATCCATCTATTAAACCTTGATTTTTTTAATATATTTATTGATGAAATCTGTGGTTGTTTCTCCTTGATAGTACGCCTCATGTTCAATGATTTCCTTAAGTAGCGGTAAATTCGTTTTAATTCCTTCAACCTTATAGTTTTCCAGTGCCTCTTTTAATCGATCAATTGCAACCTCACGGGTAGCACCGCTTACTACCAACTTGGCAATCATCGGATCATAAAAATGGGAAACGACCGAGGTATCCTGTACGGCGAGCTCGTGGCGAATCCCTTCACCTTCTGGGAGGGACAAACCCGTAATTTTACCGGGTGCTGGATAGAATGTCTTAGGGTCCTCTGCATAAATCCTCACTTCTATGGCGTGACCCTGTCTTTTTACATCTTCTTGGGTAAAAGAGAGTTTTTCACCGTTAGCGATTTTGATCTGCTGTTCAACAAGATCAAGACCGGTAATTTCCTCAGTGACTGGGTGTTCCACTTGAAGACGTGTATTCATTTCCAAAAAATAGAACTTTTTATTAGCATCAACTAAAAATTCCAAGGTACCTGCATTGTGATAACCGATGCTCTGCACGGCCTTTATGGCTGCTTCACCCATTTTCCTTCGTGTTTCTTCATCAAGAAAAGAAGATGGCGCCTCTTCCACGACTTTTTGATGGCGTCTTTGGATCGAGCATTCCCTCTCCCATAAATAAACGGCATTACCAAACGTGTCTGCCAGTACTTGAATCTCGATGTGACGTGGTTTCTCAATCAATTTTTCGATGAACATATCTCCATTGCCGAAAAATAATTGTGCCCTTTTTTGATTTCCTTCGAAAGCTTTTGAGAGCTCTTCCTCATTAGCAATCGCCTGCATACCAATGCCCCCGCCTCCAGCTGATGCTTTCAGCATAATAGGGTATCCAATCTTTTCGGCTACGGCCGCTGCTTCCATGCTATCCATTAAGGGACGGGAGAAACCTGGTACTAACGGGATCCCTGCTTGCTCCATCTTTTTTCGGGCTTCCACTTTATTGCCCATCTGTTGAATGACGTCCGGTTTAGGGCCAATGAAAATCAAGCCAGCTGCTTCACATGAACGTGCGAAATCAGCATTTTCACTTAGAAATCCATATCCCGGATGTATGGCATCTACCTTTGCAGCTTTAGCAATTTCTAAGATTTTATCGACATTCAAGTAACTTTCCTGAACACGGGATCCACCTAGTAAGTATGCTTCATCTGCAAAACTGACAAATGGCGATTCGGAATCAGCCTCAGAATAGACGGCTACAGTATCGATTCCTAATTCTTTGCAAGTGCGAATGACACGAGAAGCAATTTCTCCTCGGTTTGCAATAAGAACTTTTTTTATCATCCAATATCCTCCTTATTTCGTCTGTTCCGTCAATAAGTTAAGGGTTTGCTCCCGTAGCTTATATTTTTGGATTTTCCCGGATGCAGTCATTGGATAGGCATCCGTAAAATGAATGTAACGCGGTATCTTGTGATGAGAAATCTTTCCTTGGCAGAACACTCTCAATTCTTCTGCTGTCAGGACTTCTCCTTCTTTCAAAATAATCCAAGCCGTTACTTCTTCACCATATTTCTTGTCAGGTATGCCCAAGACCTGAACATCTAATATCGCAGGATGCTGATAAAGGAACTCTTCAATTTCACGGGGATAGATGTTTTCCCCCCCTCTAATGATCATATCCTTTAGGCGGCCGGTTATTTTGCAATACCCGTTTTCATCCATAACCGCTAAATCCCCAGTATGGAGCCAACCTTCAGAATCAATGGAATCCTTTGTTGCTTCTGGGTTTTTATAATAGCCCTTCATGACATGGTAACCTCTTGAGCAAAGTTCACCCTGTTGGCCCTTCTCAAGTTCCTCTCCGGTAGCAGGGTTTATAATTTTCACTTCCACATTCGGCAATGCCCGACCAACCGAAGAAACACGAAGTTCAATGGGGTCATCTGTACGGGTCATCGTGATCCCAGGTGAAGATTCCGTTTGGCCATACGTAATCGTGATTTCTGAAATCCCCATCTTATTCACCACATTTTTCATGACTTCAATCGGACAAGTGGACCCAGCCATGATTCCAGTCCTAAGAGAACGCAGATCATACTCATCAAAGTCGTCAAGGTTCAACTCGGCAATGAACATTGTCGGTACCCCGTGAAGAGCCGTACATTTTTCCGACTCCACGGTTTGAAGTACGGTACGTGGATTGAATTCAATGACAGGCACCATTGTAGCCCCGACAGCTACGGAAGCCATCGTTCCAAGTGAACATCCAAAGCAGTGAAACATCGGTACCGGGATACAGAGCCGATCTTGGTTTGTAAGTTTCATACAGGACGCTACGTTTAACCCGTTATTGACCAAATTTGAGTGTGTCAACATGACTCCTTTTGGAAATCCCGTCGTTCCTGACGTATATTGCATATTAATTACATCTTCAGATTTCAGTTCATTCATCCGTATATCGAGCATTTCCTCGGATATCCGACTACTACCGCCAAGGATATCAGACCATAAAAAGGTACCGGGATATCGTGTTTCGCCTAACATGATGATATTTTTTAATTTCGGTAGTTTCTTAGATTGTAATTTACCAGGATCGGCGGTCTTTAATTCAGGAATAATCTCATAAAGCGTTTCTATATAAGAATGATCACGATATTGCTCCATCAAGATGATGGTCGTCGCATCCGATTGCCGGAGAAGATACTCAAGTTCACTCGTACGATAGTTCGTATTGACCGTGACAAGTACACCACCCATTTGGGCTGTTGCAAATTGGGAAATGACCCACTCTGGTTTATTCGTTGCCCAAATAGCAATATGTTCACCTTTTTCAATACCAAGTGACATAAAGCCACGAGCTGCCTCACGACAAACCCTTTCCAATTCACTGTAGGTATACCGTAAACCCAATTCATGATATACAACCGCTTCATTATTTCCATATTGATTAGCGGTCTCTTGAAGCAGCTTGCCGACAGTGATTTCTTGCAAATCAGACATCGAACTCCTCCTATCATGTATAAGTAAGCTGAACAACTTATGTGATAAGTCACACTACCTGTCTATCTCCCAGTAAGCACTACCGTGAATATGTTCCATATTCGTAATTCAAAAGGATCAACAGCCCAATTGTCTCGCTATTACCATTCTTTGAATCTCTGAAGTACCTTCACCAATTTCTAGTAACTTAGCATCTCGTAAGTAACGCTCCACCTCGTATTCACGCATATACCCTGAGCCTCCATGAATTTGAATAGCCTGATTGCTCGTACGGAAGGAGGTTTCACTTGCAAAAAGCTTGGCAAAAGCCGCTTCTTTTGCAAATGGTTTTTTATTATCTTTTAACCATGCAGCTTTATAAACCATGTTTCTCGCCAATTCAATTTCCATGGCCATATCAGCCAGTTTGAACTGTATCGCTTGAAAATTAGAAATTGTTTTTCCAAATTGAACCCGTTCTTTTGAAAAAGCCAATGCTCTGTCGAAGGCAGCCTGAGCAATTCCAACTGCTAATGCTCCGATGGAAATCCTTCCCCCATCTAACGTGAACAAGAATTGCTTGAATCCTTTTTCTGGATCACCCAATAAATTCTTCTTGGGTACCCGGACATTATCCAGGATGATTTCGCATGTATTAGAGGCTCGCACCCCCATTTTTTCATAATTGCTGTTTATCGTTAGTCCCGGTGTATCCGTTGGGACGATGAAAGCAGAAATAATATTTTTTCCCCGACTGTCTTTTCCCGAGACGGCCGTAACTGTGATCGTTCTAGAGTAGCTGGCGTTTGTTATCCATGTCTTCTCACCATTAATCACATATTCATCACCTTCCACTACCGCCGTCGATCTCGTGCCACCAGCATCTGACCCTGCATTCGGTTCAGTCAGTCCGAATGCCGCCAGCGTCTCACCAGTGGTAATCGGGATAAGGTATTTTTGCTTTTGTTCCTCGGTACCAAAGTAATAAATCGGGCTCGCACCAAGAGAAACGGCTGCAGCATAACTCAATCCGGTTCCTCCACAAGCTTTACCGATTTCCTCGACAGCAATCGCATAGGATATCGTATCTCCACCTGAACCTCCGTATTCCTCTGGGAATGGAATTCCAAGCAACCCTAATTTACCCATCTTCTTGAAAACATCCTCCGCGAACATTGACTTCGCATCCAACTCTATTGCAATTGGCTTAATTTCTTTTTCTGCGAACTCTCTTACCATTTCCTTAATCATTTGTTGCTCTTTTGTGAGTGAGAAATCCATTTATTCGTTCCCCTTTCATAGTGAGACCGACTAGTTGGTCTGTATAGGATGTGAGCGATTCACTTCCTATTTATTGCAATCTGGTTTTTCAGTAAAAAAGGCTGAATCCTTGGATCATTCTTCATGTTTTCCGTTAATAATCCCTGTAAAATTAAATCGACATAGATTTGACCGATTTCCTCGATTGATTTTTCGCCGTCCAGTTTATACCATTTATAGGTCCAGTTCACCAAGCCTAAAATAGACATCCCAGTTATTTCAACCGGCAGCTCGCTGCGGAATTCTCCCTTTTCAATTCCTTCTTGAATCACAGAAAAAACAATTTCTTTATATTTGTGACGTTTATTTTTGATTGCTTCAACATAAGGTGGTTTAAGGTATATGCTTTCTTGATAGAAAACTGAGATATGTGGTTTATAGAGGTCAAACACTTTAACAAACGATAGGATAATCTTTTGCATTTTTTCTGAAGGATGAATGCTTTCTGAGGTGGCTTCCTGTGCTTTCGTTAACACATAGGATATAAAATAATCATGTATGACAAACAAGAGCTCATCTTTAGAAGAAAAGTGGTGATAAAAACCACCTTTACTTGTTCCGCTTTCTTTTACAATTTCGTTCACAGAGACTCCGTGATAACCATGTTGTTCAAAGAGGTTCAGTGATGTTTCTATGATTTTTTCTTTTAACTCCGTAAGGCCATCACTCCTTATGTATCCGCTTACATTTATTTCTGAGTAAAAAATCCAATTTATTTACAACTGGATTATAATTAGATTTTACCAAATTTTATAAATTTGTCAATTTCAAATAATTAAGTATAGGAAATATTACAAAAGTTTTCTTGAAGTTCCCCCACCTAGCTCGTTTAGGGAGCATAAGGGGGGATTATTCAATCAAGCCAGTAGTATCGAGGTGTGCCATAGAAAATACGCTGGTTAAATTCATGAAAAGAGGATTGAAACTGTACATAAATCGGGCAATCAACGAGCCACGGGAAAAAACAGTAAAATTCTTTATCTCCGTTAATTATAGCTGTAATAGCCAAATTCAGGTTTTTTCGAAAAATTGTATATCGGGCTTTTGCCTGAGCATATTCATTTTCCACTCCATCTACATAAACGTTAACCGTTAAAAGATATTGACCAAGTGACGCATCCCAATTAGCCATCACTTCATCTCTCAATTTTACATTCAAGGCTGAACAATCATATTCCGTCCCGATTGCCAGGTATAGGGCACCCGTTTCATCAGAATGAGTAAGGGTATACTTTCTTCCGTCAACTGGAAGGCACGGGGTGGTGGGTGGCATAAATTTTACCGTTAATTTATCCGGTTGAAATTCTGGCATCCATTCATACTCCTTTTGAAAATTACCGTTTACCCTATCCTATGATGGCTGCCCATTTCTGGTGAACATCCTACTTGTTCTTAACCGGTTTGACATCGGTTTTAATTAGATCCCAGCCATGATTGAAAGACCAGAACGATTTAATTTCCAACAATGGATCTCGTTCGTTGCTACCCATTACATATTGAACACCTGCTAGTCCCTTCCCCTTTCCAAAAAGGGTCTTCGGTTTCAAAGAAGTGTATGAATTGACCAACAGTTCAGTAGATTCATTCAACTTACCATTCTGATATATTCCCAATTCTTCATAGTCTTGCTTTCTGGAACTAACATCCACAACGATTGGCTTTTTCCCTTCAATCTGGACTTCCGCTTTGTACCCGTCTAGAAATTGAGCAGTCACAGGTACGGACGGAGGAACCTCCAGATCCTTGACCTTTCCACCTTTGAAAGTATAAGCATAACTGCTAAGCGTACGTTCTATTCCTTCCGTCAAAACAGTGACCAATACATCCTGAATCCCATCTTTATTCAAATCAGCAAGCGCCAGTTCCGGCTTATAACCGGATTCCAGTGGTACATTAATAGATTGGCGGTTACTTTCCACGCGCAACTCGATTGCCTTTAGGAACTTGCTTTCTTTATTATATGGTGTTCCTTGAACCTGAATGATATCAATTTTTTGATCACCCGTGACATCTCTTTTGGATGAAATATAGGTTCCATCCTCTGGAAAACTTTTATCATGTGCTTCGACCGCTTGATAGCTTAAAAAAATGGAAAGTACTAATACCGTGTATTTTAGTAAGGCTAACTTATTCATGGCTATACCCTCTCTTTTTTCTATTAACTAATTGGACATGTTCCGTTTTTTGAGCTTTCTACGTTGGTCTTTCATGAAAATAGACCAGAAGTAATAAAAGCCGGGAACCAAGATTGCAAAGCCGACAATATATGTAGCGAATACTGCCCTGAATGAATTCGGGTCGGTAAAAGCTTCAAAAATCTTGACGTTCGGATAAATTATATACGGTAAGTGTGCGACTCCATACACATAGCTACCTATCATATATTGGATAATGATCGCTATTACGGCGAGCCTTGGCATTCCTTTAACCTCTCGCTTCGAAAAGTAGGGAAGGAAAAGGGCTACGCCGCTAATGATAAAAAAGATAAGCGATAGGAATAAAAGTGTAGAGTTCTCCATCATTCCCTCATAGATCCATGCTGCTTCTTTTTTCAGTGTAAGCATCACGAGAAACGCCATTACTAACATGAGCGGACCAGTTATCATCGCATCTCGACGATATACTTTGTACGATTTTAGTTCATCCGCCTGCTTTGAATAATCGGAAAGTAGTAACGATGAAAGAAATAACGTACTCAAAATTCCAAATCCCAAAAAGGCATATTCATTCGGGCTAGTGAAAAGTTTACCTAAATTAAGTTCTTCGTTTCCTCCCATAACCTCGAGGAACCCAAGATGGGTTATGGGTAAAACACTAATCAATAGACCAGGAATAATCAGGCCCGTTATCCCTGATATATAAGTCAAAACCTTCTCATACTTGTCCAAACTGTGAGAGAAGACAAGAAAAGCACTTCTGATACATAGAAGAAGCAAGATTAAACTGGCTGGGACGATTAAAGCTACTCCAATTGAAAATACCGCTCCTGGAAATAGACTGTATATGGCAACGACAAGTCCCACTACGAATGTATTCGTTACTTCCCATGTCGGGGATAAATAACTATTCGCGATTTTCGTGGCATTCGTATGTTCTTTCTTGATATAAATCATCGCCCAAAAACCTGCTCCAAAGTCCATAGATGCCATGATTGCATATAAGAAAATAAAGCCCCAAACAAGCGTGATAGCCTGAAGTGCATCATTCATTCACCTTTCCCCCTTTTTTCTATGAATTAGAGTCGAATAATTGAACGTCCTTCTGTTCAGCCTTGAAAATATCTTCCGTTACAGAATGACGCTTGAAATAATAGATAAGTGTAAATACAACAGATACACATAAAATGATGTAAACGATAATGAATAATGTGAAGAGATACCCTAGATTTTCATAAGTAGTTACGGAATCAGCCGTCGTAAGCATTCGATAAATTGTCCATGGCTGTCTGCCCGTACAAGCGAATATCCAACCACATTCAATCGAAAGGACCGCCAACGGACCAGATGCCACAAATAGCCATAAAAGCCACTTTGGATATCTATCTTTCTTAAATACCTTATTCCACGCTAATGCGAATAAGGATAATCCAATTAATGCTGTCCCGATGATCACCATTGCATTGAACAGCGTGTGGACATAAAGCGGCGGCCAATACTCTTCGGGAAAATCATTCAAACCGGTAACTACGGTATCAAAACTATTCCCGGACAAAACGCTCAACACCCAAGGAAATTCAATTCCGTATTTCACTTCCCTATCTTCTCGGTCTGTCCATCCGAACAATGTGAGCCCTGCATGATCTTTCGTTTCGAATAGACCTTCTGCTGCAGCTAATTTTTCCGGTTGTTCCCGGTATAAATGCTGTGTGGTCGAGTGACCGTTGAGTGCTGTTAAAATTGAAAAGATCAGCCCCAGCACGATACTTAACTTTAAAGCCTTTTGGTGAAAATTGTACTCCGATGAACCATACTTATTTTTGAGCATTTTGTAGCCGGCAACAGCTGCTATGGCAAAGGCTCCTGTTGTATATGCAGTTACTGCCGTATGGCCTGCCGTCACCAAAAAACTAGGATTGAAAAAAGCCGCCCACGGATCCACATCTACAATTTCACCATTCTCAAATCTAAAACCAGCGGGTGTCCCCTCGAAAGCATGGACGTTCGCAATTAACACGGCTGATGCCAAAGCCCCAAAAGCGACCAAGGATAAACTTAGGATTCGAGCCCAAGGCCTTATTTTTTCAGCAGCATACACATAGATGGACATGAATAATGCTTCAACCATAAAAGCATAAATCTCAATTTGGAATGGAAGGGCCATAACTCGCCCAATCACCTCCATAAATCCAGGCCATAAAAGTGAAAGCTGTACACCGGCAATTGTACCTGTAGGGATTCCTACTCCTAACAAAATCCCTAACGTTTTAGTCCAGCGTTTAGCCATGACCACATATTGCAAATCTTTCGTCCGTTGGTACATTAATTCAGCAGCCAACATCATCATAGGTATTCCTACACCTAAAGTAGCAAATATAATATGTACACCCATATTAGTACCAAACATCGCTCGTGCCATTTGTAAGTGATCCATACGTTTTTCCTTTCTAACCTGATTTATTCTTGTTAGCTTCTCCATCAAAAAGGAAAATATTTAATAAAATCCCACAAACCATCCATTAAATTTTTATTTGTTTACTAACGGGTTTTTCGGGTTTTGTCCATATACATATATTCTAGCGAGGTTTATTCTGGGATAACTATTTAATTTAGCTATCGTTTATGATGTTTAAATGATTATTCTGGCGAGGTTAATTTTCAAATACTCATTGAGCGTTTAATAAGAAAGTTTGTTTGGACTCTTGCAAAAATTCTTTTTGAGTGACATACACTATATGCTATATTTCAAAAAAAAACGAAAAATAACACCGTTCTCTTGGAACGGTGTTGGCAAAGTAATAAATTTTCATTGGTTATCATAATATTGCATATTAAGAACAAATGTTCTATAATTTAAATATCAAGAAAATTCAGGAGGTTATCAATGAGGCCTTTTCTCTCCAAACATACAGGAGTTCATGAATATAAGGATTTTTATTGGTTAAAAAAAGAACTTCAGCAGTTTTGTCGAGATAACGGAATAAGCGCAGTTGGATCTAAAATTGAATTATCAACTAGAATAGAAACTTTTCTTGAAACAGGAGAGATAAAAAAGCCGCCCAGACTTCCCATAGTACATTCGAATAATAAAACACAACAAAGAAAATTGAGTCTTGATACAGTAATTGTGGAACATCATCGTTGTAGTCAAGATGTTCGAGCGTTTTTCAAAACAACTATCGGTCCATCATTCCATTTTTCCATCCATATTCAGAACTATTTTAAAAATAATGTAGGAAAAACATAACGTGATGTTTTAGATGCTTGGAATATAGAAGAAGAATGTAAAAAAGAGCCCGGATATAGAAAAAAATCGCTCCACAATTTGAATATAATCAATTCACCCACGACTACTTTTCAGACCCTAAGAATAAAGGGAAAAGTAAAAAAGACGCTATAGAATCCTGGAATATTATCAAGAACCTTCCTGGAAACAATATTTATACCCCTCATAAATAATCCTTACTGTAGAGTGTTTTACACTAAAAATATTTACGATTATTGTAAAAATATATGGTTAATGACTAGATGTACCATAGAGGATATTTTGACAATTTACCTGTGACCATCTGTGCAGAGACTTTTCAATTTCTGCTGAATTAAACCCTTAAAAGAGCCATTTGCAACCGACTAATCTACCATTTTTTCAGTAATATACTTGTCGGAATATAGTCCAATTAGTGCCTTCGGTATCTTCCCATTACCGGATTATTCACGAGCACATATTTACTACAGTCGGGACACCATCTAATAAATTCAGTGATTGGGGATCCACCTTCTTTAAACATATATGGTCCCCCCTTATTTTTTATTTTAAGTTTTCTTTTTTCCAGTAGTCGTATATCGCTTCTAACATTATTCCATTTAGATTTTTTCCTTGTTTAGCTAGCCATTCAGTTTGATCTATTGGTAAATGAAGCTTAAGATTAATTTTTTCATTTGGCATTTCCACTTTTCTTATTTCTTCTAGGGTAATGCCCTCTTCTATATTAGGGAAGGAAACATCATTTTCATTTACTATCTGAATATCACCATAGTCCCCTAAATCATACATCTCGCAAAATAGGTTAAGTTGCGGCAATCCACCCCCCACGAGACCACGAAGATGCATAATCGTACTGATAACTTCACCATCTTCCAATTCGACTTCTATAAATAGATTTTCCAGCTTGCCATATTTTTTCAGAACGATTTCGCTTACAACCATATCTAGTTCCAATGTATACCTTGATTCTGCCTCGAAGATATATATTGCACTATTAAACATAAAAACATTTTCACCATCTATTTTTACCGTTTTAACCTTACGCATAAACACTCCACTTTCAAGTATGATTCTCTAAGATAACGAAGGAAGAATTAATCAACCATCAGTCGTGATTCCAGATACTTATCCAACTTCTTTTTAACCCTTTGGAGTGCATTATCTATTGTCTTCACCTGAACATTCAACTCTCGAGAAATTTCTAAATAGGTTTGCCCTCCCATATATAAATCAACAACTGTACTTTCTAATTCACTTAGGAGTTCTGCTAATTTCAGCTCTATTTCGCTGAATTCTTCCAATCCTATTAAGATGGAAACTGGATCCATTTGCTTTTGTTCAGGAACAACATCTATGAGTGCTTGTTCGGAATCTCCTTGATAAATAGGTCTGAACAAGGAAACATAGGTATTTAATGGAGAATGTTTTTGACGAGTGGCCGCTTTGACTGCTGTTATAATTTGTCTAGTAATGCACAGTTCTGCAAATGATTTAAAGGAGGCCGAATTCTTACAATCCCTATAATCGCGAATAGCCTTATACAATCCAATCATGCCTTCTTGAAAAACATCTTCCTTATCTCCACCTGTCAGAAAGTATTTCATAGCTTTCGTTTTGACAAGGCCTTTATATTTTATAATTAAATGATTTAGCGCCTCATCATCACCATTTTGAAATCTCCCTATCAAAATTGCATCTTCCATTTGTGCAGAGTTTTCTACTTTTTCCTTATCGAGGATTATACTCATTTTTATTCCCCCACTCACTTAGTTGAACACCAAAAACCTACAAGGGTGCAATTTATTTTCAAAAAATTAGTAGAATCATATAATATTATAGTATCTCAATTGCAGAATTAAAGATATCCTTTAATGCCGACATTTTCCAACAATATTATATATTACCATTTTTCAAAAAGGAACTTATTCCTACAAAAAATCTAATTAACTTCACCATCCTCTTAAAATATCAGTACTGAGCAGGATTAGTTAATTACCTTTTTATTAGCATCAAACCCTCTCTAAAACACTGACATCCAGAAAGTATCATTTTTCAGATAACCTAACCAAAAAAAAGACCTCGACAAAAATCGAGGTCATCATTATTCATATTCTTCCTTTTTATTTTATATCCTTTTTACTCGAACCTTCCACATGATCAGTTGGGTCCCCCCAGCATTCTACATTTTTTAATCCCTTAATATTATTTACATGGAAAACAGGATTTTTGCCATCCTTCTTTTGTTTTTGATAATCGCCAAGTGCTGCAAAAGCTATTTTCCCGAGTAAAGCTATCGCAATCAAGTTTATGATGGCCATGGACCCCATCAGCAAATCTGCTAAATTCCATACGAACTCGAGTGAAGCCATAGATCCGAATATGACCATTCCAACGACTGCTGCTCGATAAATATTTATCCAAGTTCTTTTTTCATTAATAAAACTGATATTGGATTCTCCATAATAATAGTTTCCAACAATGGAACTAAAGGCAAATAAGAGTAGGATAATGGCAAGAAAGACACCAGCCCATGAACCTAAATTCTCGCTTAGAGCATTTTGTGTGAGAACGATACCGTCTGTTTCTTTAGATGTATACAGCCCAGAAAATAAAATGATAAAGGCGGTCGAACTACAAATAATAAGGGTATCCACAAAAACGCCAAGAGACTGGATGAGACCCTGTTTTACCGGGTGGGTGACATCTGCAGTTGCACCAGCATTAGGTGCACTCCCCATCCCTGCCTCATTTGAAAATAAACCGCGCTTAATCCCGTTCATCAGGGCCGCCCCCAGTGCACCACTGGCTATTTCCCTTAATCCATCAAATGCACTTTCAAAGATTAAAGCTATAACACTAGGTAACTCAGTGATATTCAATACAATGACACCTAAAGCTATTAACACATAAGCTCCAGCCATGAACGGTACGATAACTTCAGAAATTTTAGCAACCATTTTAATCCCACCAAAAATAATGACAGCTGTAACAATAGCTAAGATGAGTCCTGTAACCCATTTATCAATTCCAAAGGAGGCATTGAATGCGCTTGAAATTGTATTGGCCTGTACAGAATTGAAAGCAAGTCCAAACGTCAATGAAATTAAAACTGCAAACGTGATACCCATCCAGCGTGCATTTAATGCTTTTTCCATATAATAAGCTGGACCACCACGAAAAGCTTCGCCGTCCTTGACTTTATAAATTTGTGCGAGAGTACTTTCAATGAAAGCAGAAGCAGATCCAATCAATGCAATTAACCACATCCAGAAGACAGCTCCCGGACCACCGGTTGTGATGGCTATTGCCACACCTGCCAGATTACCAGTTCCTACCCGAGAAGCCGTACTGATGCAAAAAGCCTGAAACGATGATACACCTTTCTTGTCCGCTGTAGCCCCTTCCCCTAAAAGTTTTATCATTTCTTTTATCATTCTAAATTGAACGAACTTAGTCCGAACAGAAAAATAAATGCCCATCCCAATTAATAAAATAATCAATATGGATGACCATAATAAATCATTTGTTTCTGTAATAAACTTTTCTAATATCTCCATTTTTAAACGAACCCACCTCTAATTATTTCAATACAATACTTTTAAAGTTCCCGCTTTTATAAAATAGTAAACACTTAATAATAAGGGTGACCCCATATATAGTATTTAATTATACTATTTTAATATTATTGAAGGTATATATTAGTTTTTTTGGAATATTATAATAATTAAAGTTTCATCCACACTTTCCATTCTAAATCACTTACTCTAAAAAAAAGCCCTGGAGACCATGCTCCAGGGTAACATTCATGATTTATCGATACTCTTCCAACCATACTATTTTTATTTCCTCTTCGAGAATCGAGGAAAACCTATTAAAATGGCTATGATTCCTGAAATCCCAATCAAGACTGGGTAGAATGAATAGGGTAGGATACTGATAGGAGATATATGTGCGACACCGGCCGCTAAAAGTAGTTGTGCACCGTATGGCAATAATCCTTGAATACTACAAGCGAAAACATCGAGCAAGCTGGCAGATTTCCGTGGATCTATACCAAACTTTTCGGCAATATTTCTTGCGAGTGGCCCAGCAATGATGATGGAAATTGTATTATTTGCTGTTGAAAGGTTCGTTAAAGCAACCAATCCTGCGATGCTGAACTCTGCACTTTTTTTTGATTTGCTCTTTCTCGTTACGAGGTTCAGTAAATAATCTATACCCCCGTTATGTTTGATGACTGAAACCATGCCTGCAATCAAAATTGCTAAGAAGGAGATTTCATACATCCCAGCCATTCCATCTCCTATTTTTTGAATAACTACCAATGCATGATAACTGCCATCCGCTAAACCAATTATTCCAGCAAAGACAATGCCGATAGAGAGAACCAAGAATACATTGATTCCGGCCAATGCTGCCACTAGAACACAAAGATAAGGCAAAATTTTGATCCAACTGTAAGCTTCCCCAGAAATTGTAGCTTGTTCACCCATCGTCAGAAAACCAAGGATAACACATGTGATAATCGCAGCAGGTAAAACAATAAAAAAGTTCACTTTGAATTTGTCTTTCATTTTCGTTCCCTGTGTACGGACGGCTGCTATAGTCGTATCCGAAATAAAAGAAAGATTATCACCGAACATTGACCCACCAATGATCGCAGCCATGGATAGGGCAACTGAAATATCCGTTTGTTCACTAATTCCTACTCCAATTGGTGCTAAAGCTACTATCGTTCCCATACTTGTCCCCATAGATAAAGAGATAAAGCAGGCGATAATAAATAACCCCACCATTAATAGATTTTGCGGAACAACCGATAGAGCAAGATTCACCGTAGATTCTACTGCACCCATCCCATTGGCCACTTCCGAAAAAGCCCCAGCCAATAGGAATATGAGAACCATTAACATGATATTTGAATCGCCTGCACCTTTACAAAAGATTTCTACTTTTTGATTAAACGATTCCTTTCGATTCATTGCCAGTGCCGCAGCAGAAGCAATGGCAATGGCGACAATTACTGGAAATGTGTAAAAGTCCCTAGTAATAACACCAGAACCTATAAATAATATCAAAAAAACGATGAACGGCGTTAAAGCCCATGGATTCCCTTTGTTGTTTAAACTCATGATGTACACCTCTTTATTATTTTTACATGGTTATGGAAATACTCTTTCTGTACTCTTTAAATTTGCGGCATCCCTTCATTTTATATATAGGGATGATTATGAAATAGTAACAAATTCATATCCTATGAATACAAAAAGACCTCTTCCGTTTTATTACAAGAAGAGGTCTTTTAATCTATAAAACACTCTTCTTATCTTTCAGGTCAATCGCCTGCTGGATTTGGCACAGCACTCTACATTAAGTCTGTTGCCGAGACATCTTCGGGCCAGTCCCTCAGTCTCTCTTGATAAGAAGTAAGAAATATTCATTTTGTCATAGCAAATATAAGAGTACAGTATTTCTAGAATTTTCGCAAGGTAAAGTATTAAAGATACTAATAAATCTAAAATGTACCAATTCCTTCTTGGTAAGGATTGTCGATTTCTCTGGAGGTACATGGGTATTTACTCTTCAACACTAATGATCCCGACTCTTCGTTCTTCGACGGCTCACACAGTGAATTCAGCTGAAAATCCACCATTTTCGTCAAGGCATTACACGGAATATCTGCCAAGAGGAGCTATTAGCCATACGGGTTGTTACTAAGAAAAGGGATGCTGACTGTATTCAGCATCCCTTTATGTGAAGATAGGATTTACGAATCTTTAACAGATTCATCATCTAGTGAAATCTTCCATAATTCTTTCGCTTTTCCGCTTTCCGTTTCATCAAATATAAAGGATCCATTCGTATAACGATCATGATTTTTCAGTGTTGCAGCATGAACGGTTTCAACCTTCCCCTTTTCAGAAAGAATGAACAAACTATCGGTTTTATTGATTGTATCAAAACCGATGACACGATGTGGATTTGATTTGAGTTCCCTTAATACTACGACGCCGCGTTTTGCCCGGCTTGTTTTTTCGAATTCCGTCAATTTCATTTTCTTAATGGCTCCACGCTGAGTCACTATAAAAATGGATTCCTTACTATCCTTGGCTAATACCTTACCGCCAATGACAAAGTCATCTTCTTTTAAATTAATTCCCTTCACACCAGCGGCACGTATACCAACAATACTCACTTCATCTTCATCAAACCATAAACCGTAGCCATTATGGGTTACTAAGAACAGCTCAGCCTGGCCATTTGTATGGTGGACATCCACCAATTCATCGTCACCCTTTAGATTAATGCCTACCAGAGTTTTCGAATGACGCTGTGCTTTATAGCAAGAGAGTTCAGTCTTTTTCACCATACCGTTTTTCGTTACGAACACTAAAAATTCTGGTTGATTGAAATCTTTGATTGGAATGGCTTTAATGATTTGCTCATTCCGATCTATTGGGATGATATTAGCAATATGTTGACCCGTTTCCTTCCAACGAATATCCGGAAGCTGATGGACTGGACAATACAGGAAATTCCCTTTGGAAGTGAATAACAGCAACACCTCTGTCGTATTCATTTCCAACTTCTGTAGCATGCGATCTGAATCTTTCATGCCAAAATCAAGCCCTCCGGAAGCTGTATATGATCGAATCGATGTACGCTTGACATAGCCTTCTTTCGTTACAGTGACCACCACGTCCTCACTCGCTATCAAGACTTCTAGATTGATTTTAATTTCTTCAATCTCATTCTCAATTTTAGAACGTCGGCCGTCATCATACCCTTTTTTTATAAATCGTAATTCCTTTTTAATTACTTGCAATAGAACCTTTTCGCTACCTAGAATTTTAGTCAATTCCTCAATTTTACTGTTTAACTCAGCAGCTTCAGCTTTAAGAGCTGTAATATCCGTGTTCGTCAAACGGTAGAGCTGCAAGGATACGATTGCTTCAGCCTGAGCTTCAGTAAATCCAAACTTAGAAATTAAATTATCTTTAGCATCTCTTTTGTCTTTTGAAGCCCGGATAACGGCGATGACCTCATCTAAAATGGACAATGCCTTTATTAAGCCGTCTACTATATGAGCCCTATCATGCGCTTTCTGAAGTTCATAACGGGAACGGTTTATTATGACTTCTTTACGATGATCAATATAAGCATCAAGCATTTTAGGCAAGCTCATCAATGTCGGCCGCTTTTTATAAATCGCAACCATATTAAAATTATAAGACACTTGAAGATCAGAATTTTTATATAAATAATGCAAGACACCATTGGCATCTGCTTCTTTTTTCAATTCAATAACGATACGAAGTCCTGTACGATCGGTTTCATCACGAACCTCCGCAATTCCCTCAATTTTACGATCAAGGCGGAACTCATCTATTTTCTTTACAAGATTCGCCTTATTGACTTCGTAAGGGATTTCCGTGACGACAATTTGTTGCTTCCCACCACGAATCGTCTCCACTTCGGCCAAGCCTCGTACAATGATTTTACCTTTGCCTGTTTCATAGGCTTTACGAATGCCTTCGATTCCTTGAATGATACCCCCTGTTGGGAAATCGGGACCTTTAATAACTGTCATTAATTCCTCGACTGTCGCTTTAGGGTTATCAATCCTCATAATGGCAGCGTCAATGACCTCTCCTAATTGATGAGGAGGAATTTCCGTTGCATAACCTGCGGATATACCTGTTGAACCATTTACGAGCAAGTTAGGAAACATGGCCGGCAATACGATCGGTTCTTCAGATGTATCGTCAAAATTCGAGACAAAATCTACAGTCCGCTTATCTATATCCCGGAGCATCTCGGAGGCAATTGCCGAAAGCCTTGCTTCCGTATAACGCATTGCTGCCGGTGGATCTCCATCGATGCTACCGTTGTTTCCATGCATCTGGACCATGACCTTCCGTAGCTTCCAGTCCTGGCTCATTCGGACCATGGCCTCATAAACTGAGGAATCGCCATGCGGATGATAGTTACCAATAACATTTCCTACTGTTTTGGCTGATTTTCTAAAACCTTTTTCTTGGGTATTTCCTTCTACATGCATCGCATATAGAATCCTGCGTTGAACCGGTTTCAGTCCATCTCTTGCATCTGGTAGTGCACGGTCCTGAATTATATACTTACTATAACGCCCGAAGCGGTCTCCAATAACCTCTTCTAGCGGCAAATCACGAAATGTCTCTTCAAATACCATCGTTATTGACCTCCTCTTCAATCGACATATTTTCATTATCTAAAATATTCGATTCCTCTTCGAGACCAAAAGCGACATTAGCTTCAATCCATTTACGCCGTGGCTCCACTTTATCACCCATTAACGTTGTCACACGTCTTTCTGCCCTGGCACCATCATCGATCTTAACACGAATCAATGTCCTTGTTTCCGGGTTCATGGTCGTATCCCATAACTGATCGGCATTCATCTCACCCAAGCCCTTATAGCGTTGGATCATATAGCCTCTACCTATTTTATCGATTGCACCCTGTAGTTCGTCATCACTCCAGGCATACTCTATAACTTCTTTCTTCCCCGTTCCTTTACTAACTTTATATAAAGGTGGTAAGGCAATAAATACCTTTCCAGCCTCAATTAAAGGCTTCATATAGCGGTAAAAGAATGTAAGCAGTAAAACTTGAATATGAGCACCATCCGTATCGGCATCTGTCATGATAATGACTTTATCATAGTTGGTATCTGGCGTATTGAATTCCGCTCCGACACCTGCGCCAATGGCATGAATAATCGTATTTATTTCTTCATTTTTAAAGATATCGGCAAGTTTGGCTTTTTCCGTATTGATGACTTTACCCCTCAACGGTAACACCGCTTGAAAACGACGATCTCTACCTTGTTTCGCCGATCCTCCTGCAGAGTCCCCTTCTACAAGGTATAACTCATTTCTCTCAGGATTTTTCGATTGAGCTGGCGTCAACTTACCGGAAAGATTACCATCTGATTTTTTTCGTTTTTTTCCGCTCCTAGCATCTTCTCGTGCTTTACGTGCCGCTTCGCGGGCTTGGAAAGCTTTAATTGATTTTTTCACCAAGAGTGTAGTCGTAGTAGGGTCTTCTTCAAAAAAGTAAGCTAAATGCTCGGATACGATTGAATCAACAGCAGAGCGGGCCTCACTTGTGCCAAGCTTGCTTTTAGTCTGTCCTTCAAATTGCAGGAGCTCTTCAGGAATACGGACGGAAATTACCGAAGATAAGCCTTCTCGGATATCAGAACCTTCGAGATTCTTATCTTTTTCCTTTAACAGACCCATCTTTCTTGCGTAATCATTAAATGAACGCGTCATAGCCGTCTTAGCACCAATTTCGTGGGTACCACCATCCTTAGTCCGCACATTATTGACAAAGCTAAGAATATTTTCTGAATATCCATCATTAAATTGGAAAGCCAGGTCTACCTCTATCCCATTCTGTTCTCCCTCTAAACTGACAACATTATGGAGCGTTTCTTTTTCCTCATTTAAATATTCCACAAATGCTTCTATTCCCGTTTCATAATGGAATATCTCTTGCTCATTTTTACGTTCGTCTATTAACTCTATTTTCATGCCCTTTAAAAGAAAAGCTGATTCGCGAAGTCTTTCACAGAGGGTATCATAATTAAAAGTGGTAACTGAAAATATTTTCGGATCCGGTTTGAAATGGATTTTCGTTCCGGATTGATTGGTCTTGCCTATTTTCTCTAAAGTGGTTTCAGGCTTACCTCCGTTGAAAAAGCGTTGTTCATAGATAAAACCTTCTCGTTTAATGGTCACAACGAGCCATTCAGACAAGGCATTTACAACTGATGCACCAACTCCGTGCAGTCCTCCGCTCGTTTTATACCCACCTTGTCCAAATTTACCTCCGGCGTGAAGAATCGTTAAAATGACTTCAGGAGTCGGTTTGCCCATTTTATGCATACCTGTAGGCATCCCACGACCTTTATCCGTTACGCTAACACTATTATCTTTATGTATTTTCACACAAATGTGGTCTCCATAACCAGCCAAAGCCTCATCTACGGAGTTATCTACAATCTCATACACTAAATGATGAAGTCCACGTGAATCCGTACTGCCGATATACATACCGGGACGTTTTCTGACCGCTTCGAGTCCTTCCAGTACCTGAATTGCATCATCATTGTACTCGATTGTTTTTACTTTCTTTGCCACAGAAATTCCCCTTTCCTTACTAAACACAATTTCCGGGCCAAATCATACTGCAATGAAATGACTCTTTACCTAAAATCAAATATTTTATTGTTCGATACCTTTCATAAAGTATAATGGTTCCGAACAGAAAGAACAAGTGTTCTATTTTTTCGTCCCTTTATTAAACGTTAACACTCTTAATCAGAATTTGTCATGTTCGTTTTAATGTGAAACCATCTTATCTTCCGTTCTAATTGTAGCCGTAATTTTTCATTTGGCAAATAGCGTTTTACTATTTCTCTTAAATTTTATATGTACTTTGATTGATATGCTATCTTTTATTTTGGGAACAAGCTATGTATATTTTATGAAAATAAAATTCCCAACACATAAAAAAAGAGCGGAAAATCCGCTCTTAACATTTACTTTGTAAGAGCATGTTCAACTTTTATACAACGATTCATGATTACAGTATAACCTTTTTCTTTAAGAAAATTATACGCTTCTTCGTTTTCTACCCCAAGTTGTGCCCAAAATATATCCGCATCAATTTCTGCGAAATCCTTGGCAATCTCCGGTAGGAATTCAGACCGGCGGAAAACATTGACGATATCGACATGTCCATCAATATCTTTTAAAGAAGCAACAGCTTTAACACCCAGAACTTCGGATACGGCTGGATTGACCGGAATGATGTCATATCCATTATCCTGCATAGCTTTAGTAACCATATAAGAAGTACGGTCAGGATTATTTGATAGTCCTACAACAGCAATCCGTTTCGCCTTTTTCAACATCTGGCCCATTTCTTCTCTACTTGGATTTTCAATCACTTTTATCAGTCTCCTTTATAATAAAATGCAATAGTTATGAATAGTTTTGTCTTATTAAGAATATTTTACAAAGAAAAGCTGTTTAATACCATTATTAAGAAAACCATTATACAAAAATTCCTTCTTACCTAACAGATAATTCTTCGATTATTTTCATTTCAAACTTAAAGGATCGGTTGTCCGATGGACGTACACATTTCTTTTCTTATATTAACGATAAACCCCTCATATAAACCTTTCAAATCATTGAATTCAAAGATCCATCAAAAAAATTCATAAGGATTTTTACAGACAGCCATGCCATTTTATCATGAAAATGTTACAATAAGATAAACTTATCAGGTATTTGAGGCTGATTTGGTCCTTCTTTCACTTTCAGCCTGTTCATGCACGATAAAATATGAATATTCTTCTTTAAGAAAGGGTTATAGAATGCTTACACTCATCATTATTCTAGCTGCCTACTTAATCGGATCGATTCCATCAGGTTTGATAATTGGAAAAACCTTTTACAAAATTGATATTCGGGAGCATGGTAGTAAAAACTTAGGTGGCACGAACACCTTCAGAACGCTTGGTATCAAGGCTGGGCTGACCGTAACATCCATGGATATACTTAAAGGCACATTAGCCACGCTCCTTCCATTCTTCCTAGATGCGGATATGCCTAAATTGCTAGCTGGAATTTTTGCAGTAATCGGTCATATGTTTCCCATCTTTGCGAATTTCCGGGGTGGAAAAGCAGTAGCAACATCAGCTGGTGTCATACTGGCTTATGAACCTATATTTTTTCTCTTTGCCGTTCTCATATTTTTTATATCCTTATACATAACCAAATATGTATCACTATCATCAATGATTGCTTGCCTACTGGCCCTCATATACAGCCTAGTATTTCATTTCGGCGATTGGGCGCTTATCATCGTGATCGGTATACTGACCGTTTTCATTTTTTACCGTCATCGTGCCAACATTAAACGAATTATTGATAAGACGGAACCGAAAGTGAAATGGCTATAATTCAGCAGGAGAAAAAGCCCATTGGATGGGCTTTTCATCACTTTTTTACCATTTAAATAGAAGATTAGGAGAGAAGCCGTGAAGCCTTTACAAATCTCATCAGAAACCGCGATAAAGTTATCTAAGACTCTTAACCTACCTTTAGAGCAAATTATGCATATGCCTACACCCATCTTGTTACAGAAACTAGCTGAGGCCGAAGAAAAAGATAACAAAAAATAGCAGGTCAGTAAGAAAAGCTTTAGGAAAAATAACAGGTACGATTTAGGCATGCTTTCTTTTTGCATTTGAAAGCATGCCATCTTTACCAATATCCATTATATAATCACCTCTGGACAATACATCCCTATATGAAAAGCGTCGTTTTTTCATCTCTCTTTTCTTTGCAACCTTAACTCCCATGTGGTTAGAAATTCTTACCCTTATTTTTTTCATTACATATGTACAGGAAAATTCATTTAGTAGGTAGTAATCTATAATTGCCAGGTAAAGATTTTTTTTCAAATGAAAGTAGTCGTTCATTTTCATAAGTCAAAGCAAATTCGTATAAAGACTGCTCAAATAAAATATCATTTAAATAATATTTAATATTCGACACAACTTCATCACTCTCCATCACCCACTCATAGGGCTTCCAGGCAAGTTCACCTTCATCACAAGCTATGAGTTCTCCACCTGTGTCTTCAGCCCGATAAACGTACATTCCACTCGTCTCGTTCCATGTTACGATACCACGGAAACACATATTATTCACTTTTAATCCTGTTTCTTCAATTATTTCTCGAGCCATCGAGTCATCTATGGTCTCCCCTTCCTCAATTTTCCCACCAACGCCATTCCATTTATGTTTATTAGGTTCTTTATTACGCAAAAGCATAAGAATTTCGACTCTTCCTGATTTTACTCGTTTAATAAAACAAATCGTATAGGGTATATTCATTTCTGATTTTCCTCCGCAACATACTTTACTCGCATCTATACTATAATTATCTTATAATAAACATGTTCAATTAAAAAGGGAGGAGGTTGACTTATTGAAACTACAAATTTCCGACCGGGCTGCCAACTGGTATATCGATGAGTTAGAATTATCTGAAGGAGCTTATCTTCGTTTCCATGCACGATATGGAGGGGTAAGTACTATTCAAAGTGGATTTTCATTGGGCATCATTCAGGAAGAACCTGAAGCCATAGCAGCTTCACATACAATGGGATCAATCACCTTCTATGTAGAAGAAAAAGATACTTGGTTTTTCGATGGACATGATTTACTGATTAACTTCAATGAGAAAACTGCTGAACCTGAATTTGTATATAAAAAAGGAGCTTGACCATGCAGCAGGATTCCCTGCTGCTGTCAGTTTCCCTTGTTTCCCCTTTTACTTAATTAATCTTTCGTTAATACCTTCAGCTTTAAGAATGTCTCTTTCCCGATCCCCCAATAGGTCAAAATGTGAATAGCCATCCTTCCTGTGATGTATCCATTCTTTTCTCAAACCATATTTATATCCCCACTCAGCTAGACGGTTCAAATCCTTACAGCCGACTTTCGTCACTGTCTTGCAATCAGGAAAACGATCATCAAGCCAATAGTGAGTTAAAAACGCAATTTTCCCTTGGTCAATTTGACGTTTCCAGTTAATAACGTCTACCCGCTTAATTCCGAACGCCATATTTATCACCTCGGTTATGTAACGTAGATATCACTTTTTATTTTTTTCATAGGCTGCATGCCACGCTGGGAATAGTCTTCTGATGGATACAGGTTTAAAGTTTTCCTTCTTAACGCAAACATGCATAGATTGGCCGGTTGCCGCCACTTTATTATCGTGGTTCAGGATTTCATATCCATAAACGACACGGAGACCATCATATTCTTCAATCCATGTCTTGATAAGTACCTTATCACCGTAACGCACGGGAATTTTGTAAGAAGCCTGTATATCCATTACGGGGGAAAGGATGTTCTCCGCCTCCATATCCGCATAACGGAATCCTAAATCATTAATTAATTTTGTCCTTCCAAGTTCCATCCATACAAAGTAATTAGCATGATATACGACTCCCATTTGGTCCGTTTCAGCATAACGAACCTCTATTTCATTTTCTGCTATCAACATTTTTGTTTCCCCACTTTCTTTTCAATTGCACTGTCATCATCTTATCATAATTTCAGAATACCTTTAAAGAATAGAGTCTCCATTCATAATCTGTTATTGAAACAGAAAAGGTAGAGAAAGAAAACGCCCTTCTCCACCTAGACTTTAAATACATAAAATCTTTCTTACTCACCTTTAGTTTGAATGACTTGGGCATGCTTTCCTGAAGTATCTTGCATTTGCTTCCCTTTATTTCCTCCACCTGTTCTCGGTTGTGTACCCAGATGGCTCGGTCTAAAGTGTTTTGAATCTTTTTTGGGATTACTCATTATATATCGCCTCCTTTTTTTAGGATGGTTTTAATAATGAAATTAATGAGTTCCAGTTTTTGATTGTTTTTTTAGAATCCAGATTTAAATGTGTTAACCTCTTCGCATGTAAAAAAAGCCCACAATGAAATATTCATCGCCAGCCCTTTCTTCATGCCCTTATGATTTTATTCAGCCTTTTGCATATGTTTTTGTTCAAGTCGTTCTTCTAGTCTCTCCATTAGCTTGGTGTCCATTAACAATTCCTTTTTATTTTCATTGATCAGTTCCTCAAAGGATCGTTTTCTTTTCTTCATATTTTCACCTTCTTAATATATAGTGTATATTCCATTATTTCCAAATTAACGTAAAATTATGACTATACAAGCAGGTTAATATTAAATTTGCATAATTAGCTATTTTAATTTTCAACAACTGAGATAAAAGTACCAAAATTCAATTAGTATTACCGTCAATTTTTTTAGTGAGGTATAAAAAAACAGCCATTCCTATGTTGGAACGACTGTATTACTTATACCTCTAACGCCACTGTTACTTAAATAACTTATACCAGTATAAAGTTGTTTCAATATTAGGATTATATGACTGCTTTAGTGTGTCAACTCCACCTAGTAAGAATCCTTGTTTTACATAAAATCTGCATGCACCAAGATTATCATCTTGTGTTTCCAACGACATTCCTATTAGATTTCTTTGTTTTGCCCACTCTTCTGCTTTATTTAAGAGCAATTTTCCGACTCCACTGCCTCTATAAGCTTTTTTAGTAGCAATGTTTTCAATATAACAGAAGCGATTCCAATCCTTAATGATTCTAATTTGTCCTATGCAAGTATCATTCATATAAGCTAAAAACAGAGATTTATCCTCTCGGTTTATATATTGGCTCCAATCGAGTTCGTCATCTGGAAAACGCGTTTCCTTAGTTTCATCAAAAAGAACTTCTTTATAAGACCATCTTCCTGATTCTAAACTAGGGACAACTCTGCCATTTAACGAAAAGTATTCATTTGTCATATTGATATCCTCTATTAAGTCATGATTTAATGGAGAAATAATTAGATTACTTTTAAGACCCAAAATTAGACACTTCCTTTATTGATCCCTTCATTTCATGCTATTGATATTTTGTTCCATTTCATTGAACTGCATAGCTTTAACCACTTTATTTCGGATAATGCCTTCACTGTCAATGAAGTATGTAGTTGGAATGGCCATAACTTTATATAGTTCATTTACCGGCCGTTTTGCACTCTGGCTGTCCAAGGGAATCGTAAATGTTATACCATTTTCATCTACAAAGGCCTGTACGTCATTTTCTGGATCAATGTTCACACCCAATATGACAACATCTTCACCAGACTTCTTTGAGTATTTTTCCATGTCCGGCATTTCCTTTTTACAAGGTGGACACCATGTTGCCCAGAAATTCAACAGCACTTTTTTTCCTTTGTAATCAGATAAATTCACCTGTTTCCCATCCAATGTCTCTAGAGTGAAGTCAGGTGCTTTAGCTCCAATCTTCAATCCACCGATTGAATCGCTATCATCTTTTGGTTCAGGCTTATTATCCATTGCTTGTACGATTGCCACCGTAATTAGCGACAGTAAGACAACAGAGGCAATAATTTTTTTCAGCATAACCCCGTCCCCCTAATCCTATACAATAAAAATATTCTTTCCCAACAAGAAATAGAACATATCCATCTCTGTCAACCTCTTACATCTTATCAAGAAAAACACACCCAGAAAAGTGATAAACCAAATTCCCTTAATAAATACTTAGATTTCATAATATCGACACAAAAAAACGCCAAACCTGACATACAGGTTTGGCGTCTCTCAAAGTTAAATTAACCTTTTAGTTTATTACGTAATACCATTTGAAGAATACCACCATGACGGTAGTAGTCGATTTCGATTTCAGAATCAAAACGAACCAATACATCAAACTCTTTTACGTTTCCAGCTTCATCAGTAGCTGTAACAGTTACGATGTCACGAGGTTTAACTGTTTCGTCGATTTTAACGGCAATTGCTTCTTTACCAGTTAAGCCAAGAGTCTCAGCATTTTCTCCTTCTTTGAATTGAAGAGGAAGAACACCCATCAATGCAAGGTTAGAACGGTGAATACGCTCAAAGCTTTCCGCGATGACTGTTTTAATGCCTAGGAGGTTAGTACCTTTTGCAGCCCAGTCACGAGAACTTCCCATACCGTAATCTTTACCAGCAATGACAGCAAGACCTGTACCATCAGCTTTGTATTTCATACATGCATCATAGATAGCCATTACATCGCCTGTTGGCCAGTAAGTAGTGTAACCACCTTCTGTACCTGGAGCAACTTGGTTACGGATACGGATGTTAGCGAATGTTCCACGCATCATCGCTTCATGGTTACCACGACGAGAACCATAAGAGTTAAAGTCACGTGGTTTTACTCCATTTTCACGTAGGTAGATACCAGCTGGTGTATCTTTACCGATGGCACCTGCAGGAGAAATGTGGTCAGTCGTTACTGAATCGCCGAATTTACCAACTACGCGTAAACCTGTAAGCGGGTTAACTGAACCTGGTTCTGTTGATAATCCTTCAAAGAATGGAGGATTTTGAATGTAAGTTGATTTAGAATCGAAAGCATAGATTGCTTCGTTACTTGTTTCAATTTCATTCCAACGTTTGTTATCGTTGAATACAGTTTCGTATTCTTTACGGAATAATTCCGGTGTAACTGTTGCTTTAACAGCAGCGTTAACTTCTTCTTGTGAAGGCCAGATATCAGCAAGGTATACATCGTTACCGTCTTTATCTTTACCAAGAGAATCGTTGTTAAGATCGAAGTCCACTGTACCAGCAAGTGCATATGCAACAACCAATGTTGGAGAAGCAAGGTAGTTTGCTTTCACTAATGGGTGAATACGGCCTTCGAAGTTACGGTTACCTGAAAGTACAGATGTTACAAGAAGATCTGCTTCAGCAACTGCTGCTTCGATTTCGTCTGCTAATGGACCTGAGTTACCGATACATGTTGTACATCCGTACCCAACGATGTTGAATCCTAATTGATCCAAGTATGGTTGAAGACCTGCATCACGAAGGTAACCAGTAACAACTTTAGAACCTGGTGCTAATGATGTTTTAACATATTCAGGAACAGTCAAACCTTTTTCAACAGCTTTTTTAGCAATAAGACCTGCTCCAAGCATTACGTATGGGTTAGAAGTATTTGTACAGCTTGTGATTGCAGCAATTGCGATCGCGCCTGTTTTCATAGTAGTTTCATTGCCATTAGCAAATTTAACTGTTACTTCTTTATCCAATTCAGCTTCAGTCATGCCGAAACCTTGGTTACCCATAGGTGCATTGATTGCATCATGGAAAGATTGCTTCATTTGAGAAAGTGGAATCAAATCTTGCGGACGTTTAGGTCCTGAAAGGTTTGGCTCAATTGCTGAAAGGTCGATTTCCACAACATCATTGTATGCTGGGTCTTCGTTTTCAGGAGAATAGAACAATCCATTTTCTTTGCAGTATGTTTCAACCACTTTGATTTGTTTTTCATCGCGGCCTGTTAAGCGCATGTAATCGATTGCTTCAGCATCAACCGGGAAGAATCCAACTGTAGCGCCGTATTCAGGAGCCATGTTAGCGATTGTTGCACGATCAGCAAGTGGAAGATATCCTACTCCAGGTCCGTAGAACTCAACGAATTTACCAACTACGCCATGTGCACGAAGAACTTGAGTCACTTTCAATGCAAGGTCAGTAGCCGTTGTTCCGTTAGGAAGTTGACCAGTTAGTTTTACTCCCACTACTTTTGGAACTGGGAAGTAAGATGGCTGTCCAAGCATACCTGCTTCAGCTTCAATACCACCAACGCCCCATCCAAGAACACCAATACCATTGATCATTGTAGTATGTGAATCCGTACCGAATACAGAGTCAGGGAATACTTCACAATCTCCATTTGGAGTTTCAACAGCGTGAACTACGTTCGCAAGGAACTCAAGGTTTACTTGGTGAACGATACCAGTTGCTGGTGGAACAGCACGGTAGTTATTGAATGATTTTTGAGCCCAGCTTAGGAACTGGTAACGCTCTGCATTACGTTCAAATTCAAGATCCATATTGGCATCAAGAGAATCAGCTGTACCTGCTCTATCAACTTGTACAGAGTGGTCAATTACAAGATCAACTGGAATTTCAGGGTTGATTTTATCAGGATCTCCACCAAGTGCAGCGAATGCATTACGTAGAGAAGCTAAATCTACAACAACTGGTACACCAGTGAAATCTTGTAGGATGACACGTGAAGGTTTGAATGGAACATCTATATCTTGTTGCTCGCTTGTTCCCCATTTAGCAAGGTTTGCAACATGTTCTTTTGTAATTACTCTTCCGTCTACTTGGCGAAGTACCGCTTCAAGTAGTACTTTAATAGAATATGGAAGGCGTGATACTTTGCCGTCCCCTGCTTTTTCAATAGCGTCTAGGCTGTAGTAGTTGTAGCGTTGCCCTTCAATTTCAAAAGACTTACGCGCTTGATATACGTCGTTCTTTGTCATGAATATTACCCCCTATTAAACTGTCAGAACAATTCTGCACATAAAAGTAAAACCTGGTCATTAAGACCATGTTTACTATGGTTATAAGTGAAAAGTTAGTTTTGTCGAAATTTTATCTCTCTTCTCCCACCCTAACTCTCTCTTCTATCTAATAGTAATATAGAAATGAGCATAAGTAAATAACAAGAAAGTTATTGTTTTTGATAAGTTTATCTTATGTAAAATTCCTTAACACTTTTAGGAATGTTCATTGCACGCTTTAAAGAAGCTTTTTTCTAGTCCATTTCCCATAATTTTCAGCTGAAAAATTATTCCAACAAAACATATTTGAAGATCATACATAATCATCGTACCTTATGACACTCTATGAATGGAGGTGTCGAAATGGCAAAACAAAAAGCAAATCATGTAATACCGGGAATGAACGCAGCTAAATCTCAAGGTAACGGGGCAGGTTACAATGATGAATTGGGTAATGAACCACCTTTAACAGAGGAACAAAGGCAAAATAATAAAAAACGCAAGAAAAATCAATGATTACGATGTAGCTCATGAAAATAGGCTTTTTGAAGGTACTGATAACTCTTCAAAAAGCCTAATATATTTTGCTGATGATACTCCACAGTCAGTTCCTATCAGTTTTAATTATCACCATCAATAGCTATCAGAATTGACTTCGTTCACAATTTCTTGGATATCCTGCTCAAATTGCCTTAACTGTTCACGCTGATGCTCAGAAGCCGTAGTTAAAGCAGATTGGATTTGCTGATAAGCTTCATTCACTTCCTGTTTTACATGATTCAATTCTGCCCCATAGTTTGGTGCTGTCTTTTCAATCGCAAAGAATGCATCATTTACTTGTTTGAAGCTTTGCTGTGCCTCTTGAAAAGACCTCCGCTTATCTTGTTTATCCTGCATTAGTTTCAGCTCCTCAATATGTTTGTTTTCAATCATTAGGATGTACGTTGGTTGCAAATATATGCTCGTGAATAAATTTACTCGAACTGATTATCTTAACAATTAGGAGGGATGTCATATGAGTAAAAATGATGGAAAAAGCATGCAAAAAAATGCACCTCAAGAAAAAAAATCCGGTCAGCCTGAACCGCTAAGTGGATCTCATAAAGTGAAAAACAGACAACACTCTCGACAAAAACATAACAGCAGTCACGATATGTAATAGCCCGCTTCAACAAAAAAACGGTGCAGCCACTAACTGGTTCGCACCGTTTTTTGCACGTAACATTTCAGGTTACTTTACCTTAATTTTTATACGCCCCACTCCCGTATTGAACCAGAACATAATAAATGCATTCTGGTAAGGAGATGGAAATTGAACTGGTGCTAGGTTTTTATACATGATAGTCCGTGTTTATTTTTATAAATCTTATCCTTTGAATTGACGATTAAGATTTCTCTCTGCTCTTTATGTGTATTATTATAAGTGATTGTCACTTTCCTTTTTATCTTTACGGAAAAATTCATATAATCTTTATCCGTGAATTGTTGTAAAACACCGTAATCGTTTTTATTTAATTGAGGTAGCTGTTTTTAACTGTATCGTTACTTTCCTTTTCATAATACTCACTCAATTTGAAGGTAGCCTTTACGTTATAAGACATGTCTTTATTCCCGAATTAACAAAATAATATGTATCTTTATTCAAATCGCTTTCACTGGTTTTCGTGCCATCCTTAATTTGTGTGTAATAGTCATCTAGACGGATCCCTTACTGACTAAAACTTCTACTTTTATACGTTTTTACATAAACTTTCGGATTTCCTTTTTCTTAAGCTTTCTATTTAATAAAGGAATACCATATGCATTTTGACCCTTATTATATTCAAAGGGATGTAATTTACAAAACAAAAACCCCCATGAGTAAACATTCTCATGAGGAAATTGTTATACAGTAAGGACTTTTTCCAAATGCTTCACTGTTGGTGTCAGGTTTGCAAAGAAATATGCCTCTCTAAGTTTTCTTGATGGTGCACTGTCTTTTAAATAACCTGCACTGCCGTTATGAAGCATATTTGTTTGAACAGCCTTAAGTGTTAGGTAAGCAACTTTAAGCCTGATATCCGCAACATCTTTCCAATTAAGAGATTCATCACGATTAAATATTGTTAAAACCTTTTCCTCTAGTTTTCGCGCTTCCTCTTGCAAATCGTCTGATTGAGTTTTTAAATATAGATTACACCCATTCTGCTTCTGACCAACCTTTTCGATTAATTCGATAGATGCTTGGGTAACACCTAGTCCTAGGGGGATTTGATAAGCAATGAATGCTGGACGAATTTTCTCCACAAACAAATCAGCATTTTCAGACAGTATCCATTCTTTAGGAATAAATACATCATTAAAGGCACACGCATACGTAGAACTACCATTAATCCCTAAGTAATCCACCTTCTCTTTAAGCTTCAAACCGGATACGTTACAAGGAACAACGCCCATAATACGTTTGTTCTCGCTTACACCCGCAACTAACCCAAACCAATGGTTCTCCCCAAGATTAGAAACGGACGCTAATACACCATTAATGATATAACCGCCTTCAACCGGTTCCGCACTCAAATTCAGTTTCTCAAGCCCCGCGTAATACTTCATCGGATTGGATAAACCTGTTGCACCTAATATTTCCCCATTTTCAAAAGATGACAATAACTTATTTTTTATTTCTAAATTATCAGTTTTCCGGATATAAGTTAATGCAGCCAAGTGACACCAGAGACAAAATGCTGTGGTCATGCATACTTTAGCCGTTTCTTTAACTACATGCATTTCATCTAATAACATTTCTTTATCCTGCTTATTAATAGAAGAAAACAGGCCCGCTTCACCGAGCTTTTTCAGAAAACCATCTGCATAAAAAGCATCAGCATCAATTTTCTTTACGAAAGGCTTTAATTCTTTTTCAATTAATTGTTCGATCATAAGATTTTTTTCCACTATGCACGATTCCATGACCAAAATTCCTCCCTATTTATATTTAGTATCTGTATAAAATTTAGTGATGCAAGTAATCGGTGATGAGTCTGTAGAAATTGTTGTGTCACTAGAAAAGCACAACATAGAAGGAAAACTTTTTTGTAAATTCGATGATAACTTTTATGAATAGTAACAGGACTTTATTAACCAAAAACACTTTATCTATTTAGAAAAGCAAGAAACTCACTTATTCACATTAGTTTAGTTGGTTTAAGGTTATTTTATTATACCCCATTCAAAATAGCAACCCTCTACTCGAAATTTTCAGATAATATCTTCTTTAAAAAATAAAAAAAATGACACCCAAACCTCACTGGTTTAAGTGTCATTTTTTTAAGATCAGTTTATTTGGTTTCTGTATGAATCTCCGTAATAGAAGTTATAGGAGTTTGGACTGCTTCACGAGCACGTTTAATTGCTGCTTCATCAGGTGCATCGTAGAAGCAAAGACATTTTGTCATATCTTCACACACATACGTTCTTGAGAAGGCCACCTCTGGCACCTCTTGATAATGTACGGAATTCTTTTTCTTTCTCGCCAAGTATTGTTCCATCGTAAGGTTTTCCGGGATATTCCATTCAACTAAGTAGTTGACCACCTCATTGTATTTCTTCACATCTTCTAATTCTTTTCCGACGAGGCGAACTTCTTTCACAAGTTCTACAGAAATACCCTCACCTTTTAATGCCTCAGTTGCTGCATTTTGATTTTCTCCTTCAATAATGAAGAATGAACGGGAGAAATCCTTAGATAGTTGAAGTTCCACTAATGAAGCTTTGCTGTCCCTCAGTTTCGATTGTAGTTCCGACACCTTCTGATCCAGTTCTTCTTTTGTTGATACGATGTCTTTCAATGAAGATTCAATTAAATATAGTCCCATGATAAAACCCTCACTTTTTTTATTTTTAGGTGGAAATGTTTATAAGGTTATTTTATTATACTTAGTTAAAAAAATCAACTTTGTTGTTTTTTTAATAACTATGGTAAAATCAAATCAAACAACGGAGGGATACTATGAAAACTAGGTACGATTTGCCCTGTAATATCGCCCAGTCACTAAATATCATCGGTGACCGATGGACCTTATTGGTAGTACATGAAATATTAAACGGGCATACAATGTTTAACGAAATAAAAAAAGCCCTAAGTGGAATTTCATCTAATCTTTTATCAGAACGGCTGAAGTACTTGGAAAAGGAAGGTTTGGTTACAGCGGAACTTTATACTGACCACCCTCCTCGTTACCGTTATACATTGACTAAAAGTGGCGAGGAGTTGGAAGATGTCTTCAACTCACTCATTATTTGGGGAAGCAATCATTTACAAAAATGTTATAAACAGCTTATTGATCCTGTAACTGGCGATGAAGTGAACATTGGCTATTATTCTAAAAAAACAGGAGAACGGGTCCAAGATATAAAAGTCATTCCTGTTGAGAAAGAACTTCTAACCGTCGAAGATGAATAAATGAATCCCACCTAATAAACCGTCATTGATCACAAATGAACGAAGAAACGCTTAGCAATGAACTAGCGTTTCTTTGTTCGTTTCTGCTTTGGTTAATTCGAAAATCTTCCCCAGTGTTTTCCTACCCATTGTTCGAATAACCCAATTAATCGGTCCAATAAAAAACCACAAACACCAATAAAGACAATACCTGCCAATACATAATCGAGATTCAATGTATTTCTAGCATCCACGATTAAATAACCAAGACCTGATTGAGCGCCTACCATTTCTCCTGCAACCAAGAAAATCCACGCCGTTCCAAGGGCAAGGTGAAGACCACTCACGACAGATGGAAAAGCTGCAGGAAAAATAATTTTAATCATTAATTGCATCTTCTTAATTTCTAAATTTTCCGCAATTTTTAAATAGGAACGATCAATTTTCTTAACACCCGCAACCGTCGTCAATAGAACGGGATAAAAAGCAGCTACGAAAATAATTGCAATCGCGGGCATATTCCCGATTCCAAACCAAAGTACGATAAAGGGGGACCAAGCAACCGGGGAAACAGGCCTCAGTACTTGTACGATTGGATCGATTATATTCCAGAGACGAGGGGTTCTTCCTAAGACCATTCCTAAAAGAACAGCTGGAATGACTGCCAATAAATAACCTGCAATAAATCTCCCGAGACTTACTTTTAAGTGGATGAATAACGTCCCATTAACTATGAGAGTGATGATCGCTTCTCCAACACTTAATGGTGAAGGTAAGAGAGCTTCTTCATATCCGCCTATCCAAATAATCACTTGCCATAGTAGGATTAATACAATCATTCCAATCATAAAATTCATCAGTTTTTTTATTAGATTCATCTTTATCACATCGCTTTATCTATATATGTATTGTCTACGAATTCTTCATAGGATGGCGGGTTGTCGAATAAAGCCATCTCGATTACGGATTTGCGAAGCTTGTTATATTCATCTTTATCGATACGTAATCCATCAAATGATATCCATTTAAGTGATAAATCGAGCACTTCTTTCTCTACCTTCATATATTGATCAAATGAATCAACTAGATTTTGGTCTTTTTGTTCCGCTATCTCACTAGTCTTTACATATTGTGTCACCAATGATTGAGTGGCGTCATGATTGGACTGAATAAAATCATTTCTCAAAACAAGTACACAACAATACGAATTAGGCCATAAATCATCTGATTGGTGAAGCACTTTCCCTTTATCGAGTTGAACGGCCATTGCTCCAAACGGTTCAGCTACTGCATATCCAGAAATCCGGTTCTCAGATAGTGCTGCCGGCATTTCAGCAGGTGGCATCTCGACAACGTTTACATCTTCATACTTTACACCATCTTTTTTAAGCATTTCATTCAGTAAAATGTTTTGTGTTGAGTATTTATGCGGAATCGCAAATGTTCTACCTATTAAATCTTTTGTGCTATCAATCTCTTTTGATGAAATAACTACATTCCCATCTTTATGGCCGAGTGCAACAGCTTTTAAGTCGATACCTTTCACTTTAGCTTTCATGGCTAGTTCTACTAATACAGAAGCGCCTTCCACCCGTCCCGTATTTAATGCATCCATCAGATCAGGCCAGGAACTGAACTTAACAAGCTCAATATTGTATTCAGCATATTCCCCTCCATACGTGTAATTATCCAGATATAGTACACCGGCATGGGTAGTAGGAAGGTAGCCAATTTTAATAGTTGGTTTACTTGAAGTTTGCTGTGTTGACTGACCACATGACGCCGTAAAAAGCAAAACGAAAGTAATCAATAGAGAAAGCCCCCAACTTTTCTTGCTCAAAACACCACTCCCTCTCAGATGTTATACTCCGGAACGAATTGATCACCACTTAACTCGAATTCTTCTAAAATCTTCTTTCGATAATAATGAAAATCCCCATGTGCCCGATCACGTGGTTTTACAAGCTTTATAGGGATATCTTTGAATATTCTCCCTGGATGTGATTCCATGATCAATATTCTGTCAGATAAATAGACAGCTTCATCTATATCATGAGTAACAAGGAGAATGGTCGTTCTCTTCTTCTCTTGAATTCTAAGAAGTTCATCTTGTAAATGGTATCGGTTGAATGTATCCAGCGCCGCAAATGGCTCATCCATCAAGATGACATCGGGTGCAATAGCAAGAGCACGAGCAATTGCGACACGTTGTTGCATCCCACCGGATAATTGGTGGGGGAACTGGTGTAGATGCCCTTCAAGCCCGACAAGCTTCAACGCTTCCATCACCCGTTCGTTTTTTTCCTCACGTGATATTTTTTCTCCAGCAAGACCTAATTCCACATTTTTTAAAACAGAACGCCACGGAAGGAGATTGATTTGTTGAAACAGCATGACACACTTTTTGGTTGGCTGTTTAATAGATTTCCCATCTAGAATCACGCTTCCTTCATCCGGCTTTTCAAAGCCTCCAACCATGTTGAGAAGTGTACTTTTTCCACATCCGCTTTTTCCAAGTAATGTGACTATTTCTCCTTTTTCCACATGAAAAGAAACACGATCAAGAACATTTATTATTTGTTTTCCATTTTGAAACGATTTATTTACATTGGTTACTTCTATGATTTGTTGTTGCACAAGCTGCCCTCCTGAATATATAAATATTCCAATTAGTTTAGTTGGTTTTAAGTTATTTTATTATACTACATTCAAAAACACAACCTTAAATTTCTGTCTATTTCTAATTATCCGTATATTCGTTTGCAGTTTAATGAAAAAGGTAGCCATCTATCTTTTACAAGTTCAACTAAAAACGCTTTATCAAACAAAAAAGTGTTCCCCATTATGCTGGTGAACACTTTTTGTGATTATTCAGTATTATACTGTTTGGGCGAGAATTAATTTCTTATATGCCCCTTCGTGATGTATCAACTTATCATGAGTTCCTTGTTCGATAATTTGGCCATTTTGAACGACGATTATCCGATCAGCATGCTTAATCGTTGCTAACCTATGGGCAATGATAATCGTTGTTCGATTTACAGAAAGCCGTTCCAATGCTTCTTGAACAGCCTTTTCGGTCTCTGTATCCAATGCAGAGGTAGCTTCGTCCAGAATTAAAATAGGAGGATTTTTCAGGAAAATGCGGGCGATTGAAACTCGTTGCTTTTGCCCACCTGACAGCTTCACACCACGCTCGCCGATTAATGTATCCAATCCTTCAGGCAAATGCTCAATCACATTTATTAGTTGAGCATCCTCGATCGCCTTCTCCAATTGGCTAGCAGTAGCATTCTTATTTCCGTACATGATGTTATCACGGATTGTTCCTTCAAACAAAAATACATCTTGCTGAACGATTCCAATATGCTTTCGTAATGAACTTAATGTAAAATCCCGAATATCTATGCCATCGATTTGAATGCTGCCTGACTGTATATCGTAAAAGCGTGGCAACAAACTGCTTATTGTTGTCTTACCACCACCTGATGGTCCTACCATAGCAATTGTATCCCCAGCTGGCACACTGAAAGTAACATTATTTAAAATGGTTCTGTTTGAGTCATAACCAAATGAAACATCTCTAAAAGTTACATCACCTTTTACATCATCGATTGTTACAGCATGATCTCTGTCCTGGATATCAGGAAGCATGTCAACCAATTCAAGATATCTCTTGAATCCCGCATAACCTTTAGGTAACGTTTCAATGATCGCACTGATCTGCTGAATCGGCGCGACGAAGATATTTGATAACATAATAAAGGCAACAAATTCGCCGTATGTCATTTTTCCGTGAATCACATACCAGGCTCCGCAACCCAATACTGTTAGAGCAACCAATTTCATGAGAAGGAAGTTTATCGAAGTACTCCACGACATGATTTTATAGGCCAATAATTTTGTATGACGGAATTCGGAGTTAGAACGATTAAATAACTCAATTTCATGATCTTCCTTGGTAAAAGACTGTACAACACGGATGCCACTTATATTATTTTCTATACGGGCATTATAATTCGCTATATTACCAAACATGGAATGAAAGGCTTTGGTCATGCGACGGCTGAAATATACAGATAGGACGATTAAAAAAGGAACGACAGCAAAAACAATAACCGCTAGCTGCCAATTTATTTGGAACATGACGAAGAACGCTCCGAAAATGGTCATGAAGGCAATGAATAAATCTTCGGGACCATGATGGGCGACTTCTCCAATATCCATTAAATCACTCGTCATCCTAGAAACTAAATGACCCGTTTTATTATTATCGAAGAAAGTGAAAGATTGTTTTTGAAGTTTAGAAAATAAATTTTTCCGTAGATCCGTTTCGATATTAATACCAAGTTTGTGTCCATAATACGTGACGACAAAATGCAAACCGGTACTCAGTAAATAGATACCAAGGAGTCCTATACATGAAAGGATGATGATCCTCCAGTTATTGGTCGGTAACAAATCATCTATAACCTGGTTCACGGCCAATGGGAAAATCAGTTCCAAAAGGGCGATGAATACAGCACTTGAAAAGTCAATAATGAACAGCCCTTTATAGGGTCTATAATAATTAAAAAAACGCTTGATGACCAAAAACATGTTATCTCCTCATTTATCCCGAATTAAGTCATACGTCATGCATAAGGGCTTCCCTGTACGAGAGTCTTTTACAATCTCCGCATCGATATTGAATACTTCTCTTAATATTTCTTTTTTCATTACGTCTTCACTTTTCCCCTCTTTTATGAGAAGGCCATCTTTTAAGGCAATCATGTTATGGGAGAAACGAGCTGCATGGTTAAGATCATGCAGTACCATTATAATCGTCCGACTTTGCTTTTCATTCAGGTCTTTTAACAACTCCAGCACCTCAAGTTGATGTGCCATATCCAAATATGTTGTCGGCTCATCCAAAAAGATGATTTCCGTTTCCTGAGCTAGAGCCATCGCAATCCAGACACGTTGCCGCTGCCCACCGGAAAGTGAATCGACAGAGCGAAATTTGAAATCTGCCGTATTCGTGACCTCCAACGCCCAATCTATAATCTCATAATCTCTTACTGATAATTTACCAAACCCTTTTTGGTAGGGAAAACGTCCATAGGAAATGAGTTCATGAACAGTTAACCCCGCAGGCGCGTCTTGAGTTTGAGGAAGGATGGCCATTTTCCTTGCTAATTCTTTAGTATTTTCCTTTGCTATGGACTGCCCATCCAGCAATACACTTCCGCTCATATGAGGAATGATTCTCGTGATTGCCTTAAGCAATGTGGATTTCCCACAACCATTAGGTCCAATTATCGTAGTGATCTCGTTGCTTTTGAACTGAAGGCTCATATTATCCACGATAATGTGGTCTTGATAACCTACATACAGTTCTTTTGTTAATAAGTGGCCCATCTCATGACCTTCTTTCAGTAGGAATTTCACTCAAACACCAGAAGTAGGAGAAATTATATGATTTCTCAAAAAAATAAAGGCTATCTCCACAAAAGTGATAGCCTTTATTATACTATTTCACTAAACTTTTTAAAACATTATCAATGATTTGCCCGTTAGCGATGGCGCCTGTATACAACCAGCTTTCATCAGGTGAGAATTCATGAACATTCCCAGCCTTGACAGCAGGTACGCTTTTCCATAACTTGTCGCTTAAAGCTTTAGAGCCCGAAGAATCATCACTATTGACTAAAAATAGATGTTCCGCATCCAGCTCCACTAATTTCTCTAAAGAAATTTCACTCCAATTCCCGGTTGCTTTAGCTGAGATTTCTTTTACGACATTTGGCTCTTTTAACCCTAAATCACCGTACATAACCGCACCACTTGAAAGGTTATCGCTAACAATGAAGAATTTGCCGCCTACTAACCAAACAGCTGCCACTGAAGGGTTACCTACTTTTTCTTCAAGCGTGACTTTAGCTTCTTTTGCTTTTTCATCATAATCTTTCAAAGCTTTTTGAGCTTGATCTTCTTTACCGAACACTTCTCCGACTCGTGTCAGTTCATCGCGCCAGTCATTATTGACTTCCTTACCGATCACATATGTAGGAGCAATCTTATTATACTGTTCGTATTTACCGCCTTCTACCATGGCAGCTGAATCCATAATGATTAAGTCCGGTTCCATTTTTTGCACGGATTCAAATGGAAGATCATATGGAATTGTCGGAATGCCCTCTAACTCATTTTGTAAATATCCCTGAACTTCCGCTCCATCACTTACACTCCATTGGGCGACCGGTTCGATGCCTAGAGCAACCAGATTATCTTCAAGATATGTAGCGATGATACGTTTTGGATTAGCCGGAATGACGACTTTATTGCCCATTGCATCCGTCAAAGTTTTTGACTTAGCTTCTTGTTGTCCATCTTTACTTGATGACTCTTCTGTTTTGCTTGTTGAACCCTCATCTTTTTGGGTTTCATCGTCACTACAACCAGCTAAAGAAAAAGCTAATATCCCAGCTCCTAATAATTGAATCATTTTTTTCTTACTAATGACATTATACATTTTAATCCCCCTAGAGATATGATAGACTATAATTTGTTTGTTGATATTGACTATAATTGATAATTGTTATCAACTAATTTAAATATAGAACGATATTAATGTCAATAATTATTTTTTAGAGAGTAGTTGTTACTATGGAGTCAAAATCAAAAGAACCTACTGCTTCACTTCATACCAATAAAAATCTCTTCATGAGTATGGTTATATTTATAGTAGGTTTGGTCGCTCTGGTCATTTCCATTATCGTGTCCGTGAATTTTGGGGCTGCAGACCTAAACTATCGTGACGTGATTAATGCATTATTTGAATTTGACGGGAATAACTCTTCTCATGTCATCATTCGGGAATTAAGATTCCCCCGGGCCATTGCTGCAGTATGTGTCGGAGCCGCCCTAGCTGTTTCCGGAGCCATTATGCAGGGGATGATTAGAAATCCCTTGGCTGACCCTTCCATTATGGGTGTAACAGCCGGTTCTTCCTTTTTTATAGCGATCGCTTTAGCCTTTATGCCTGGCATGACCTATATAGGTTTAATGATGTTTTCCTTTGCCGGTGCAGGGTTAGGTGCTGCTATTGTCTTTGGCATTACATCGCTTACTAGAGGTGGAAGCACACCAGTCAAATTAGCGTTGGCCGGTTCGGCTATTGCTTCCCTTTTAAGTTCGCTTTCTACTGCGATCGGCATAAAGTTCAATGTATCAAAAGATATTAGTTATTGGTTTGTAGGGAGCGTCTCAAGCGTTCAGCCACAACATATATCATTTGCTCTCCCCTTTATTCTAGGAGGGCTTTTGTTGGCCCTATTCCTTTCGCGCTCTATATCTATCCTGAGCTTGGGCGAGGAAGTGGCACGTGGGCTTGGACAAAATATAACCCTCGTAAAGTTCACAGGTACCATTGTGGTGCTATTACTTACTGGGGCAGCAGTTTCGATTGCCGGAATGATTGGATTTATCGGACTGGTCATCCCCCATATTGTACGGTTCTTAATTGGCAGTGATTACCGATTGATCATTCCTTGCTCAGCCGTTTTAGGCGGAACTTTGTTAGTAGTTTCAGATATCATAGGACGAACGGTGAACATACCGTTTGAAACGCCTGTTGGAGCCATAACAGCTATCATTGGTGTCCCCTTATTCCTATATTTAGCGCGTAAAGAGGGGAGCGGAATATGATGCGTAAAGAAAGAAACCTTTTTAAATTATTGTTAATTATAGGCATCCTTTTAACCGTATTTGTTTTTTTCATCAGCATTAATGCCGGTTACATAAAAATTCCTTTAAGCGAAGTGATCAATACGCTTTTGGGCAACGGTACTCCTCAAAACGAGTTAACCATCTTTGAATTCCGTTTGCCAAGAATTGTCATGGCGATACTTGTTGGGATGGGAATAGCCGTTTCTGGGGCCATTTTACAAGGACTATCCCAAAACCCTTTAGCTGATCCGGGAATCATCGGGATCAATTCAGGAGCAGGTTTTGCCATCGTATTGTATATGTTCTTTTTCCAAGGCACGGCCTTCTTAACAGGCTGGGCCTCCGTATTCATAATGCCTTTCGCTGCTTTAGTCGGTGCTTTTCTTGCCGCTTTCTTAATCTATATTTTATCGTGGAAAAACGGTAAAGTGACACCTGTTAGATTATTGTTAGTAGGTATTGGAATCAATGCAGCATTCATGGCGGGCTTGGTCATTTTCCAGATGAAAATGGAGCCAAACGATTTCATGAAGACCATAGTCTGGCTATCAGGAACCATCTGGGGCACAAACTGGAATTTTGTTTGGGCACTATTGCCGTGGTTATTCATTCTGATTCCAATCACATTCTATAAATCAAGAAATCTTGATGTAATGAGCTTAGGTGACCAGATTGCGATTGGCATAGGTCTACCTATTGAAAAAGAACGTAGAGTATTATTGCTCATATCAGTTGCACTAGCAGGTGCGTGCGTATCCGTTGGTGGGGGCATAACATTCTTGGGACTAATCGCTCCACACATCGCTAGAAAATTAGTCGGACCTAGACATGCAAGGTTATTGCTAATGACTGCAGTATTAGGCGGTCTTCTGCTTTTATCTGCTGATACGATTGGTAGAGTTATTATGGCACCAATGGAATTACCGGTGGGTATTATCGTTTCCATTTTGGGAGCACCTTATTTTATTTATTTACTTGTGAAAAAAATCTAAATATCAGAACCTGTACATTTATTAAAAATAGTAAAGAAACGAACTCCTATATTAGCAAGTTCGTCAGGGGGCTGTCTAATAAGTCCCTAAAATAAAACAGGTGGAGAAAAACAACTCGTTTTTCTCCACCTGTTTTTCTATTGTTATAATTATTCATTGA
>NZ_JBNNSK010000019.1:0-53037 GCF_050277655.1 Peribacillus sp. NPDC097675 | reverse complement strand
GAAATGTTTGACTTGCTCATTTTGCTTTTTTAATAGTGTGTGCTCACTCAAAATTTACGTTGGCGCTTTGTTTTGTTCAGTTTTCAAAGAGCAATGCCTTACGACAGCTTATTTATAATAACACTTTATTAACCCGGAGTCAACAACTTTTTACAACTTTTTTTAAAACTTGTAATCCGTGTGTAACTCGTTCGTAACAACAGATATAAATATAACATCATTATTCAAACTGTGCAATACCTTTTTAAAAAGTTTTTTTAAAATAGCAAAGTTTTTATTAAAGGTAGTCATTTCACCCTCTGATAACCTCATATTAATTATAATTAAAAAACAAAAACCGATTTGGAACAGGGCGCATCGAGGCGTTGCTCTATGCTATCTCCTCTTCCTAAACCGGTTCTAATGGCTCTAATCTTCAATATGAATTAACGATGTCTCATTAACGGGAACAATAGGACGTCACGAATCGACGGTGAATTCGTCAACAACATAACCAGACGGTCTACCCCAATTCCCAATCCTCCTGTTGGTGGCATTCCATATTCTAAAGCCTCTAAGAAATCTTCGTCCATTTCATGTGCTTCATCATTGCCTTGTTCACGCTCTTTTAATTGTGCCTCAAAGCGTTGGCGTTGATCTATAGGATCATTCAACTCCGTGAATGCATTGGCATGCTCTCTTCCTACAATAAACAACTCAAATCTGTCAGTAAAACGAGGATCCTCTGGGTTTTTCTTCGCTAATGGTGAAATTTCAACCGGATGTCCATAAATAAAGGTAGGTTGAATTAATTTTTCTTCTACTTTTTGTTCAAAGAATTCATTAACGATATGACCAAATTCCATGGAATCCTTCACTTCAATCCCATTGTCCTTTGCAAGCTGTTGCGCTTCTTCTTTGCTCATGGTAGCCCAGAAATCTACACCAGTATATTCTTTTACAGCGTCAACCATATGAAGTCTTTTCCACTCTGGTTTCAAATCAATCTCATATTCTCCGTACTGGATAGTTGTCGTACCTATAACCTCTTTAGCGATGTGGGCAACAAGGTTCTCCGTTAGGCTCATGATATCCTTATAATCGGCATATGCCTCATATAATTCAATTAGGGTAAATTCCGGGTTATGCCTTGTAGAGACACCTTCATTCCTAAATACTCTACCGATTTCATATACTTTCTCTAAACCGCCGACAATCAGACGTTTTAAATGAAGTTCGATTGCAATCCTTAGGTTTAGTGGCATATCTAAAGCATTGTGATGAGTCAGGAATGGACGTGCAGCCGCTCCACCCGCAACGGAATGCAATAACGGTGTTTCAACTTCCAAATACCCTTGGTCATCTAAATAGCGTCTCATAGCCTGCACAATACGGCTGCGCATAATTAAGGTGTTTTTACTTTCTTCATTTGTAATTAAATCCACATAACGTTTCCGGTAACGTTCCTCAACATCCTTCAAGCCATGGAATTTATCCGGAAGCGGACGTAGCGCTTTAGAAAGGAACACATAATCTTTAGCTTTAATAGAAAGTTCGCCGACTTTCGTTTTAAAGATAACTCCCGTGATTCCTACAATATCACCAAGATCCGTTTGATTGAATAGTTGATATGACTCTTCTCCAACCTTATCCAAACGGACGTAGATTTGGATTTGTCCGCTTATATCTTGTATATTGGCAAATCCTGCTTTCCCTTTCCCACGTTTGGTCATAACACGACCTGCAACGGTAACCTCTATTTCTTTTTCTTCTAGATCTTCTTTTTCCAATTCACTATATGCATCAACAATTTCCTGCGTAGTATGGGAACGTTCGAACCTGCTGCCGAACGGGTCTTGTCCATTGTCTATCATAGCCTGCATTTTATCGCGTCTTACCTGCAGTTGGTCATTCAATTCTTCATGACTCACGAAAATCATCTCCATCTCTATTAATCAAAGCCTCTTATTACTATTATAACTTTCTTTTTGCATACCTATTTATTCTTACATAAAGTAAAGGAATTCAACAGCTTTTTATCTTAAATTATAATTTAAGGACAGATAAAAACTGCCAGGTTCCCTGGCAGTTTTTGATAAACGTATTATAGAAAAACAGGAAGGTAATGTCAAACGTCAAACCATTTGGATATTCTGTTCCTTTGCTTCAACTTCAGCAACGAGCTCATAAACTAGGCGGACTACATCTTCTCTTGTCTCACATTCATTTATGCCTTTACGCGCTTTAGCATTCCCTTTGATACCCTTTAAGTACCAGGCAGCATGCTTACGCATTTCACGAACTGCAACATGTTCATTCTTCAAAGCAATCAGACGGTCCATATGAAGAACGCATACATCCATCTTTTCACGAACATTAGGTTCATCAATCAATTTCCCTGTTTCTAAATATTTTACCGTCCTGTAGATCATCCACGGATTGCCTAAAGCAGCCCGGCCAATCATTACTCCATCAACACCGGTTTCTTTTAACATTCTTTCAGCATCTTGTGGAGTTTCTACATCGCCGTTTCCAATTAAGGGAATGTTAATGGAGTTTTTCACTTCTCGAATAATGTCCCAATTAGCTTTTCCTTCATAAAGTTGAACGCGGGTTCTGCCATGAAGGGATATTGCCTTGCCGCCAGCCCGTTCTACCGCTTTGGCATTCTCAACAGCAAAAACATGTTCATCGTCCCAACCAATACGCATTTTAACGGTAACAGGTTTATCTACTGCATCCACGACTGCTGAAACCATCTCATATATCTTATCGGGATCAAGCAACCACCTTGCACCAGCATCGCATTTCGTTATCTTCGGAACAGGACACCCCATGTTGATATCAATAATGTCCGCTGTTGTGTTTTTATCTACAAACCGCGCTGCTTCTACTAAAGTTTTCTTTTCTCCGCCAAAGATTTGCAAGCTTAGCGGTTTCTCTCTTTCATCTATATAAAGCATATTCATCGTTTTGGCATTTTGAAGAATGATTCCCTTATCACTTACCATCTCTGCACACACTAATCCTGCACCGAATTCTTTGACGGTCAACCGGAAAGCTGAATTACAAACACCAGCCATCGGAGCAAGCACTACTTGGTTTTTCATTTCGATATCGCCTATTTTTAACACATTGTGACCTCCTACGCTGTCTTTCATTTATCCTCAAGCGGTTGAAGATCCTCCATGGAAACATTAAGAACATCCACCACTTCTAATAAAAACTCCTCTGAGGGGTTACGGTTTCCTCTTTCGACTTCACCTAACAAAGAAACAGAAACACCCATCTCTTTTGCGAACTCCTCTTGGGTAAATCCCTTTAACTTTCGAAAAGCGCGAATACGCCTTCCCCATTTTTCAGCTTCCATAATCGAACTCCTTCTTTATCCGGAATCTTATCAAGCAGGTCGCTCAAGGATGTATTCATTTTCGGAAGATTAATATCTGGTTCCAATTCCATTAAGGGAATAATCACAAAAGCTCTTTCATGCATTCGAGGATGAGGGATTGAAAGAATCTCCGTCTCAACATTTTCATGATTATACAGTAAAATGTCAAGGTCTAAAGTACGAGGGCCCCACCTTATATCCCTTTTTCTCCCTAACTCTTGTTCGATTTCCATACATGTTTGCAATAATTCCTCCGGCTTTAAATCCGTCTTCACCTTAATTACAGCATTCAAAAAACAATCTTGATCCGTATACCCAACCGGGTCCGTTTCATATAAAGATGAACAGGATACAAGTTCAATATGTGCATGTTCATCCAATAATCGGAAAGTAGTTTGAAAGGTTTCAAGACGGTTCCCCATATTCGAACCAATTGATAAGTAAGATATATTCTCCATATTAACGCCCTCTTACAATTTCTATGGCAACGGATTTGTAATGCCCTGCTATTGGGGGGTCTGGTTTATACACTTTGACCGTGCATAAATTGATTGTCGGAAACTTGGTTAGTAACTCTGAAGCGATTCTTTCCGCAACGGCTTCCACTAGCTTATACGGTCTCCCTTCAACAACACCTTTACAGACTTCATATAGATCTCCATAATTAATAGAGTCTTCGAGATTATCACTCTTTCCTGCTTGAGCTAAATCCGCTTCTACAATGAGGTCTACTTTGAACCGCTGGCCAAGTTTCGTTTCTTCTGGAAATACCCCATGGTACCCGTAAAACTCCATCTTATTCACAAATATCTTATCCATTAAACTCACCTTTTCCCATAAGAGCATCCATCATTTTCGCTGTCCGTCCCATTTCCTTCACATCATGCACCCGGACCATTTGGCAGCCTTGTAGAATTCCATGACAAATTGTTGCTGCCGTCCCTTCCAAGCGTTCATGTGGCGGTAAATTAAGAACTTGTCCGATCATAGATTTTTTTGATGTAGCAAGTAGTATCGGATAACCTAATGATACCAGCTTATCAAGATTCCTCATCATTTCCAAATTCAGCGTTAAATCTTTTGCAAACCCGATACCTGGGTCGAGGATGATATTTTCATCCAAGACTCCCTCTTTCTTAACAATCCTAATGCTTTCGAATAGATCTTGCAAAGAGTCACGGATAAATTGTTGGTACTCCATATTATCCCGGTTATGCATTAAAATAATCGGCACCTGATAGCTAGCAGCCACTTTTGCCATTCTCAGATCGGCCTTTGCTCCCCAAATGTCATTCAGGATATGAGCTCCTGCCTTCACCGCCGCTTCTGCAACTTCAGATTTGTACGTATCTACCGAGATAGGTATCTCTATATTACGCGAAATGGCTTCAATCACAGGTACGACCCGTTCAATTTCTTCCATATCTGATATTCGCTCATAATTAGGCCGGGTGGACTCTCCACCGATGTCCAGGATATCCGCTCCATCTTTAACCATCTGCTCCGCATGCTTTAGTGCGGAATCTACCCGATCATATTTTCCTCCATCCGAAAAAGAATCCGGTGTGACGTTTAAAATACCCATGATTAAAGTCTTCTTGCTATAATCCAATTCGAATGTACCGCATTTTATCTTTGATGTACCCGCTAATGACATAGGACGCTCCCCTTCATCTAATCAATCTACATATATATGAGTTTACCTATTTACACCGGTAATGTGCAAGCACCTTAGAAATCATGTAGATTCTCACATAAAAAAAAGAGAAGCAAAGACCCTTGGAGGTACTTTGCTTCTCGATTACCTTTTATTAATCTTATTCAAAGTTATATAGTGGCGTACTTAGGTAACGCTCGCCATTACTCGGAATGATAGCTAGGACCTTTTTACCTTTTCCTAGTTTCTCAGCCACTTTAATGGCAGCAGCGATAGCTCCGCCAGATGAAATACCACCTAAGATACCTTCTTCTTTTGCTGCACGGCGTGCGTATTCAAAAGATTCATCCGTGTTTACCTGAATGATTTCATCATATAGGTCTGTATTTAATATACTCGGAATGAATCCTGCACCAATCCCTTGAATTTTGTGAGGTCCAGGTTTTCCTCCAGACAATACCGGTGAGTCTGCAGGTTCTACAGCGTAAATTTTAATATCTGGATACTTTTCACGAAGCACCTCTCCTGCACCTGTAATCGTACCACCCGTTCCAATACCTGCAATGAAAGCATCCAGTCCATCTTCACCAAAGGCTTCAACAATTTCCGGGCCAGTAGTGTTACGGTGAACCTCAGGGTTTGCTTTATTCTCGAATTGTTGTGGAATGAAGTATCCGTGTTCTTTCGATAACTCAGTCGCTTTAGCAATTGCACCTTTCATTCCTTCAGGTCCAGGTGTCAGGACTAAATCAGCCCCATATGCACGAAGCAGGTTACGACGCTCTAAGCTCATGGTTTCAGGCATGACCAGAATCGATTTATACCCTTTTGCAGCTGCTACCATCGCAAGACCAATCCCAGTGTTACCACTTGTAGGCTCAATGATTGTATCACCTGCTTTAAGGTCTCCACTTTTTTCTGCAGCTTCAATCATCGCAAGAGCGATCCGGTCTTTAACGCTACTCCCAGGGTTAAAATACTCAAGTTTCAAATAAATATCTGCGCTATTTTCATTTTGAAGCTTATTTAATTTCACAATAGGCGTTTGTCCGATTAAATCTGTTACAGAGTTAACAATACGTGCCATGTTCTCCACTCCTTTTATTATTAATACCGAGTATGTTTATTGGTTTTATTAATTTAAAGGTAACAGCTTCACTAGTTCATTGTCAATGTTTAACTACAATTTTCAAAATTTTCTTTTATATCTTTCGAACTATTTCTTCTGGTCATCGGTTCCATATATCCAGTCTACGTCAAACTCTTCCCAGAAAATCTTACCGGAAACTGGCGTCTGGATTTGTTCAAGAGCCTTTTGGCGATGAATTTGCTCTTTTACTTCCTTATAGGAATATTGCCTACCCTCAATTTTTTCATGTAAAAAGAGAATGGCCCATCCTTCATCCGTCTCCACAGGCTGACTCCATTTGCCCACCTTTAACTTTTCAGCAGCCGAAATATATGTCTCAGATATTTGTTCATTATCCTCTGATATATATCCCATGTCGCCCCCCTGATTTGCTGTAAATTCATCAAGTGATTTTTCCATGGCTAATATAGGGAACTTAACACCTTTTTTCAGTTCTTTAATGATTTGTTCGGCATCTGTCTTCGTCGATGTAGTTATCTGGGAAATATGATAGGTGGTGGGTATTCGATAGATGTCCTTATTGGTTTCATAATAGTCTTTCATGACCGCTTCGGAAACTTTAACATCCTTTGTAAGCAGCTTCTCGAGAAGGAGGTTCGATCTAATTTCCCGCTTCCATTGTTCTTTGCTTTTACTACGATTCTGACCAACGGTTCCATACATCGTTTTCATCATCTTAAGTTCCCGATCCACTTCATCATCAGATAGGGTCACTTTATATTTTTTTGCCGCTTGTTCAACTACCTCTTTATCAACCATTTCCTCGAGCAGATCTTTACCATAACGTTTTTCAAGTTCATCGATCCAGGCTTCCCGGGAAATATCTTCAGAGCCAACCCTCGCTGCCGTTTCCTCTCCCAAGGAAATCTTGGAAGCGATGAGTGGCCAGATGACAAAGATTAGGATTGTCAGTAGGTTCAATAAGGCAAGACCGGCAATGATGGCCCTAAGCTTTTGTTTAGACAAAATCCTTATCTCCCGTCTTCTTTATTTTTTGGCTTCGCCCTCTAGTTCTTCAAGGTCTTCTCTTGAAAACTGGTAGGTCTCATTACAGAAATGACATTGAGCCTCGGCCTGTCCATCTGTCTCAATAATATCTCTAATTTCCTCTTGCCCAAGGCTGATTAAAGCATTCGAAATCCTCTCCCTTGAACATTGGCAGGAGAATTCGACGTTTATCTTTTCTAAAATTTCTACATTCTTCTCTCCTAATAGTTCAGTTAGAATTTCTTCCGGAGTTAATCCATTTTGAATCATTTTAGAAACGGGTACAATCGTACTTAACCGTTGTTCAATCTTGGTAATCGTTTCGTCGGTAGCACCAGGCATTAGTTGAATGATGAAACCGCCCGCAGCAAGAATTGAATTGTCTGGATTCACCAGAACTCCCACACCCACGGAAGAAGGAACCTGCTCGGAAGTTGCGAAGTAGTACGTGAAGTCTTCCCCTAATTCACCCGAAACAAGTGGAACCTGACCTGAAAAATAATCACGTAAGCCAATGTCTTTCACGACGGTCAATAACCCTTCCGTCCCAACTGCTCTTCTGACATCCAGTTTCCCTTGTTCATTTAAATCAAAATGGGTTTGTGGATTCGTAACGTATCCGCGCACTTCCCCTTTAGCATTACTATCAACGAGAATCGAGCCGATAGGTCCTCCGCCCTCAATCTTAATGGTTAGCTTCTCTTCACCTTTCATCATGGCACCCATCATTACGCCTGCAGTCATAGAACGACCGAGTGCTGCAGATGCTGTCGGCCATGTATAATGCCTTCTTTGAGCTTCCCCTACCGTTTCTGTTGTAGAGACCGCATATGCCCGCACTTGCCCCTCATACCCTAACGCCTTTACTAAATAATCTTTCATTATATGTCCTCCCATGCTGGTTTTTTGTTAATTTTTTATTTCTTCACTTGTTCCCGATTTCGTTTATAAATTAGCTGTAGCCCTTTTAATGTTAAAAATGGCTCCACAACATCGATAACAGTTGACTCATTAGCGATAAGTGTTGCTAATCCCCCAGTTGCAATGACCGTAGGCTCTAAATTACTTTGTGCCTTCATCCGGTTTACGATACCTTCTACTTGACCGACATACCCGTATAAAATGCCTGATTGCATGGCTGAAACCGTATTTTTCCCGATTATTCCGTCTGGACGGCTAATTTCAATTCTCGGTAGTTTAGATGCCTTCGAGTAAAGAGCTTCTGTAGAGATACCGATTCCTGGAGCAATTGCGCCACCCATATACTGTTTTTCCTCATTTATATAGCAATATGTCGTTGCCGTTCCAAAATCCACGATTATGAGAGGGCTTCCATACTCCTGAATGCCTGCTACTGCATTCACGATTCTGTCTGCTCCCACTTCGCGGGGGTTTTCATATTTTATATTCAAACCTGTTTTAATCCCAGGTCCAACGATAAGCGGTTTGATGCCAAAATATTTTTTGCACATGCGCTCAAGTGCAAACATTATTGGTGGTACTACCGATGAAATAATGATGCCATCAAATTGGTCGAAAGTGAGTCCTTCATGTTGCAGTAAAGACTTAATGACCATTCCATACTCATCTTCTGTTTTATTGCGACTCGTTTCAATTCTCCAATGATATTTAAGAATTTCTTCATCGTATACGCCCAATACAGTATTCGTATTCCCAACATCCAGTACAAAAATCATTGTTTTCACCACTCCGCTAAATTATTCTCCCACATCATACCATACTGTTATTTTCCACGCTATTAGTCACACTTCCTAGGAGATGAAATAATAAGTTGTAAGCGATAGCACCTTTTCTTGTGTAAAGAAAAGGGTATTTCCGATGAGGAAATACCCTTTAGGTTTCAAATCAACTTATAACTTTTTATTGTCGTCTTCATTCGGGAAGGAAAGTGGTTTATCTTGAGGTCTACCTTCTTCTATCGGAGGTGTTTTCAAGCCTTCCTCCGTTATCTCAAGGTCCTCAGGATCTCTTTTATCCAAAGGATCTAAAAGAGCTTCCTTCTCTTCCTTTTTCGTATTGATGTTAACTTTTACGTTTTTATCCGTAGTCAAATCCCCATTTAGAGCGGTATAATCACGTTCAGGTAATTTACCATCATGGAAAAGTCCTTTGATTTGTTCTGCATCCAGTGTTTCCACTTCAAGCAGTGTCTTGGCAACCAAATCAAGCTTTTCACGATTCTCCGTAAGAATTTTCTTACATCTTTCATATGCTTCTCTAATGATACGTTGAATCTCCAAATCAATCTCATAAGCGATCGCATCTGAATAGTTCTGATCATTATTGAAGTCGCGTCCTAAGAATACTTGACCTTGTGAATTACCAAACTGTAGAGGTCCAAGTTTACTCATTCCATATTCCATTACCATGCTACGAGCAATGCCAGTCGCACGTTGGAAATCATTATGAGCACCTGTGCTCACTTCACCGAAAGTGACTTCTTCCGCTACCCTACCACCTAAGAGACCAACAATCTTGTCTTTTAGTTCCGGTTCGGTCATGAAGAATCGATCTTCTTTCGGAAGCATGACTGCATATCCGCCAGCTTGACCACGAGGGACAATCGTAACTTTATGAACCACTTCAGCATCATCAAGGACCAAACCAATAATTGTATGACCTGCTTCATGCCAAGCGACAATATTCCGTTCTTTTTTCGAAATGACACGGTTTTTCTTTGCAGGTCCCGCAATAACCCGATCTGAAGCTTCGTCTAAATCGGACATATCGATTTTTTTCTTATCTTGTCGAGCTGCTACAAGAGCTGCTTCGTTCAGTAAGTTTTCGAGATCGGCACCGGAGAAACCAGGTGTTCGTTGAGCAATTGCTTTTAAATCAACACTATCTGCTAAAGGTTTGTTACGAGCATGAACTTTCAGTACCTCTTCACGGCCTTTAACATCCGGGCGTCCTACCGTAATTTGACGGTCAAAGCGTCCAGGTCTCAGCAACGCAGGATCCAATACATCTGCACGGTTTGTTGCGGCAATAATGATAATGCCTTCATTTCCACCGAAACCATCCATTTCCACGAGTAATTGATTTAACGTCTGTTCACGTTCATCATGACCGCCACCAAGGCCTGCGCCCCTTTGACGACCTACAGCATCAATTTCATCAATGAAGATGATACATGGAGCATTTTTCTTTGCATTTTCAAATAGATCACGAACACGTGATGCACCGACACCAACGAACATTTCCACGAAATCAGAACCACTGATTGAGAAGAAAGGAGTGCCTGCCTCACCAGCTACCGCTCGTGCGAGTAAAGTTTTACCTGTACCAGGAGGACCCACTAAAAGGACCCCTTTAGGAATACGGGCACCAAGCTCTGCAAATTTGCGAGGATCTTTTAAGAACTCAACAACCTCGACTAACTCTTGCTTTTCTTCATCCGCCCCGGCAACATCATTGAAGCGAACTTTTTTCTTATCATCGTTATACAGCTTCGCCTTACTTTTACCGAAGTTCATCACTCGGCCGCCACCGCCGCCTTGTGCCTGATTAAGTAAGAAGAAGAAGAGTATGAAAATGATTACAAACGGAATGATCGAAGTAAAGAATGTAAACCAACCACTTGTTTGTTTTGGAGGTAAAACATCAATGATTTCAGTATTTTGTTTTTTTACAGCTTCACCGATGCGACTCTGTGCATATTCACTAAATGGAACGTATGCTACAAAGTACTTGTTTTCGTCTTCATACGATTTAAGCTTCCCTGTAATTTCAAATACACTGCCTTCGGGTTGCATCGTTAAAGATTTGACGTCCCCACTCTCCAAATGCTTATAGAATTGATCTTGAGTCAATTTTTCCTGAGGTTCATTGTTATTGTTGAAAATGCTCACAATTCCAATGATGACTAAAAATATCAGTAAATAAAATATGGTATTACGGAAGATCCGATTCATTCCTTACCTCCTCCCACGGGTACAAAAACTATAGTAAATATTATCATACAAAATTAATGAATTACAATAATTTAACACCGCTGTTTTTATCTGGTCCTCACTTTTAAATGAATACGATTATTTCGTGTAAATCTCAGGTTTCAATATGCCGATATACGGGAGATTACGATATTTTTCTGCATAATCAAGACCATATCCGACAACAAATGCATCAGGAACGATGAATCCTACATAATCAGGTTTAATATCAACCTTCCTGCCTGTTGGTTTATCTAATAAGGTAACGATTTTAATTGATTTTGCCTTGCGGTAACGGAAAAGCTCTGCAAGGTAGCTCAAGGTTAAACCGCTGTCGATGATATCTTCGATGATTAAAATGTCCCGACCCTCAACTGATGTATCTAAATCTTTGATGATTTTCACTTCACCAGATGAAACAGTGGAGTTGCCATAACTAGAAACATCCATGAAATCCATTTCAAGATGTGTATCCACACGTTTCAATAAATCTGACATAAAAGGCATAGCGCCTTTTAAAACACCGATAGCCAGTGGGAATTTGCCTTGGTAATCAGCTTCAAGCTGCGCTCCCACTTCCCTGATTTTCTGTTGAAGTTCTTCCTCAGATATTAACACTTTTTCAATGTCATTTTGCATGGTCATTGTAATTAATTGCCCCCCAAGAAGATTAAGCTTTTTTATATTCTAAGTAGATTAAAGATGATTCATCAGAAACCAGGTCCGGTTCAACATTCGATTTTTTTAAGCCGGGAAGCCAAATGACCAATCCCGATTGATCGATGATAATCGGCCATGCATTTCTTTCTAGCATTGGGATTTTTTCATTGATAAAAATCTCCTTCAACTTTTTCGTGCCACCCAATCCCTTCACACCCATTCTTTCGCCTTCACGCCTTGTTCGTGCAATCAGGGGAAATTGAACAGCTGATTCAGGTAGTATAAAAGAATCGTTTCCTTTTGTATGGGGAATTTCATCTTTTATATAGTGTGCTTTAATTTTATATCCATTCGGAAGAAAAGTCTCACCAGGAATTTGTAATAAAAAGGAATATTCAAGGCTTTCTTGCCGGAAAAATCTAAAGATGCATGTTTGATAGGACTTTTCCACAATAAGGCCTTCCGGTAGGTGCAATTCTGCAGAAGGTTGAGGATTTAAAAACAAAGCTAAAAGTTGATCGATATGTAATGCTGAAAGCGATGAAGGTCTCTCCAAATAAAGATAGTTTAATATTAGTTGAATAGATCTTCTTTGTAAAGGTTTAGGCATTGCAAGAACCTTTTCAATCTGAATGACTGAATGATTCCTATCCTGTTGAAGCCAAATTTCGGATGTTTCTTTCCTGGCTAATTCCTGTAGAAAATCCTCATCCTCCATTAGTTCTTCGCTAAAGCGTTGGAAATGATCATGAACATTATTATTTTCTTTCTTCAGGAATGGAAGGACCTCGTGTCTAAACCTGTTTCTTAGATAATCATCCTTTTGATTGCTTGGATCGTATCTGGGTTCAAGATGGTGAATGCTTGCATATTCGATAATCTCATCCTTAGTGACTTCAAGAAAAGGTCGGATGAGCTGACCGCCATGGAAAGGTCTTTTTAACGATATCCCGGCCCTAGCTTTACCTGTTGCTCCTCTGGTCATTCGCATGAGGATTGTTTCGACTTGGTCATCACCATGGTGTCCTAAAACAAGCGTTGTAGCTTGGTGCTTTTCCATCATTTCTTCATAGAAAGCAAAACGCAATATTCGTGAAGATGCTTGAGAACTTTGGCCTGTCTCTTCAATATATGCTGGTACATCGATCCTTCTGCCTTCAAAAATGATTCCCCACTGTTTGCATATTTGTTTGACATATTGATAATCGCCAAAGGATTCCTCGCCGCGAAACATATGGTCAACACTCGCAACAATGATTTCAAAATGGAAAAGAGACTGAATCTCATTAAGGAAATGTAGCAGCACCAGGGAGTCAGGTCCTCCCGAAACACCTACGAGCAGCTTTGAATCTTTTTGAATCAAATCGTTTCTATAAATGGTCTTGAGAACTTTTTCCTTTAACATACAATCTTCCTTCTTTATGTACAGGCATTAGTTTCTACGTTTTAAAAGTGTAATGGTTTCAATTATTTCTTTTCTACACCTTATTAACTATATCATAACAACTGTTCATATATGTAAAGAACATAGATTATTGAAATAACGGCAACTAATAAAAAGGTCTCCACAAATCCCCCCCTTTTGTTTCTAGGTTGATTCTGGCTCCTTCTAGTCTGTCTGGTGGCAGCCTGACTCGACGGTTTTTTCATTGTTTGATTCTGATCACTCAGTAAAGCAACTAAGTCCTCTCGCATCCGTAATGCAGAATCATACTTTCCGAGTAACGCTTTATCTAGCATCTTTCTATACGGGCGCAATTCCTTTTTCTGTTTGATTAATTCAGTTAGTTGAATATACCCCTCCCCTTTTTTTTGAAAACGCGAAGGATAGGCAGAATTGATGATAATCATTGCTACTGCGAACAAATCATACTGTAAATCCGCCTTTCTTGATCCCATTCCCCAGTATCCTCTATCAAAAAACTCGGTAAACTCTTTAACAGATCGCCCCATCAGCGTCGTTCCGCCAACATCTACACACCTGACTTTATAAGCTTGGGAAGTCACGATCAAATTCTCAGGTTTCAGGTCACCAAAAACCCACCCGTTGGCATGCAAGGCAGATAAACTCGTTAATAATTGAAGGACCAAGACTCCAATCCACGAAAATCCCTTTTTCTTAATAAAGTATAAGAAATCATGGCCATGTATATATTCCATCACATAGAACGGCAGTTGCTTTCCCTTTTCCATATAATCATCCGCTTCCAGAAATGAAGGCCCAAGGGTAGACCCCTGGACCTTGGAAAAGGATTTTAAAATATTCATCTCTGAAATAATGGAAGTCCCATTATCGCTGAGCTTCAGTGCATAATGACGGTTTTTGCTTTCAACTAGATAAACATATCCGTTAGCGCCGCAGCCCAACTCCTTAATAATTGTGTAGTGATTCTTATTCCATTTTCCAGTGATGATACTTCCAGTGGGTAGTTTACATAGATTCCTCAAAGTATTGTTCATCATCATGTGATAACAATCCCCTCAATGAACGTTTTTTATTAAAATGAGAAAGTGCTTCCCGAATTGCTGGTCCCGTCGGTGTAAGTCCTCCCGTACTAAGCTTGGAAAAAATCTTCGTCAATGCTTCCAGGTTCGGTGTCCAATCTAGCAATTTTTCCACGTCGTTCCTTTTCCCGGGAAATGCAAATACGGAAAAACGACTATCACCCATCCTTGCATTCATACTGAGGGATAGGTCTAATAAGGAATCCTTCACGGTTGGAAGCTTATGTTTCATACTCGCACTGGTATCGACAAGAATTAACACTTCAAGCTTGCTCGTTTCCCCAAGCTCATCAACGACCTCCATCACTTCTCCCCTTTTATCCGGTGGGAGATCTTCCATTGTTCTCGAGTCGCCCAATATTTGTTGAAGCTCACGATTAATAACTCCCTGTATAGTTTGAGTCATTGCTTTTTGGGTCACCATCTGAACGGTCTGTGATAATTGTTGTGCATAAACAATCTGGCTGACACCGCCTCCGGCTCCTGCAATTTTCTCGATCTCTTTAAGTCCCTTTTCATCTATTACGTCATTTTCCAATACTCCTATGACATTGATGGTTATGCCCTGCTCTCTTGCTAGTTCAGCTACAGATGCAGGCTCCTCACCGTGATTCGAACAGCCGTCCGTTATAAGCAAAATCTGTCTTAATGTACCTGCTTTCATGTTTGGCTCTCCCTTCCTTTCAATCTGTTACCATACTTGACTAAAAAGGAAGAATTTATACGCTAAAATACATAGGCAACCAGTCGCCGTTCTAGACTGGTTGCCTATGTAAAATCTTCGTTCCGGCGAACTTGCTAAAACGGGTAAATAGGTACCAACTTGGCATTTTAAGATCCTCCTTAGGACATGTATAGAACCATCTATTGGGCTTTTCGTTTGGAAACAGGAATGGAAGCCCATTTAGGTATATTGTGTTTAATTTTCGATGTGACCACCGTCATGTCATCATCAATGACCCCTTTCGTCCGTATGACTTCTTCTAGAATCAAATCAGATATTTCCTGGGGATCATCCGTCTCCATTTCCTTGATTTTTCGTTTTAGCCAAAACTCAATATTTTCTACATGAGATGGTCCATCGAATACCCCATCGCTCATCATGATCAAGATATCCCCGTCCCGCAGTTCCTCTGACACAACATCCACATCAACCTCTTGGATAATGCCCATCGGCAGGTTACTTGATTCTATTTTTATGACTTTATCCCCCCTCTTGATAAAACTCGGAATGGAACAGATTTTCAAAAATCTAGCCTTTGCGTCTTGAAGGTCAATCATCACTAGGTCAAGAGTAGAAAATATTTCATCAGTCGTACGCAGAGATAATACGGAGTTTACAGATTTAATGGCTATCTTTTCTTCTATTCCGGATTGTAAGAATTTCTGAAGCAGCTTCAACGTTTCAGTACTTTCAAAGTGGGCCCTTTCCCCATTACCCATACCATCGCTTATGGCAATTGCATATTTGCCGGCACCAATTTCCATTGTCGTATAACTATCCCCCGATACAAGCCCTCCCCCTTTTGCAGCATGAGCTACACCCGTTTCAACCATGAATTTTTTCGCAGATCGGAATATCACCTCACATTGTCCATTTGGATACTTTGCACATTCCTCAGAATGGACAACAATCGTTTCTCCCAAAATGTCGGAAAGCATGGGAGCAATCAATTTCTCACATTCCCCTCTGCCTTGACAGTAAGGGACACTCATCTCAATATCCACACCTCCCTGTTCTAGGCTGTATATCTCCACATACCCGATATTCAGCCCGAAATCCTGAATGGCTTCCATTATAGATTCCTCATGTAAATGATGGTTCTTCCTTTCCCTTTGTATTTCCTTGGCGAAATCATCCATTACTGCAGAAACGCCCCGTAACTGGTCTGCTACTAGTTTCCTGCTTTCTTTCACCTGCCTTTTCAGTTTTTGATTGGCCTCGAAATAATTAAGCTCTTGAGCAATTGCCCCTACGACCTGTGGACCTCTTGTACAATATTTATCCCATTCTTTTGAGGTCTTTTGAGGGAGCTGTCCATCATTTTCACTCAATTGGATCATAATTTCCTGCATCCCATCATAGGTTGTATTAAAGTTTTTAGCCCAGCATTGATCCTTTTTAAAACATATCTGACATGTCTTTTCAGTGACATTGCTTAAAAAGTAATCAAACTCTTTTTCATCCTCCTCCATCCTTCCGCGTTCATCCACTTGTGAGAAACTATTGGAAAGCGCTTCAAATACATGTGAGAACTGTTCGACCCTTTGGGCGGTCACGTCTCTCACTTTTCGGGCATACTGCTGCTGTTCATCCGAATTTTCCGTTGTCCCCGGTATATGTTTTGCAATTTTGTTTATGATGGATGATGGTGTTAATACAAATAATAGAACGGCAATAAATGATTCATAGAGTGTGATCATGATATTGTTTGTTCCTTCTCCGTACAGGCCTATTAATAGCGTCGCAATTAATAGGCCTGCGGCAACGCCGATCTTTCTACCCTCTTTCAATAACCCACCAAGTAAGCCTGAAAAGGCAAGGAGACTCATTTGATAAAGGCTTGCGACGCTGGCTAGACTGAATATTAATCCTGTTACGACGCCGACCGTGGAGCCTATGGCGGCCCCACCCGCCAGCCCGAATAGGAGGACCAGATATCTTGAGAATATATGATCGAGGGATAAATCATAAATCATCCAGCCAATCGTCCCGGTCATCACCGAGGCAAGTAAGATGATTATACTGACGATCTCCTCTGTCCTTAATGCTTGCGATTTCTTTCGTATGGATAGCAACGGAATGGACTGAATGAAAATCAAGGTGAGTATCATTGCGAGTCCCGCCTCTACCCCTATCATCATCATGTCGTAAAGCTGAATCGTTCGGAAAACCAGATATTGCTGACCCAGATTCACCAGGAAGAGTGAAGCGAACACATACATCGACATTGTCTTGAATTGCCCTTCAATTCCCGGCCTCTTAATCTTGTTGAAAAGGAGAAGCAGGAACGCCGATGCAAAAATCACTAAACTATTGGAGTAATGGATGGTTAAACCTCCTGCAATTAAACCGAACAGTGCAAGTGGTGCTCGATCACGACGCATGAGAAATACGGCGGCGAAAAACGGAAGGGCAAATGGTGATAACTGTGAAAGAATTAAAGCTCGTCCTAATAAAAAACCAATAATTGCTAATGAAATGCCTTTCTTAATAAAGATGTCATCTGTTTTCGCCTGTAACTTTTGAATCCAGTTGATTGCACCCTCCTTTGCTTCTTTCAATTGCACATCTCCTAGTGGTTCCATCATAGGTCTTTCTATTTTCTCCATTTCAACACCCCATTCACTTTAATGATTTTTATTATATAGAGAGCATGTCTATTTTTTTGTCAGAATTTTAAAAGCAAAACGAAAAAATGTTCGACGTATTTCTTCTTGAACGTTCATTTGTATACAGGTTTTTAGACGGGTTTGCTGAATAGAGAAACGTATGTTCCTCTTTTTTTGAAGAAAAGCAAAGTTTTTAGGTTATTTTTGTGGAAAATGCCTCGAATATTTATTCTAAAATTGGATATATAACATTTTTCTTTTTTTTATTGACATTCCTTCTGTCCGAATGTAAGATATAACTTGTGCTTCAGTAGCACTTACCATTATGGCGGCGTAGCTCAGCTGGCTAGAGCGTACGGTTCATACCCGTGAGGTCGGGGGTTCGATCCCCTCTGCCGCTATCCTTTTGATAACTTTCGGCCCGTTGGTCAAGCGGTTAAGACACCGCCCTTTCACGGCGGTAACACGGGTTCGAATCCCGTACGGGTCATCCATATAAAGAAAAAAGCGCCAAACGGTACTCTCTAGTGGAGGAACCGTTGGCGCTTTTTAGTTAGAATAAACTCTTATTATATGAAAAGAAGGCAACCCCAGTAGGTTTGCCTTCTTTATGATCTATATTCTTTTATTCATTCAGTGAATTTTAAACAGGAAAGTTGCTAAACCATTTCAGCAGCAGGTTTATCCGCGTCTTCCTCCTCGCCCTCCACGCTTTGTCTCGGTGCTTCGTTTGAGGGTTGTTAAGCGGTCTTCGCTATCTTTTAGAAATTTAGCCATTTTTTGTTCAAAGTTTTCCTTAGGTTGAAAGCCTGCACCTTTTGAACGGAGGTCTTTTGAACGATTATCATTTCCTCTTCCTTGTCGTGGACGCGGTGTATACGAAGGTTTTCGCTCTCCTTCAGGCCGGTCTATTGCTTTCTTTATGGATAAGCCAATTTTTCCGTCTTTTTCCACATTGATGACTTTCACTTCAACTACATCTCCGACTTTCAAATGGTCATTAATATCTTTGACATAGTTATCTGCGACTTCACTGATATGGACGAGACCTGTAGAACCTTCAGTCAACTCTACAAATGCACCAAAATTAGTTATGCCCGTTACTTTACCCTGTAACTTGCTGCCTACTTCGATTGACATAAAAAAAATGTTCCTCCTTAGAAATGTTAAAAGATCTCTTCACTTATATTATAGCTAAAGTAAAAAAACAGTGTCAAAATTTCAGTCGCTTTCTTCCTTCCCCTTTGGAAGGTTGAAGATGACTTCCCCTTTGTCCGATAAGAAGTAATCCCGTCTCGCAATTTTCGCGATATAATCCTCATCATTTAGTTTAACGATTTCTTCTTTAAGGAGGGTCTCTTTTTTCTCCATCTTAGCAAACTTTTCTTCTAATTCTTCTTTTTGCTGTACTTTTTCATCTAAGGCCATACTCTGCGTGACAAGAGTGGAAACAGCCACAATCAAAAAAATAGCGGCGAAAACGGAATATAGCGTTAATCGGCGAACCAAACCACGTTTCTTTTTCTGGACTGTTTGTACCTTTTTCTCCTGTTGAGCGACGTAAGGATTATCGATTTTTGCTACTTTCCTTTTCTCGAGGCTGCTCATGGTCCTATCACTCCTCACTTTTTTCTTTTTCTCCATCTATGGACTGTCTCACTTATAGAATTCTTCATTTTCAATAAAATACCTTTTCCTTTATTATAAAACTTCTCGCCGTTTTTTGTAACAAAAACCGGCAATAAATTCCACATTTTTATCAATATCCAGCTTAGGGGCTTCCAAAATATATTTAATATAAAAAGGACTACTTTACCGATACCTTTTAAAAGAGCTCCAATAACTTTTCCTATTCCAAGTATAAATACAAATATGGACATGACGATCCACTTGATTGGCTTGAATAGTAGCATGCGAACCAATTCCGTCAAAAACCTAAACAGTTTGATTACAACTAAAATCACAAATGCCAAAAATTGAAGGTATAATCCTTTCAAAAGAGCTTGGTAGGCAGAAAATCCGCATAATAAGGCCAAAAATAAATAGAGGCGTAGCTCACCCTCGTTCACTAAAAACAGGACATAAAAAATGATTAGGCCTTGAATGACCCAGAAAAGAAAATCATGCAGGAAGACAATCCACTTACTTCTCTCTGCACGCTTTAGAAAATGGTTATACGTATCTAGGGCAGCACCAAACAAACTGCCCATTCCTATCATCGAAAGCAACGTATAAAATTGAATCGTCAAGGTCATTTGAACAATTTGCCAAAGAATCCTTTAGCTTTCTCCCCAGATTGCTCATCTAAGTATACAAGGTCAAAAACTTTCCCCTTGATAGAAACAATCCCTTTATCGACGTCTAGATTCTTCATTTGTAAATTTTGACCGCGTATCGATAGAAACCCCATGGATGTTTCAAGCAGGAACTCTTCATTATCGAAACTTTCCACTTGCTTAACACCGGTAATATCCAATAAACGGCGGCCCTTCATCGTGACATCATGTTCCTGGATTGTTCCTTTTGTATAACCAGCATTTGGATCAATATATTGGCTCATTTTTCATCCCTCACAATACCATTGATTTTGTACAAGTGTATGTGCATTTGGGATGAATTAGAACAAGCCTGTCCTTACTCTTCTACCAGCTTCTCTTCCTTTACGATAGAAAACATCTCAGCGGCTGCTTCTTTTTTCGTGGTTTCCTGAATTTTCTCGACGCGTACTGTAACCAGTTTTTGGCCAAATCGCACCGTTAATTCATCGCCCTCTTTTACATTAGAACTCGCCTTTGCCTGTACGCCATTAATGGTGATTCGGCCTTTATCCGCTACTTCTTTGGCAAGAGTCCTACGCTTGATTAACCTTGACACCTTTAGAAATTTATCTAATCTCATCGACATTTTACATCCCCCTATTATTAAAGTCCTTTTGCTTTGGCTTCATTCCAGTAAGAATCCAATTCCTCTAACGTATAATCAGAGAAATCTTTTCCCTCCTTCTTGATACACTCTTCGATATATGTAAACCGTTGATAAAATTTATGATTTGCCTTATGGACAGCTTCTTCTGCTTGTATGTCATAATAGCGCGAAACATTGACTAGTGCAAAAAAGAGGTCGCCCAATTCGGATTTGATCCGATTCTTGTCCGGATTTGGATTCTTCATTTCATCTTCAAATTCTTGCACTTCTTCTATAACCTTTTTCCACGCCTCGGAAACCTCTCCCCAGTCGAATCCAACCTTGGCAGCCCTCTTCTGATAATCCTCGGCACGGAGCAGGTTCGGCAGTGATTTTTCCACGCCATCTAAAAGGGAGGCATCTGTCTCTTTTCCGTTTTCTTCTTCTTTGATTTTCTGCCAGTTTACTAAAACATCTTCCTCACCGCTCACCTGTACATCTCCGAATACATGTGGATGACGGCGGACCATTTTAGCCGAAATCCCGCCTATTATATCATCAATAGTGAACATGCCTTCATCTTCACCGATTTGCGCGTGAAGCATCACTTGTAGAAGCACATCCCCTAATTCCCCAATCATTCCTTCATCATCTTCTTCATCGATTGAGTCTATCAGTTCATACGCCTCTTCTATTAGATATTTTTTTAGGCTTTCATGTGTTTGTTTCTTATCCCAAGGACATCCGTCAGGGCCTCTCAGTTGTGCGATGATTTGCCGAAGCTTGGAAAATTCTCGATACTGCATCGCCTCTTCTTTAACAGGCGGTACATAAACACTCGTCAAATTACTTAGCTCCATTTGCCGATCTAGCTCATAAAGCGCACATTGGGTCACCTTTTCCTTACTGCTTCCCGCCGCTGTTACGATAAACACAGCGTAGTCATCCGGGAGCTTTTCCATTAGTGTCAACTTCACGTTAGAAGCGCTGAATGCATCGTACACCTGACCGATGATCATATGCTGACCGATATGCAGGTCGTCGGGAGAGAGTGCCGTTCCGTCCAATAGTTGAAACCCTTCAATCGGGTCTATTTTAACCGCTTGGAACAATGGGTCAAGGAAGCTTTGTCCGCCTTCAAGCTTGATGGCGACTCCTCGGTCTGGCCCTTTTTCCAATAAGAGCTGGACCGTCTTCTCGGCAACCATGGGATGGCCTGGAACAGCATATATAACTGGTCCTTTAATCGCCGCCTCTAATAGTGTTTCTGATATTTCCTCATATACCGCCTCAAACTGATCATGTTTCTCGTATACTGAATCAAACGAAAAGAACTGGATTCCTTCCCCAGCCAAATCTGTGATCACCGGATGGTCCAGTGTCCGGACGAAGCATTCTTTTGCTTGTGTTAATTTTTTATAAATCCCGTATGGAAGCTGATCTAAATCACCCGCTCCAAGACCTATGATTGTTATCTCATTCGTCAACATTTTTTAGTACCTCTATTCTTCATTATAATAAGGCGTTTAACCTTTAAACCTGCAGGTATTAAGGATAGCTCTTCTTCTGTGAACAAACCGGTGCGAATGATTATTACAAGGAAAATTACCGCGCCCAAGCCTACACCCGCTAAGGCCTGAATTGTAGCAAGCAGTCTGCTTTCTCCGGAAGACATTAACCAAAAGTATGCTTCATTGAAAAGTACGACTGCCAATCCCATGTATACCGTACTCTTACCTATAATAAACAGGTGCCTCTTCTTAAATAAGGGATTTTTGATATGTACCTTCAAAACCATATAGAACAAAATCGTCATGACCATAAACGCGATTACAGTAGAAGTGGCTGCCCCCGCAATATGGTAATGGGGAACTAGAATAAGGTCTAAGATCCATTTGATACCTACCCCTATGAGTGTAATGGTCACAGGGGTGACTGAATGACCCAGGCATTGTATTACTGCCGCTGTTGTCATGATGAGCGAAGTAAATACGATTGATAAGGAGTATATGGCTAAGGTGCCTGTACCCTCCGAGTCGGTGAACAACATGTAATTGACTGGTCTCATCATGGCCACCAAGCCTACCGTTGCAGCCATTCCTAGCGTTGTACTCACACGTAAAACCAATCTTACCTTCCCGAGTATTTCCTGATCGTTACGATCCCGGACGAATCCCGCGATAACCGGGACAAGTGCCAGTGCAAAAGAGTTCACCACGACCGTACCCAGTTGAAGCAAAGGCTGACCTCTATCATAGATCCCTTTCCATCTCTTTGCTTCCCCCTCATCCATTCCGGAATCTCTCAATAAGGAATAGAGATGCAGGGAATCCACGAACTGAAATAAGATAAGGATAAGGCCGGTCACACAAAAGGCCAAACCTTGAAAGAGTAGGCTCTTGGAAATACTAAGGAAATGCGAGCGCTTTACTATCATTGGTGAAAATAGCTTCCATTCCCCTCTTAACAGTACAAAGGTAAGTAAGAGCGCCAGCCCCGTGATGCCTCCCGTAATGGAACCGAAGACCGCCCCCTTACCGACAGCATACATTGAGTAGCCCTTTTGCACAAACAGCGTCGATAATACGAGGATCGTAATAACTCGGATACTCTGTTCAGCCACCTGCGAACCCGCAGTGGGCATCATGTCGTGTTTCCCTTGGAAATATCCTCTTAAGACAGATGAAAGCGGCATTAATAAATAGGAGAAGGCAATGATTTTCAAGAGACCGGATAGCCCTGGATCCGTCATACCCCCTGCAATCCAATCCGCTCCAAGGAAAAGAGCCATAAATAACAATAAACCAATTGAGCTTAAGACAATCATGGCAGTTGTCAGAATATCTTTAATCGTATAGTCTTCTTCAGAAGATCCCCGCTCTGCAATGAGTTTTGATATGACCACTGGAAAGCCAATGGTCGAGAGTGTCAGAGCAACTCCGTAAAAAGGATACACCTGCTGATAGATATAAAATCCGATATCCCCTGCGATATTTTGATAAGGTATGCGATAGGCGGCACTCAAGATTTTCACGATGATTGCCGCTGCACTTAAAATCAGGGCTCCGCGAAAGATATCCGTTGACGCTTTATAAGGCTTTTCAGCCATTTCTTTTCCCCTTTTCACTTATATGTGGTTGTTATTATAGCATAATTAAGAACTTGTTTTGCCTACAGGACAGACCTCCTCCTATATTTTCATTCTGACTGAAAGATCAATTTTTTATAGGGCACCCTTGCAAAAACCTACTTATAAATGAACAAAAAGGACAGCGAATGCTGCCCTTTGCCCGTCCATATATATAATTGCATCAATTACTGTTCCATTTGTCTTGCTAGAAAACTTGCTGCAGTTTCAACGGACTTCTGTTCCACTTCCCCTAGCGCACCATCTTTAGAGAAAATCAAGACCGCACCAATTGGATCGCCGCTAGCTATGATGGGAGCTGCTGCATAAGATTGAACTTCCTCATCGTTTGAATCCACGAAGGAAACTTGTCCATTCGGTGATTCAAGGACTGGGTTTCTATCTTCCATGATTTTTTCCACTAAGTCACTGATGCTTTTATTTAAATATTCTTTTTTAGAACCGCCTGCCACTGCAATGTAGGTATCTCGGTCACAAATCATAACTGGATTTCCAAGGCTATCGTATATTGCTTCTGCATATTCTCTTGCGAAATCGCCCAGTTCACTAATTGGGGAGTATTTCTTTAAGATGACTTCTCCATCTCTATCCACGAAAATTTCTAGTGGATCACCTTCACGAATGCGGAGAGTCCTTCGAATTTCTTTTGGGATGACAACTCTTCCTAAATCATCAATTCGCCGAACGATACCTGTTGCTTTCATCTAATGTTGCCTCACTTTCATCTAATTGATTTGATCTATCCTCTTTTTGTAAAGAAAAACATCACCAGCTATTGAACTTAGTATTTTTCTAATGGTAAGTTCTATACATTTTGAAAAAATATTTCTTTTTGATGTATTTTTTATAAATAATTTAATAACGGTTTCGTTAAAAAGTTCCATTAATTTTTTGTCGCTTGTATTTCCTTTTGGACATGCTGCAGACCTTTTGTCATTTCGAAAAGAATAGGTAACCACTTGCTTTGTTCTACCCCTTTTATGTGCAGAACAAGTTTCATTCGATTACCATCCATACCGAATCCGACCATTCGGCCGTATTTCGATCCAAGTTCAAAGACCTTTTGCCCATCCACAGAGCCACTTACTTCTTCCCTAAGGAGAATGGTGATTTCCTGCTTGAGCTGCTTCACACTCTCAATGCCAGCATTATTAGCAAACACCTTCATTTCAGCGATTAAAAATAAATAGGCTACCTCTTCTGGATATTCACCAAATCGATCGAGCATTTCGTCTTTTAATTCATCCACTTCTTCAAGCGAATCAATTCCTCTAAACCGTTTATACATTTCGATCTTCTGATGTCCGTCCAATATGTAGGCATCCGGGATATATGCATCGACTTCGATATCAATTTCGAGTGAAGACTTTTCTTCGACCGGTTTATCAGAACGTTTTGCCTCTACAGCCTCTTGTAACATTTGAGAGTACAGGTCAAAACCAACTGAATCAATAAAGCCATGTTGTTGGGCTCCTAATATATTTCCTGCTCCCCTAATGGATAAATCACGCATGGCAATTTTAAATCCTGATCCCAATTCCGTGAATTCCTTGATAGATTGGAGGCGTTTTTCAGCAACTTCAGTTAGCACTTTATCTTTTCTGTACGTAAAGAATGCGTAGGCCACCCGATTTGACCGTCCAACGCGACCACGAAGCTGATAAAGTTGGGAAAGACCCATTCTATCCGCTTCATTCACGATGAGCGTATTGACGTTAGGAATATCTACACCGGTTTCTATAATAGTTGTACTTACTAAAACGTCGTATTCTCCTTCTAGAAAACCAAACATGACGGCTTCTAGTTCCTGTTCGGACATTTGCCCATGAGCATATGTAACACGGGCATCGGGTACCAACATGGAAATTTCTTCTGCTTTTCTTGCTATATCCTCTACCCTATTATAAAGGAAATAAACCTGTCCATCCCTCGCTAGCTCTCGCTCTATCGCTTCTATTACCAAGTTTCCGTTATACTCCATAACATATGTCTGAATGGGAAAACGGTTTTCCGGTGGTGTCTCGATGACAGATAAATCACGAACGCCAAGCATAGACATATGAAGGGTTCTCGGGATAGGAGTAGCTGTCAGAGTCAAAACATCGACATTGGTCTTTAATCGTTTTATTTTTTCCTTATGAGTCACACCAAAGCGCTGTTCCTCGTCAATTACCAGCAACCCTAAATCACGATACACCAAATCCTTGGATAGAATCCTGTGGGTTCCGACAACGATGTCCACAGTGCCAGCCTTTAAACCCTTTATCGTCTCCGTTTGCTGTTTTTTTGTACGGAAGCGACTCATGAGCCCTATATTGATGGGATAATCCTGGAACCGTTCCCTTAATGTTTCATAATGCTGTTGGGCAAGAATCGTAGTCGGAACAAGGAAGGCCACCTGTTTACCATCCATAATCGCTTTAAAAGCAGCCCGAATAGCTACCTCCGTTTTTCCATATCCCACATCACCGCATAACAAACGGTCCATTGGCCTTTCACGTTCCATATCCTTTTTAATCTCGGTGATGGATCGCAACTGATCTTCCGTTTCGTTATAAGCAAATGATGTCTCAAATTGCCGCTGCATATCCCCATCAGGAGAAAAAGCATAACCCTTCGCCGCTTCCCGTTCTGCATACAGCTTAATTAAATCATCTGCGATATTCTCCACAGAAGATTGAACCTTGCTTTTTACACGCTTCCACTCTGTTCCGCCTAACTTGTAAAGCTTCGGTTCCTTCCCTTCGGAACCCACATACTTTTGGACAAGGTTGATTTGATCAACGGGAACATACAATTTATCGTCCGCTTGATACTTAATATGCAGATAATCTTTATGTACCCCATTAATCGTTAACGTTTCAATCCCCAAGTACTTCCCAATCCCATGATTAACATGGACGACATAATCGCCGATCTTCAGCTCGGAGTAACTTTTGATTCGTTCCGCATTTGATAGTTTCTGCCTGCGAATCGATTTTTTTGCTTTCTTATTAAATAATTCCGTTTCCGTAATGATGCTGAATTTCTGCATCGGTAATTCAAAGCCGCTATTAAGGCTACCATGTAGGATCTGTACTTTACCCGGAAGAATGCTATTGGCATCCAAGAGCTCTGCCGCTTCTATATCATAGTCCGCTAATATAGCATGCAACTTTTTCACTCGTTCCTCATCTTGGCCAAGAATGATCACCGTAAAGTTCCCTTTTTTCCAGCGTTCCAGTTCGGCTTTAAACACGTTCATCTGTCCATGGAAATTCTGCATTTGCTTACTGGAAAAGTTAAGGATGTTTTGCGGGTTCGTGTGCGGTACATGCCGTAAAAATAAGGAAAGGTACACAAACGGCCTATTTGATTTCACAATTAGTTCCTGCATCGGGTGGGCTAATTGGATATCATGGATTATCTGCCCCTGGCTTATAAGCTCTGTATACCATGTTGCCTCTTCTTTTTCCAAAGAATCATTGAGTTCTTGTATCCTACTGATCTCGTCTAAGAAAACCAAGCCATTTACGGGAAGATAATCTATTAAACTAGCGGGTTTCTCATACGCTAAACTAAGGTATTTGAAGATTTGATCCGGTTTATTCCCCATCTTAAGCTGCTCAAGCTCATAGCTGATGGTTTGGATTAATTGTTCCTTCGTTTTTTCATCCTTAATTTTTTTCAAGCTCTTGCTCAATCCACTTTCAAGTTTCGAGATAATGGATTCAATATGAACTTTCTCCAATAACGCCTCGCTAACAGGACCTATGGTTACTGTCTGAAGCTTATTGATGGAGCGCTGATCTTCTGATGAAAACGTCCTGATAGAATCAATTTCCGTATCAAATAACTCAATGCGCATAGGGTTAGGTTCCGTTATGGGATAGATATCAATGATACCGCCGCGGATGCTGAACTCCCCTGGGGAAGAAACCATCTCGGCCCGGGTGTACCCCATAGCGATGAACTTGCCTAAAGTGGATTCCAGGTCGATTTCTTCACCTAATTTAAATGATAGCTGATGCTTCTTCCAGACATCTTTTGGAGGAAGCACTCGGCGGACACCAGGAATTGGTGCAATGACGATCCCTTTCTTGCCCTTAGCCCAGAAATTCAAGGCCTCTACACGTTGAGCTCGTAATTCAGGACTGGCTACACTCAAGTCAGCTGCAATTAATTCATTGGCTGGATATATAAATAGTTCATCTTCCGGGATAAAACTGGATAAGTCTTCTTGGAACTTTTGAGCTTGCAGCAAATTATGAGTCACTACCAAAATGGGTCTGTTCGTCTTCTCGTACACAGATGCCAACAGAAGCGATCTAGATGAACCGGTCAAGCCAGATACCATTTGCTCCTTTAGCCCTTCATCTATGCCGGATATTAACGAATGAACATCATCTTGCTTAGAAAACAAATTTTGCAATCCATCCACAGTCTGTCCCTCCTCTCTTTAATTTGCATGAATCAAGTTGATCCTAATTCTCTCTTTATAGATAGAATGATCTTATTTTCTATTTTTTTAACCATGTATACGAAAATGAACGGAAAAATGCTTTGGATTTTGTCCAAAGCCTCTCCCGCTAATGAATGATATAATCGCTTTCATAAAATTCAGGGTTCTCTTGCAGTGATTGATAACATTCTTCACATATTGCCTTCACATGCATATCCCCTTCGGAATCATAAACGATCATCTCTTGACGTTCTTCATCAGTAAGTTGATTAAACCCTAACTGCTCCGTGGTCAATGCTTCACTCTCTAGTGAACCTAGCTTAGTTCCGCAATGCCGGCAACGATAATGGAGAGCCATTTGATAACCCCCTATTTTTATAATACCGTTAGTATGTACTAAAGTAGGGGGGATTTATTCAGCGAAACAGGAAGATATTTTATTTACTTTATATCTACTCCAACCTTATTGGTTATATTCGTTCATAACCTGGATAAATGGTTTCTCTAGCCATGTCTCACAAGCGTCTGCGCTTTTTTCTATCGTTGTCCCAACATGCTCCCAATCGTCTTTAGAAAAGCGGCCCAAGACATAATCAGGCACCGGCATTCTACCAATCGGACGGCCGATTCCTATTCTGATTCGATTGAAATCCTGGGTGCCTAAATGGGCAATGGTCGATTTAATTCCATTATGTCCCCCAGCACTCCCCTTTTGACGGAGACGAATTTTCCCTGGCGGCAAATCGAGATCATCATAAATAATGATGACATCGGCTACTTCCACTTTGAAAAAATGCATAACTGCAGCAATCGATTCACCTGACAAATTCATATAGGTTAAAGGCTTAAGTAGTAAGACCTTTTCACCCCGGACCATTCCGACACCATAAATGCCTTTATGCTTGGCTTGGTCTAGTGAAATGGACCATCTTTTAGCTAACTCATCTATTACTTCAAAACCGACATTATGCCGTGTCTTTTCATATTGCTTGCCTGGGTTTCCTAACCCTACAATAATTTTCATGATTCACACTCCGTCATTCCTGATATTTAGAGAGTTGCGTTTTAGCGAAGATTCTAAAAATCATAAGTGACCTTAGAAAAATAGTACCTTAATTTTAAGCATTTCCGCAAGCGACCGGAGAACTAATTAGAAATAATTTCTATTTTGAAATGAAATTTTTCATATGTGGTGTGCAGGATGCAGAAGAAGCAAAAAAGACGCAACTCGTTAGAGCTACGCCTATTATACCATGATTTACTTATAGAATCCCGGCATCATGACTCTGGTGAAGCCTCAGTCTCCCTGCCTTCTTGGTTTTCTGGGATGCCACCATCTTGCTGTTCACCTGTGCTAATTTCCTCTTCCTGACGAGGTGGCAATACAGATGCAATGACTTCTTCCGCGCTATTATCCAGCGAAACTTTTTGGTTTTTTTGGATGTCAGATATGTAGATAGAGTCTCCTACTTGAAGCTCTGTGACATCAACATCGATTGATTCAGGGATATCATCAGGTCTAGCTGAAACAGTGACCTCGTGTAGTGACTGTTGAAGGACACCACCATCTTTCACCCCTTTGCATGTACCAACGAGATTGATGCGTACCTGCGCTTGTAGTTCTGCCTTCATGTCCACGATTAAGAAATCGGCGTGAAATACATGGTTTTTCAGCGAATCCTTCTGATAATCAGAAAGCATGACCTGATGTTTGGTTCCTTCTAAATCTAAAGAAATAATTCCGTTACGGCCTACTTCTTTAATTGTTCTTTGGAAATCTGCATTATTAACCGAAATGGCTGTGCTACCGTTATGGTTACCATATACTACAGCAGGAATTTCTCCGCTTTCTCTCAGGTTTCTTAAATTAGATTGTTTTGCAACTTTGCGTTCTTTTGCCACTAATAAATTACTCTTACTCATAAATTCCTCCGCCTTCCTGAATTTAAATTATTACAGTTTCACTATATTATTAAATCTTCCCTTATGAGAGGAGGATTAAACATATATTGGCATGATGGAAGTCTGATTCATGTGAAAGAAGGGGTATTCGTTACGCTAAACAATCCCTTGCATAGGGTTATTGGTGAATTCTATATAAAAAAGGCGGACCCTAAGGCCCACCTTTTTAAAATATATCAATCGAACAACGTGCTAACAGATTGTTCTTCATGCACACGAATAATCGCCTCAGCAATCAGGGGAGCAACAGATAATTCAACAATTTTATCAATTTTCTTCTCTTCAGAAAGGTCAATAGAATTTGTGATGACTAATTCCTTAATTGATGAATTTTGAATGCGTTCAATTGCCGGACCTGAAAGGACTGGGTGAGTACAACATGCGTAAACTTCTTTAGCTCCATTCTCTACAAGTGCATTAGCTGCAAGTGTGATGGTTCCTGCTGTATCAATGATGTCATCGATCAGGATAGCTGTTTTTCCTTCAATGTTACCGATGATGTTCATTACTTCGGCCACATTCGGTCTTGGACGACGTTTATCAATAATCGCAATCGGCGCTTTCAAACGATCTGCCATCTTACGCGCACGCGTCACACCACCGTGGTCCGGTGAAACAATAACGATATCTTCAAGATTTTTTTCTTTAAAGAAATCAGATAGAATCGGAACCGCAACTAGGTGATCAATTAGAATATCGAAGAAACCTTGAATTTGCGGTGCATGCAGGTCTAGTGTAATTACTCGGTGCGCACCAGCTGTTTCAAGCAGATTTGCTACAAGTTTAGCCGTAATCGGTTCACGTGCGCGAGCTTTTCTATCTTGACGGGCATACCCATAATAAGGCATAACAATATTAATTGTTTTTGCAGACGCACGTTTTAAAGCATCAATCATGATTAAAAGTTCCATCAAGTTCTCGTTGACTGGCTGGCTAGTTGATTGAATGACGTAAACGTCACATCCACGAATACTTTCTTCTATGTTAATTTGAACTTCACCATCACTGAAACTGGTTACGGTACACTTTCCAAGTTCAACGCCTATTGTTGCGGCAATTTCTTGGGCTAAACCAAAGTTTGAATTCAAAGAGAATACTTTTAAATTAGGATCTAAATACTGATTTGACATGATGACCTCCGTTGGTTAGTTATTGAATTTTAATTTCTTAACATAATCTTCTTTGTTCACTTGACGTGCCCGCGCAACTGACAGAGCTTCCTGCGGTACGTCCTTCGTAATAGTTGACCCCGCAGCAACATACGCTCCTTTTGCAATCGTTACAGGTGCGACAAGATTTGAATTACAGCCAATAAAGACATCGTCTTCAATCTTCGTCAAATATTTGTTTTTACCGTCATAATTCACGGTAATAGATCCGCAGCCTATATTTACATTCTCTCCAACCTCGGCATCCCCTATATAACTCAAGTGAGAGGCCTTGCTTCCTTTTCCAAAAACGGTCTTTTTAATTTCAACAAAATTACCGATTTTTACGGAATCATGTATATCCGATTGAGGCCGGATATGCGCAAAGGGACCGATTTTTACAGAACTTCCAATATGGCTATCCTGTGCAACCGACTGGCGTATCTCCGTTCCTTTTCCTATTTCACAATCAATGATTTCCGAATGTGGGCCAATCAGGCAATCTGGTCCGATGACACTTTGTCCTTTAATCATTGTTCCAGGATAAATAACCGTATCCTGTCCGATTTTCACATCGGTTTCAATAAACGTCGTGAGCGGATCAATTATCGTTACACCATTTCTCATATGCACTTCATTGATACGGCTCCGTAATATCTGTTCCGCTTGTGATAAAGCGACCCGGTCGTTCACACCTAAAGTCTCTTCGAAGTTATTTGATTGAAAGGCTGTTACCGTTTCGCCTTCTTGTTTCAAAATTTCAATGACATCTGGTAAATAGTACTCACCTTGGACATTTTCATTTGAAACTTTTTTCAACGCGCTGAATAATGCCTGATTGTCAAAACAATATGTACCGGTATTGATTTCCTTAACATATCGTTCTTCAATGGAAGCATCCTTATGCTCAACAATCTTTTCAACGAGACCATTTTCACTACGTATGACTCTGCCATAACCGTCCGGCTTATCTGCATAAGCTGTCAGAATTGTTGCTTTCGCCTGGCTTTTTTCGTGCAATGCGATAAGCTCTTCCATCGTTTCTGCTTTGATTAAGGGCGTATCCCCACAAATAACAAGTGTAATTCCACTTTTACCCGCTAATACGCTTTCCGCCTGCATAACAGCATGTGCCGTACCTAATTGGTGTTCCTGCAAGGCGTACTTGCATGAATCCCCAAGCTGTTCTTGTACTTTTTCGGCTCCATGGCCAATAACTGTTACAATATCTTCTATTTGAAGTTGATTGACTTGATCGATAACATGTTGTACCATTGGTTTTCCGCAAACAGGGTGTAAAACCTTGTAAAGCTGAGATTTCATCCTAGTGCCTTGCCCAGCGGCCAAAATTATTGCATAGCGATTACTCATAACAGGCCTCCATTTTCACCTTTTTATCCATTAAAAATATTATCTCAAATAAGGTTTCATTTCAAGGTAACATTTGAAAGTAGATGATATAATTAGCCTTCATCCTATAGAGAAAAGACTGAATCCCCCTGCCATTTATCCTATTTTTAGGAATAATGATGATCTTATATTTCCCCATTCATAACGATATTCCTTACAAAACGACGAGTTATTGATAGCCCGTAAACACCCCTTAACGTTACCTCCAATGCCATAACAACCCTATTTACAAGGAAATATCGTTTCATTTTACCCTATTTTAAAAAGGTACTTCTAATATGTAGGTGCCTCTTTATTAATGATTATTTATTTTTCTTTGATTTTCCTTTTATGGTAAGTGAATAATTCATTAAAAAAATTTATTTTTATATAAATTGGTTTAAAGTTTAAATATTCTGGGTATTTGTAATTTGAAGATATTAACACTTACTTATCGGTTTGGCTAAGAGTCAAGTACTCTGTAATAAAAATAAAAAAGAGCACTACTTAAGAAGTAGGCTCTGGCTGCGCTTATTTATAATTACCCATTTAAACAATTAAGAAGCTCCTGCTCCTGCTTCCTCTAATTCGGTTTCAAGTTCTCCTAAACGATGATACTCTGTCAAGACAGCTTCTTGAATTTTCCCGCGTGTGGAAGAATTAATCGGGTGTGCAATGTCACGGAATTCTCCATCTGGAGTTCGTTTACTTGGCATAGCCACAAATAAACCATTATTCCCGTCAATTACTCGAATATCATGAACTACAAATTCATTATCCAGTGTAATTGATGCGATTGCTCTCATACGACCATCCGTATTTACACGGCGTAGCCTTACGTCAGTAACTTCCATTTAAGCTCACCATCCCTTTTTGTTGTTAAATCTTAAAGTACATATTCAACAAAAATTCAGGAACTCCTTCTATTATCTGTAAGTTTTTTAGAAAATTAAGCCTAGTTTTTTTAAAAATAAGAATAAATCCTTAAAATATAGGAAAAGTACCCAATACATTCCCCCTAGAAAGACAAAAAAAAAAGGCCCGTTTAATTAACGAGCGCAATCACTTCTATTTCTACCAGAGCATCTTTAGGTAAACGTGCGACCTCTACGCAAGAGCGAGCTGGCTTATGTGTGGAGAAATATTCCCCGTATACTTCATTAATCGAACCGAAATCATCCATGCTTTTAATAAATACCGTCGCTTTAATGACTGTGTCTAAAGTAGCCCCTGCTTCTTTCAATACGGCTTTAAGATTTTTAAATACCTGATGTGTTTGTTCTTTTACATCTCCAGTGACCATGTCACCTGAAGCAGTAAGAGGAATTTGACCCGAACTAAAGAATAAGTTTTCCACAATCATACCTTGTGAATATGGACCGATTGCTACTGGAGCTTCATTCGTTTGCACTTTTTTCATGAAAAATTCCCCCTAATCCCTTTTTGTAAAATAGTTCCCACGACTGACATTTATTTTTTTATCTCTTTCAACAACTTGTGTCAGCTTGATTAATGAAACATAATCCTCCACGAGACACTCTTCTGTATGTTCCGATTCAACAAGGACAGCAATTCCAGCAACGGTTGCCTTAAATTCATCCAGTAGGCTGACCATCCCATTGATTGTCCCTCCTGCCTTCATGAAATCATCCACAATCAGTACATTGGAGCCCTCGACCAGGCTTCTCTTTGAGAGCACCATGGTCTGAATTCGCTTTGAAGATCCCGAGACATAGTTGATACTAACGGTAGAGCCCTCTGTCACCTTATTATTCCTTCTTACGATGACGACGGGAACATTCAAATAGTTCGCCACTGCGTAGGCTAATGATATCCCTTTAGTAGCCATCGTCATGATAACCGAGACATCTTTCTTGGCATACATGGAAGCAATTATTCGACCGACCTTATTTACAGTTTGTGGGTGACCTAAGATATCGGTCATATAGAGATAGCCGCCCGGTAACAGTCTTTCAGGGCTAGCGATCGTCTCACAAAGTCCATCTATAAAGGTATCGGCTTCCTCCTGCCTAATGGAAACGATATACTTCACGCCACCCGCTGCACCAGGTACAGTCGTCAAAGAGCCTATTCCTCGTTGTTCAAAGGTATCCTTGATAATCGTCAAATCTTCACTTATTGAAGATTTTGCTGAACTATACCTTTCGGCAAAATAGGTCAGTGAAACGAGTTCCCCTGGATGTTCTAATAAATAATTGGTCATATCGACTAGCCTCTCGCTGCGACGAAATTTCATTTGAAACACACCCTCTGTCATTTCCGAATATTATAATGCAACTATACCATCATTGTACGCATTTATTCAAGGTCGTTCCGGTCACCTAACATGCGGACAGCATAGACTTGATCACAAAATCCTCTAAGGCCATTATAGATTCTTTGCATACGGGAATCATGTTCCACCAGGCCAAAGACGGTCGGTCCACTTCCGCTCATTAAAACAGCATCCGCACCGAATGTCTTCATTTGGTCTTTGATATTGGCCACTTCTGGATACAACTGCAAAGTGACCTGCTCCAGCACATTTCCCAACCCTTGACATACATCTTCATAACTATTGTCTTTTATGGCCGAAATCATACCTGGAATATCAGGATGGTCCATTCTAGCAACTTGAAGCCGTTTATAGATATCAGCTGTAGATACGCCAATAGTCGGTTTGGCTAAAATAACCCAGCATTTTGGCGGTGTAGGAAGATGAGTGATTTTTTCCCCGCGTCCTTTGGCCAAGGCCGTACCTCCATATACACAGAACGAAACGTCAGAACCAATTTCGGCCCCGATTTCAGCCAGTTCATCCATGGAAAGTCCTAACTTCCATAGTCTATTTAATCCTCTTAATGTAGCGGCGGCATCACTGCTTCCACCTGCAAGTCCGGCTGCAACCGGAATATTTTTCTCTATTGTAATAGAAACACCTTTATTGATTCCATAACGTTCCTTTAATATGAATGCAGCTTGATACGCCAAGTTCCGATGATCATCCGGAACAAACCGGTTATGAGATAGAATTTGAATGTGGTTCCCTTTTATTTCTTTTAGCTCTATCCTATCGGCAAGGTCGACTGTCGTCATGATCATCTCTACCTCATGGTACCCATCAGGCCGTTTGAAAAGCACATCCAAAGCCAAATTAATTTTAGCCGGGGCTTTTTCCATAATCTTCAATATGTTCACCTACTTTAACGTTCTAAAAGTTCTTGTCCTATTCTATCATATTTGTTTCTATTCTAAAGGTTTTTTCATCGTATTTACAATGTATTGAAGTGGAGATTACCTTAGGGGGGCGAAAAGCACTGCGGGGAGAGGGGGCCGTTGCTCCTTCTTGAAGGACTTTCCATGCAACTTAGTGCCCGTTATTCATTCTATAAAAGGCCAGACTCCGGTTTCTACAATGTAAGCATAAAAGGACATCGCTATACATCGAAGAAAGAGCCTGGCCTATTTCGTAAGGACAGCATGATTCATTTTAGTGAGATTTTATTCTTTATCCACCAATTGACGTTGTGCTTTTTCGATTGCAAGTTTTACCATGTTTCCTGCGTCGCGGGCTCGGATTCCTCCCCAACCCTCTTTCTGGACAACATCATAAAACCCAAGTTCTTTTGCCAATTCTTCCTTAAAACCCTCTGACATAATCCCTTTTTTTCTACTCAAGCGAAACAACCCCTTTCACATGCTGTCACATGCCTAGTGTTTGTTACATACGCTATTTCATAACTACTTCTTTCATCCTGAACTGGTCACTTTTGGGGTTTTTAGACAAATCAAAAAGCAGCAAACATATTGTTTGCTACTTCCTCTAAGTTAAATCTCTTGTTGTTTGTTTAAAAAGGTTAGTTCCACGGCTTCCGTTAATACATCCGCATAGCTGTAAGATACTCTTTCAAACGCATTTTCATCTTGGTCGAGTTCAATTACAAAAACAGCCGGATAAGTTTCCGCCAAAATTCCAAAACGTTCTACAGTCTTTCTTCTTCCACCGTTTGCTTTTAAAAGCAATCTTTTACCTAGGTTTGAATCAAGTGCAGTTTTAATATCAGCTAGAGTTTTTGGCATTTTCGGTCCACCTCACTAAGTATAGTATATCACAAATTGTTAATCTACGCAAACAAAATAATAAATTATATCAGCAGTTAAAAATGTAGTCAATATATTTTTACCTTTATTCTGCAAAAATCGTTAACAATTTTATTATCCCCTAGTAACTAAGAATATATGTAAGCGAACTATTCATCTGAAAAAATGCTGAATTTTCGCCACTGAGTCATCTACTTCCCTTTTCGGTCAAAAAAGTCCAAGCATTCTTGTAGAATCCGAAATTCCAAACAACAAAAGCGAGCTGCATTCTTTCAAAATGCAGCTCATCATTCTTCAAGAAAAGGTTTAAAGGGAAGCCCTGTTCGAAGCGCGCCTTTTGTTTCGATTCCGCCTAACCCCTTTTCGCCAGTCAATGTATTGCGTAGAACATCCCATACATGAAGATTCTCCATATAGGCCGTGAAACTCACCTTGCCCACGATATAAACTGGATCTAGCGCATGAATATTTACACGCGAAGGGGAACTTGCATAATTGGCCCCTGCTTGGATGATGGATTCAAAGTGGGATTGACAAGCACCTGCAAAAATAACTAGTTGATCCAGATGCGATACCTTTTTTCTCGCCTCCCGGACAGTTTGCACGAAATCCTTCGAGTGACGATAGGCGTTGATATCGGACATTGGTCCATTTGATTTAGAATAGGCGTCATGTCCAGTGACGACGAGAATATCTGGACGGTAATGGTCCAGTAGACTGCCAATCCGCTGAGGCATTTCTTTTTCATTACAATAGACGCCATTTACCGGTATGCCAAATTTTTGGTACAAATCCAGGCACTTTCGTAGATAGGAGGCATCTCCATCGACGTGTAGCACTCTTCCTGGTATTTGAAAATATTCACCGCTATAGCGATAGCCATTGCTCGATTGATATCCACTTTTTTGTTGCTGTAGCTCTAGGTCCTGCGTTAATAGGCGGTATGATTGTTCTTGAAGTACTTCATTGGACCTTTGTCGTACACTTCGCTCATTATCGTTAATAATCATTAAATCTTGAAAAGGTGCATCTGCGATTAGCCGGATATCTTCCCCATAAAGAACCGCTTCACGTCTTCCGTTATTGTCCCTGATATCAATCACCCGAAACAAGACGTCGCACTTATAGGAAACTCGACCGACTATATCGTTTATCTGAACATTCATTGCTCCACCCCATGAGAAGACTAATTTAAAGCCCACCCTAGATTGTTTTCCTTCTTAAGTTATGCCAACGCCCCATGATTGGTGAAAGTAAAAAATGACAGTATATCTCATGCATGAACAGGGTCTCTAATTGCTCTAATCAAAAAAAAGCCGGATGAGGGAGTATGGAATTCCCCATCCGGCTTTAGTTTATAGACATACTTATTTAAAATTCGGCAGCAATGCGTCACTCAGCCGCCCGAATTCCTCAATGCTCAATGTTTCCCCTCTTCTGGTTGGGTCCACTTCTGATGCCTTAAGGGCAGCAAGAATCAATTCCTTTTTGGCTTTTCCCTCTGGCAATTGACTTGTTAGGTTATTTAATATCGTTTTACGGCGCTGCGCAAAGCTCGCTCGAGTCACGACGAAAAGAAAGTCCTCATCTTGAACTTCAACAATCGGTGTAATACGTTTTGTGAGGCGAATAACGGCTGAGTCAACGTTCGGTTGCGGCATGAATACCGTTTTTGGAACAATCATCACCGTTTCTGCTTCCGTATAGTATTGTATCGCAATCGATAAAGAACCATATTCCTTTGTCCCAGGTTTAGCTGCAATTCGATCAGCGACTTCCTTTTGTAACATACATACGATGCCCCTTATCGGCAAATCCTCCGACAAGAGTTTTAAGATAATCGGTGTCGTCACATAGTAAGGAAGGTTGGCAACCACCATGATGTCCTTAACATCCGCGAATTCCTCTTCTATAGCCTGTTTAACATCTGCTTTAAGAACATCACCATGGATGATTTTCACATTGTCATATGGAGACAACGTATCTGCTAGTATCGGAAGCAAACGCTGATCTATCTCGAAAGCCGTAACCTTTTTGCTACTTTTGGCCAATTGTTCCGTCAACGCTCCGATACCTGGCCCGATTTCGATTGCTCCACTTTCCTCGGTCAGCTCCGCATGTTCGACAATCCGTTTCAAGATATTCGTATCGATTAGAAAATTCTGACCTAGGCTCTTTTTAAACGAAAATCCATACTTCTTTAGAATGTCTTTTGTCCTGACAGGGGTTGCTATATCCTTATTCATGTTCTTCCTCCTGATTTATCTGTACAATCGCTTCGCAAAAAGCCTCAGTTGATATTTGAAACATCTTTAATCTCTTATATAATTGCTTTCCATTTGTAAAACCAATCTTTAAGATGGTGCCCAATCTTTCTCTACGCTCTCTAGCACCAGCTCCACCGATTAAACCTGCATCTATTAAATCCTGCTGGGATATTTCCTCTTGGGCTTCTTCATCCATTAATTGTGCGTCTTTCAATGCATTACGGATTGCTTCTGGAGAAGCATGTTCCACGCCTATTCCTCTACCTGACTTGGGCAATGCTTCCTTCTTTGTTAAAAAGGCATGCTTACAGCCTTTTACTTGTTCTGAAATGATGTTTCTGATTTTTTGGCCTGGAAAATCCGGATCCGTAAAGATGATAACACCACGTGTCACTTGTGCCAGCCTAACCTGTTCTATACAGGATTCATTCACGGCAGAACCATTCGTTTCGATGGTATCTGCATTGACTGCCCTTTTTATCGCGACCGTATCGTCTTTACCTTCTACGACAATAATTTCTTTAATCTTTTTCATATTTTCCTCCATACAGAAAAGCGAAAGACCCTTGCAATGACTTTCACTCGAGATAGCTTCTGGACCAAGACACCATCACTCAACCCATTTTTCTTTATACTGAAACTTTATGACATATAAATCGTCTATCTTATTAAAACAGTTTTATACTGATGTTTTCAACAAAGGGTAAAATAAAACGTCAAAAAAACAGGAGACTATTTATCTCCTGCGAGAGTAAAAGCTTATTAGTTCAGTAAACGGATTTTCACTTTCTTTACGCCCCAGCGATATGCGTCATTCTTCGATGAGAAGAATACGTCTATTTTATTTCCCTTAATTGCTCCACCCTTATCGGCAGCAGTGGCATATCCATAGCCCTCTACGTACACTTTGGATCCTAAAGGAATCACACTTGGATCAACTGCTATAATTTTGGCATTTGGATTACTCTTCAGGTCTACTCCTGTTGAAGTAACACCCGAACATCCCTGGCAACTTGCCGTATATGCGGTTGATGAGACGTATATTTCTCTACCGTTAGTAGAGTCCACGTTGGTAGCTCTAGGTGCAGTTTGAGTCTCCACTGTTTTTGTCCCGACCACTACGACTTTATCCTGCTTTTTAGTCACAACTTTTTTAGAGAGCAGTTTTCTTTTGACTTCTTTGCCATTCTCTTTGATAATTTCATATTCCTTAGAAGTGACGCCTTTTTTACCTTCTTTTACAATATCCTCTTTCCCTTTTAACAAGGAGTCATCTTTTTTAGTAATGACAGCATAATCAATAGGTTCTTCCACTACATCGGTGACTTTTTCAATTCGAATAACGTTTACCGTATTCTTTGCTTCAACTTTTTCTACTAACCCCGGTTCAACTCGATCTAAATCATTGAGCTTGACACCCTGTTGCTTTAAAAAGTCAGCGACCGTAGTCGAAGTTGACCAAACCTGCCTTTCTTTTCCACCTACAACCAGTTTCAGTAAAAAGGCTCTATTGATGCTAACTTCCATATCCGCCTTGAGCTTCGTATCATTCGAAGGTGTAACTTTATCCTTCTCATCCACCCCAAGCTTTTGTTCCTTTAAAAATTCCTCCACGGTATCAGCGGTTGACCAGACTTCCTCTCGCTCCCCATCCTCTACGATGTCAATCTTTCGAGCCTGCTTGTACACGACCTCCAGGTCATCTGCTACCTCGCTGTCGACCGAAGGATGAACATAATCTGCGGCTTGAACCGTAATCTCTAAATCTTTTAACATATCATTTACAGTAGCCGCGTGTGTCCGCACTACCTCTTTTTTTCCGTCAAGCATGATTGTAACAGTATGCATTGTTCCATTATGGATCAGTATTCCCAGCGCAGTAGTGACAAGAATTCCCGTGCATATTGCAACCGTCATTCTCCTCTTACCTACCAGCTTGGAAATAAGGTTTTTCATAGTTTTTGATAGAATGAAAAACTCCTCCTTCCTCCCGGTGATTATATAGACATACTTATCGAGCTGTCAACCCATCCACTTCTCTTTTAGGAAATTATTAACTATTATGCCTATTCCGTGTAGAAAAGGGAAGGGTGACTTCTCGACATAAATTGCCTATTCTGGGCAAGAGATTTGTAGAATCTCAAAAAATGCTTTCCAGATGCCAAACCCGGGGAGACTATGACCCAAAATGCTGTCAATTAATGCCGAATAATTTCTTGGCATTGTTCGTTGTTGCTTGGGATACTTCTTCTATGGAAAGCTGCTTAATTTCGGCAATCTGCTCTGCGACAAGCTTCACATAGGATGGCTCATTACGTTTTCCTCTAAAAGGATGAGGTGCAAGATAAGGACAATCCGTCTCAATTAATAGACGCTCTAAAGGCACAGCCGCTGCTACTTCTTTTGGTTTCTTCGCATTCTTAAAGGTCACAGGTCCTCCCAATGAAATATAGAAGTTCATATCAATGCATTCCAGTGCAGTTTCAGCACTACCGCTAAAGCAATGCATGATGCCTCCCACTTCTGAAGCATTTTCTTCCTTCAATATACTCACGATATCTGCGGTCGCTTCACGATTATGAATGATAATGGGTAAGCCCACTTTCTTCGCTAGGCGTATTTGCTTCCGAAATACATCCTTTTGTATTTCCTTTGGTGATTTGTCCCAATGATAGTCAAGACCCATTTCCCCTATAGCAACAACTTTAGGATGTGCCGACAGTTCTTCAATCCACCGGAGGTCTTCTTCCGTCATATCTATTGCATCAACAGGATGCCAGCCGACTGCTGCAAACATAAAATCATACGTTTCCACCAATTCCATTGCTCTGGTAATGGTAGGACGATCAAATCCAACGACGATCATATTCTTGACGCCTGCTTCTTGTGCTCGTTCTATGACTTCCTCAAGATCCTCATTGAATTGCTCTGCATTTACATGTACATGTGTATCGAAAAGCATGTTATTTCTTCCTTTCTAGCACTATTTTATTTCTAAATGAGAGTTTTATGTTTCTCAATTAGGTAACAAACATATTACATAGTTACCCTGCTATGTGAGCGGGTAAGTAACGTATTCTATTTTTTGATTGTATAAATAAAGAACATAAAAGTGTTTCATATGAAACACTTTTATGTTCTTTTAATTTATTTCACTTTCGATCCATTAGGAATGGCAGCATCTATTGTTGCAACAGATAGGACGCCATCCTGACTGCCCGCCAAAATCATACCTTGTGAAAGCTCCCCACGCAACTTCACCGGCTTAAGGTTGGTTACGCAAATCACTTTCTTTCCTACTAGTTCTTCCGGTTTGTAGTGTTGGGCAATACCTGAAACAACCTGACGCTTTTCGTAGCCTAAATCCAACTGTAGCTTAAGTAGCTTGTCTGCTTTTTTCACGGGCTCTACTTCCATCACCTGTGCTACGCGAAGTTCAACCTTAGTAAAGTCATCGATGGTGATTTCATCAACTTCTGGAATCTCCACTTCTACCTTTTCTTCCACTTTAGTTGTGCCACCCTGCATTTGTTCTTTAATGTATTGAACTTCCTCTTCCATTTCTAATCGTGGGAAGATAGGGTCCCCTTTTAACACGCTTGTCCCGGATGGAATTTGGCCAAACTCAACCAGACTATCCCATACTTTTAAAGCTTCGTCCTGAATGCCTAGCTGAGCAAAGATCTTTTCCGGTGTCTGAGTTAAAAATGGTTTTAACAGAACGGCTGTCCGGCGTAAAGATTCAGCCAAGTGGACCATGACACTCGCAAGTTCCCCTTTTTTGGTTTCCTCTTTTGCCAGTGTCCACGGTTGGGTTTCATCGATGAACTTATTAGTTCTACTCACAAGCTGCCAAATGGAAGTGAGAGCCACGGAGAATTCCATTTTTTCCATTGCTTCTTCATACTTATTGACCGTATCTTGGTTCATTTCCAGCAGAATCTTTTCAAATTCACCATTTGATCCTTCGTAATTTGGAATCACACCATCGAAATACTTATTGACCATTGCAACCGTTCTGTTCAATAAGTTACCTAAGTCATTCGCCAAATCAAAGTTAATTCGTTCTACAAATCCCTCTGGTGTAAATACCCCATCCGAACCGAACGGAACCTCGCGAAGTAGGTAGTAACGTAAGGAATCCAAACCGTAGCGATCAATCAATGTAACCGGATCAACCACATTACCTTTTGACTTCGACATTTTGCCATCTTTCATAAGCAACCAGCCGTGGGCAAATACTTTTTTTGGTAGCGGCATATCGAGAGCCATTAACATTATCGGCCAGTAAATGGTATGGAAACGAACAATTTCCTTCCCTACTAAATGTACATCCGCCGGCCAGTAATTCCTGTATTTAGAATCATTATCCGTCCCATACCCTAAAGCTGTAATATAGTTAGTCAGGGCATCAATCCAGACATAAATCACATGCTTTGGATCTCCCGGTACTTTAATTCCCCAATCGAATGTTGTACGGGAAACAGCCAAATCTTCTAATCCTGGTTTGATAAAATTATTGATCATTTCATTTTTTCTAGATTCAGGCTGGATGAATTCTGGGTTTTCCTCATAGAACTTCAACAACCGATCCGCATATTTGCTCATTTTGAAGAAATAGGACTCTTCCTTAACCTTCTCTACTGGTCTTCCACAATCCGGACAGTTCCCATTGGCCTCTTCGACTTGCCGTTCCGTAAAGAAAGACTCACATGGGGTACAATATAAGCCTTCATATTGGTCGAGATATATATCGCCCTGGTCAAGGAGTTTCTTGAAGATTTTCGCCACAACTTCTTTATGTCGGTCATCTGTCGTCCTTATGAAATCATCATAGGAGATATCAAGCTTATTCCATAGCTCTTTTATCCCGGATACGATGTTGTCCACGTATTGCTTAGGCGTAATTCCCTCTTCGGCCGCTTTGCGCTGGATTTTCTGGCCATGCTCATCTGTTCCCGTTAGGTACATAACGTCAAAGCCACGCATCCTTTTATAACGGGCCATGGCATCACCTGCCACTGTCGTATACGCATGCCCTATATGTAAATTACCACTTGGATAATATATGGGTGTTGTGATATAAAATGTTTTTGATTTATCCTGCATTGTATTGCCTCCTCATCATTTGCAAAACTAGCTAGGGACTTCCTCCTGCTAATTTGACTACAGTAAAACTATTATCTCTATTTTAACCCTATCTGTCATTCTATGCGACAAGAATCAACAATCATTTGCTCTTGATAAGTGAACGAACGACGAAGGATTATAATTGTCACTAATACTTGCAAAGATGCTGCTACCCCTGTATGTCAGCATTACCTCTTACATCAACAAAATATACCCTACTATTCATATTTTACGCAATATCAACTGCTCATATATGATTTTACAGGAAAAATATCCTATATTCATAATTTATGATTTGAAACTAAAAGATCATTAATCATATAATAGGAGGAGAAATTTAAATCATTTATCATAGTTTGTCGAATCATGGCTAAGTAAGTAGTTGAGGATTTCAGACTAAGACTGAATATTTATGAGCATTCATCCTTTTCATTCTTTATAAAAGGCGTTAATACGGTCATATAGAAAAGTGAAAATAAATCATTGACGAATATGGGAATGGCTGGTATTATAAATTTATAAAAAAAATTGTCGAATAATGACGAAAAAAATAGAAAAAGGTACTACATTGTATTTTGAGAGGGGAAATATTTCAATGAAATCTACAGGAATCGTTCGTAAAGTTGATGAGTTAGGCCGGGTAGTTATTCCAATCGAGCTTCGCCGTACATTAGGCATCGCTGAGAAAGACGCTTTAGAAATCTATGTTGATGATGAGCGCATTATCTTAAAAAAATATAAACCTAACATGACTTGCCAAGTAACTGGTGAAGTTTCTGATAACAACCTTACACTTGCTAATGGTAAATTGATTCTTAGCCGTGAAGGTGCCGAAATGCTTATTAAAGAAATCCAACAAAACTTTACAACTTCTAACTAATTAACATACAAAAAAACTTCCGATATCCGGAAGTTTTTTTTGTCTTCTTATTCGGCATCGACATGAAATGCCTGATATACGTCACGTTTTTGCATATTTCGATCTTTTGCAACTTGCTTTATAGCATCCTTTGATGAATGCTCCTTGTTTTCGATATAATAATTAACATGTCCAACAATGTCGAATGCCGTCCACCATGATTCCTCTGGCTCTTCTTCCTGTTCCTTCGCCCCTTCGATTATCAGACAGAACTCACCGCGCACCTCATTTTCAACCGCCCAATTCATTGCCTCACTTAGCGAACCACGTATGAACTCTTCAAATTTCTTGGTTAATTCGCGACATAGTACAATTTGACGGTCTCCGAGGATTTCTTGCATATGTTTCAATGTTTCCTTCAAACGATGTGGCGACTCATATACAATCCAAGTAGCCTCCATTTTCTTTAGCTTTTCCAACTCTTGTTTCTTTTCTTTTGCTCCCCGCTTTAAGAATCCATAGAAGTAAAAGGGCTGAGGGGCAAGACCCGAGGCGATCAATGCCGTTAATGCAGCGTTAGCACCGGGCAATGGGATGACCTTGAACTGCTCTGCAATTGCTTCCTTCACAAGTTCATATCCCGGATCGGAAATCGTCGGTAATCCTGCATCACTGACAAGAGCGATGACTTGGCCTGAGCGAAGACGTTCAAGCATTTGTCGCCCACTGTATTCTTTATTATGCTCATGGTAACTGACAATAGGTGTGGAAATCTCAAAATAGTTACATAGTTTTTTTGTATTTCTCGTATCCTCAGCTGCAATGACATCCGCTTCCTTTAGAATTCTTAACGCCCGGAAGCTCATATCCTCGAGATTTCCTATTGGTGTAGGGACTAGATATAGAGCTGGCTCCAATCCCTCTTTTTCAAAACTCTTTTGTTGCCACATTGATTATGTCTCCTCCTTTGCCATCCATTTTTCTTTTTGTTTTCTAGTCAGTTGCTTAAACTGATATTCTGCCTGCATGGCCAATGTTTGGTTTTCAAACGTTTCATGGTAAATGAGTTCCACAGGGACCCGTCCACGTGTATATTTTGCTCCCTTACCCTGATTATGCATGTTTATCCTTCGTTCTAAATTGTTTGTGTATCCCGCATAATAGCTATCATCATTGCATTTCAAGACGTAGAAGTAATGCTTATTCGTCTCCATATAAAATCCTTCTGATTTCAGGATTATATTCATTCTGTTCGTTGTAAACGACAAGTGGAGGCAAGATTTTCAAATCCGGGTTTCCGTCTTTGATTCCTTCGATAAGAATCGTATTGGCCTCTTTCGTACTTTTTGGATATACAAATTGCAACCTCTTCGGTTCTATTCGATACTCCTTCATGAGTCTTAGAATATCCATCAATCGCCCCGGTCTATGGACGAATGCCGCTTTGCCGCCCTGACGAAGCAACTGACTTGAAACACGCATGACGTCTTCTAACGTGCACATGATTTCATGACGGGCAATCGCAAAGTGTTCATTCTTATTGATTTCCTCGATGGATGGAGTTGTAAAGTATGGTGGATTGCACGTCACTACATCATATTTGCTGTACCCTATTTGCTTAGGAATTTCTTTTATATCAGCATGTATCATCTTAATCTGTGAAGATACCTCGTTATAATCGATACTTCTTTGGGCCATGTCATATAATCGTTCCTGAATCTCCACGCCTGTAATTGAGCCTTTAGTTCTCGTGCTTAACAACAAAGGTATGACGCCATTTCCAGAGCAGAGATCCACTAACCTTCCCTTTTGAATTGGTACGTTTACAAATCTAGATAATAAAACGGCATCTAATGAAAAAGAAAAAACCGATGGACTCTGGATGATTCGTAGATCCTCCGCCAATAGGTAATCAAGCCGTTCATCTCCTTTAAGTTCTACCATTGCAGTTAACCCTCCTATATATGAAGAAAAAGCAGGATTAGGCCCTTACTTTAACCTTCTTTCGTACAAAAAGGGCCTGACTCATAGTATGCGTCAGACCCCGAATCACTCTATATTGTAAACGGTCTATCTATCACGTAAAAGAGATGGAACATTCTTTTCTATTATTCCATTTTCACTTCTTGTTCAAAAAGGATAAACAGAACAGGCAATCTCCCTCTTTTCGTAAACTGCCAAAATGCAGATTACAAATATGAAAGCCTTCTTGATAGATACGGGCTAGATTATCATAGCCTTCCCCTATATCCATAACCTTATCCGTACTCTCTGTACGGTTTTTCGCTTTTTGTTTCACCTTTATAGAAGTGGGTTCACTCTCGACATCCGTAAGGCCTAATCGATGGCGCAAGTGCTCATTTTCCAACTTAAGCGACTGATTTCCTTCGAGAATATCCGCAAGATTTTCCTTCAATTCTCCAAGCTGTTTATATAATTGGCCTATCTGGGCTTCCATATTGGTAACCGACTCAAAAATATCTTTTTTGTCCACGCTCTCCCACCACCTTAATAATCTGTGGCTTGAATAGAAACGGCTCCCTCTTTTAGAATCTCATCTAAAGTATACTCTAATACTCTCTCCTGCTCGATTAGTTCAATCTGAAGTACGCGTTCTAGAATATTAAGCCCTACTACCTTGCCTTTGCCACCAGGCGTTTCTATCATCTCACCTAAATCAGGAAGCATTTCCTTAGCACTTTCGTACTCATCATTTTCATATTTCAGACAGCACATCAACCGGCCACACAACCCTGAGATTTTTGTAGGATTTAGTGATAAATTCTGATCTTTGGCCATTTTAATGGAAACAGGTTCAAAGTCTCCTAGAAAAGTGGAACAACACAACATTCTGCCACATGGTCCAATGCCACCAAGCATTTTTGCCTCATCCCTGACCCCGATCTGTCGAAGTTCAATCCTGGTTCTGAATATAGCGGCTAGATCTTTGACTAAATCACGGAAATCCACGCGACCATCCGCTGTAAAGTAAAACACTACCTTATTTCTATCAAAAGTATATGATACGTCGACAAGCTTCATATCCAATTTATGCTCATCGACCTTTTGACAACATATATAATAAGCTTCTTCTGCAGCAGCCTTGTTTTCTTCAACAATTAGCTTATCTTTTGCATCTGCAACCCGAAGTACTTTTTTCAATGGCAGGACAACATCATTTTCATCTACTTGTTTACGGGCTGTAACGACCTTACCGAATTCAACACCGCGGACAGTCTCTACTATTACAAAATCGTCCTTAGGAATAGCGAATTCGCCCGGATCAAAGTAGTATATCTTGCCCGCTTTTTTAAAACGGACACCTACAACATCATACAAATCATGATCCCTCCTGCAAATTCAGCACAAGCTGTTCCATTAACAGCTGTGGATTTGTGTTGGACATCAATTTCCTTTTCGCTTCCAAAATAAACTCCATATGTTCGGCGAGTCGTCTCGGAGAAAGATGAAGCGCGTGAGTTTCAAATTCCTTTAGTTTATTTTGAAATACAACCAAGTCCTTCTTGTCCAACTGAATGTATAATAAATCCTTATAAATAAGAAGTAACAAATCAAGTCCTCTGTCTACCTGTTCTCTTTCTTTAAAGTGTGAAAACCAATCCGTCTGAAGGAACAACAAAGCCTTCAAGGAATTCTGTTTTAACACTTCATACAATTTTACCACTATTTTTTGACCTTGTACAAACCATTCATCACGACTCATGTCGATTCCGTCTCCCACATTCTGTGTTATATGAGAGATGATAGAGGCCATCTGTGGATCCAAATCCTGTTCCATCAGCTTTCGTTTTACATTCTCAGGTGACAACGGTTTAAACGATATCAATTGGCACCTTGACATAATTGTCGGAAGGATACGCTGAAACTGTTCGGTCATCAGTATCGCTACCGTATCTCCTATAGGTTCTTCCAAAAACTTTAAGAGACTGTTCGCTGCCCCGACTGACATTTTATCCGCGTCCATAATCATGTACACTTTCCGATTGGCTTCCACACTTTTCTTTGAAAATTCTTCTTGCAGACTCTTAATTTGTTCTTTCTTAATCGAGAGCCCGTCTTTTTCAATTAAATGGATATCTGGGTGGTTACCACTAGAAATTCGTTTGCAGTTCTTACATTGCTCGCATGGCTGAAAGCCCTCTACCGGGGCCTCACATAGTAAGCTTTTAGCAAACGTTCTACTAACCTCCTGCTTACCTGTACCTCTATCTCCTTCAAATATATACGCATGAGCCACTCTGTTTTTCGTGATGCTATTTTGCAACATCGTCATAACCTGTGGCTGAATTTGTCTCATGTCCTGCCATGTTTTATCCAACTTCTTCAACTCACTTACGTATATAAATTAATCAGAAGGCCTTTAATTTCGCCTATCATTTCTAATATCTCAAGCGAACTCTTCTCTTTATTCAATATTTCCTCGCTTAACTCAATCAGTTTTGCATCAATCGTTTCTACGGTTTTCAATGGACGGCTCTGTCCGTATTGATTCCAACTTGTAGACTGCTTCAACTCAAGTCCATACTCAACAGCTTCCCGTACAAAACGCTTCACTAATGCCTTATATTTGGCCAGTTCTCTGAAGGTACGGGACCGAACTAGCCTCTGGCCTGCCCCTTCAATGTCGCCGATTAAACGGTTCAAAGTTTGAACCTGCATCTTCTGATCCTGTGTTTGGACCATCTGTTGAAACCTTCCACTACCTGTTTGCATTTGTTTGTTATCTTGCCGGGCTTTATCCAACTTAATAGGAATGTCATGGTTGATTTTCATAAAGAACCTCCATATATCTGACCGCTAAAATTGTAAAAAATTTTCAACCGGCAGAACAAATATGGTTGCACCGCCTACTTGTATTTCCACTGGATAAGGCACGTAGGATTCAGCATTGCCACCCATGGGTGAAACCGGTGATGCTAATTGGGACCGTGACTGACAACTTTCCTTTATTATTTCAATGGCCTGATCGACACGTGAATCCTCCGTACCAATCATAAAAGTTGTATTCCCTGATTTTAAAAACCCACCTGTGCTGGCGAGCTTGGTTGCCCTAAAATTATGTTCCACTAATTCATTAAGCAGTCGATGGCTATCCTTATCTTGAACGACAGCAATGATCATTTTCATTCTCATCATCCTCCGCTTACTATGAATTTTCATTACTATTACATCTCTATTATAACAATTTGTCCTTGCATGGAATAGGGTGCAGTTGAATATTATGGAAAACCTCGAATCATATTACTGTTTTTTCAAAGCAACCATTAATTGATTCTTCGTTTCATGAAAAACTTCCTCTATAGTCCGATCAGCATCAATGATAATGAAACGGCCTTTCCATCTGTTGATAATTGCCTGATAGCCCTCATATACCTTTTCGTGAAATTCCAAGGCTTCCAAGTCCAGCCTGTTCACTTCCCGGTCTCCATTGGACTGTATACGTCTCAGACCCTCTTCGGGCTTTATATCAAAAAAGAACGTAGCATCGGGCATCATGTCACCAATTGCAAATTTATTGATATTGTACACCTCTTCTATATCTAAGCCCCTTGCATGGCCTTGATAGGCTAACGAGCTGTCTATAAATCGATCACAGAGAACGATGGTCCCATTTTCTAGGGCCGGGATGACTTTCTCGACCAAATGCTGACGCCTAGCTGCAGCATACAGCAAAGCTTCCGTCCTTGAATCCATTGCTGTATTGTCTTTATTTAAGATGACTTCTCTTATTTGCTCGGATATTGGGATACCGCCTGGTTCACGCGTTAATAAAACTTGATAGCCTTCTTCTTGTAGAGCCTGGCCGAGCATGTGGATGATTGTCGTTTTCCCTGCTCCCTCCGGACCCTCCATTGTTATAAAAATACCACGATTCATTGATGTACCTCCAAGGTTCTTTGTATGTAGTATATCATCTTAACCAATCTGGCTGCTCTCATAAACAATCAGCTTCCCACTTGAAAGTAAAGAACCACCATGAAACCTAGAGCCCAGTGCTAACCATCTCTCTAGATTTACCATGTGCTCTGCTGTAATCATTTCCCCGGTCATAATTAAAGGGATACCAGGTGGATATGGGATAACCATTTCAGCGGAGACCGACCCAATAGCCTTTCCAAACTCAATAGGCTTTGTACTTTTTTGTTTCAGGACAGAATATGGATTGGCTAGGGTTGTCATCTTGCCACCATCAATTCCAATTTCTACAGAAGGTTCTTCTTGTTCTCCTGATCTATTTTTTGTTGCTTGTTTTATTTTTTGAATAACTTCATGGAATGGAAAATCCTGATCTGCCTTCACTAATGGAAGAGTCAGCAATAGATTGTAGGGATCTGCAAGTTCCGAATAGATGTTTTCCGCTTCGCAAAACTCTTGCAACTGAAATCCACTTAGGCCCCTTATAGACCTAATAGCTACTTTCAAGGGGTCAACTGTCGTGCCCAGCGGTGCCTCTAGCACACGTATCGTATCGAGGTTAGCCAGCTCTGCCCTGAAGTCTGAAATCCTTTTGATAAGATGATTTTGATCCTCTGTTGTAAATGAAGCTAGATATCCCCGTGCTAAATCAAGGGATCCCATAATCGGATAAGAAGGACTGCTCGATTGAAGCATTTGTAAATAGAAGGTCACCTTATCGATTTCCAACAAATCGGATTGAACATGAAGAAAAGAACCCATGGTCATGGCGGGCAACGTTTTATGTGCCGAGTGGACTACTGCGTCCGCCCCTGCCAGGACTGCCGAATCAGGAAAAAGACTTCCCAATTGGAAATGAGCACCATGTGCTTCATCCACCAACACAGGAATGCCCTTTTCATGTGCCAGTAGCACAAGGTCGGATAAGCCGTCTTCGCCAAGTCCATAATAATTTGGATTTGTAACTATGAGAGCCTTGGCATCTGAATGAACAGCCAGCGCCTCTTCCAATTGTTCAGAACTTATGCCACCTGCCACTCCCCAATCCTTGTAATAAATCGGTTGTAAAAAGACTGGCTGTAGATTTGCCAACATCAGTCCGTGCAAGATGGATTTATGACAATTCCGTTGAACAAGTACCTTATCCCCTTCTCTACAAGCAGCAAGGATCATCGCTAGATTTCCTACAGTTGATCCATTGACTAAGAAGTAACTCTTCTTCACTCCATATAAGTCGGCTAGAAGCAGCTCAGACTCTAATATGGCCCCTTCTGGAGCATGCAGATCATCCAGACCCCTTATTTCCGTAGCATCTATACCAAGTATGGAATTATAAAGTGCACGGCCTTTTTCGTTAAAAACGTGCCCATTTTTATGGCCTGGGACGTGTAGTGAAACAGGGCTCTTTTTATTTAAATCGCTCATTGCATCGAACAATGGTGTATAGGATTGATTCATTTACCTCATCCTTCAATTTCTTAATACTTTCATTCTATCAAATATGTCCAGGTTTATCCCCGGTCATCTATTTCCTGTTCATTTAAGCGCAGAAAAAAGTTAGAGAATAAGGACATTCCAAACTCCTCATTCTCTAACTCTACGACTATCGACAACTACTATTCCTTATGAACAGATTTCAGGATTCGTGATTTTCCTTAACTGTTTCAGATAATGTTTATACCTGGGATCATTCGTATCCGTACCAATCATATCCCTTTCGCATTCCTCACATATAAATGTCGTATATAGGTGTATCCCCATTCCTTTTACTTGTTCACATACCACGCACGATTCCCCTGCTGTTGTTTTGGTTGTTGTTATCCCCAACATCTCCACCTCCATAGCTGCATTCTCCCCAAAAATCATTGTCCACATACATGATTTTAAATAGTTTAAGAGAACTCGGGGCTCTTTTAATAATGTATGTTGAAGGCTTACGTTAGGTGTATGTCTATATAAAAAATCCCTGCCTAGAAATCTTTTCTTCCGATTAAGACCTTTTACTCAAACAAAAAAAGGCCAGCACAATGGCTGACCTTTCAAATGGCTTGGCGGCGTCCTACTCTCACAGGGGGAAACCCCCAACTACCATCGGCGCTGAAGAGCTTAACTGCCGTGTTCGGAATGGGAACGGGT
>NZ_JBNNSK010000018.1:0-58977 GCF_050277655.1 Peribacillus sp. NPDC097675 | reverse complement strand
TTCGTCCTGAGCCAGGATCAAACTCTCCGAAGAAATGTTTGACTTGCTCATTTTGCTTTTTTTATAGTGTGTGCTCACTCAAAATTTACGTTGGCGCTTTGTTTTGTTCAGTTTTCAAAGAGCAATTTTTATCGCCGATGTCCTTAGCGACTTTAATATCTTACCACGTTTCTTTTGCTTCGTCAATAACTTTTTTAAAAAAGTTTTAATATCTTTTTTTAAAAAGCTAATGTCTTGCAGCAACTTTTATAATATACCAGCGAATTATTTAATAGTCAATAGATTTTCAATATATTATTCATGATTTTTTTTTAAGCTTCGCTTGCCCCGTACATAGGCAAGACATTCCCTTTCTGTACCCATCCTTTTAAACAAATTGAATAGGATGTTATACTTCTCATCGATTGCTCTTTTTACTACATGATCTATTCTCTCATCCTGTAAATCAAATAGAATTTCATCCATTTCTCTTTTAAGGAGATACAGTAATTCCTCCTTTTCCTTATCATTAATCAAGAGACCCATCATATCTATCACCTCCAAAAACCATCATTCCCAACCAACCCCATTAATATAGCTTTTCTTTTTTTGCATAACTCCACAATAAGAGCATAAATATGATGACAAGAGCATTTGGACAAGGGGATGGATTAATGAAATTCTTCATGGTGTTTCAAGCAAAGAACATCAAACAATATTCGTTAATTTTAATTACGGCTGTATTTACCGCTTGGTTTCTTTTCGTGCAGAATATCCTACATGCTCCTGTTTTTTCCACCGATGATGGACCCAAGGCAGTGTATAAGGGAGATAAAAATATTGCCATCACATTCAATATCGGATGGGGGGATGAGAAATCAGCTCCTATATTAGAAACGTTAAAAAAAGAAAAGATTAAATCGGCTACTTTTTTCCTTTCTGGTTCTTGGGCTGAACGTCACCCTGACATGGTAGCAGCTATTGCAAAAGAAGGATATGAGATAGGGATTCTTGGTTACGACTATAAAGATTACACGGATCTCAGTGACCAGGAAATCATCCGGGACATCTCCAAAGCCCAGGAAGTATTCAAAAAGCTAAATGTAAAAAACATCGAACTATTACGGGCACCGACCGGTCATTTCGATAAGCGACTCCTTAAGATCAGCGAAAATTTCGGATATACCGTAGTTCATTGGAGTATAGATTCAAAGGACTGGACGAATCCGGGCGTTGAACGAATCGTTCAAAACGTTAGCAAGGCCCATAAAGGAGATATCATCCTATTGCACGCGTCCGATTCTGCTAAGCAAACTAATAAAGCACTGCCCGATTTAATAGATGAACTCCGTGGCAAAGATTTGAACTTCGTTAATGTTTCCGAGATGATTTCTAATTCATCAGCAAGAAGTGAAGAAATAAAATGATAGCCTCACTTGAACATAGACACGAAAAACCTGACTTAGGATAGTCAGGTTTTTCGTGATGAACATATAATCTCCGCTTTCAGAAAGGTTTACTTACCTTCTAACCCTTCAGCTTTAAACTTCTTCTCATTAGTTTGTTTCCGTACTTTCTTGTCTGCTAACTCTTCTTGGGAACGATTTATTAGATTGTTCAATATCATTAATTGGTAGGCATTGCATACAAGCAACGGGAACAACATGAAATAGAGCCAACCGTCATCATTCGTATAGAGGACAGGTATCCATTCTAGTACTGTCACCACCACCATGAAGAATAGTGCAGGAATAAATGCCTGTTTATTCGTTTGTCTCATTTTAAAATAAGCCGTTACCATCCCTATCACTAGGACCACCAAAGCTAATAATATGTAGGAACCAATTCCCTCACCTGATCCAAAGGTAAGAAAACGCAAATAAACTAAATCGAATAATACAAAAACTATGAGGACTACTTGTACCGCATTCCATAAAGAAACACTTTTAAATATCCCCAGACCGAAACGATGTATTGTTAAATAAGCAAAAAATCCCGCTTGACTTATCACACTGAAAATCAACCCCACTCCAAATAACCAAACAAACGTTGAAAGGATGGCTTTAATTTCAAACGATGTGAAATAAGGTTCAAATTCACTCCACCGGGCTATGAATCCTACGACTCCGCCCGTTACCCCACCTATAAGCAATGTTGTCATAAACAATCGAACTAAATTACGGCTGTTCATCCTTTTCCTCCACATATTTCTATTTATTTCCTCAATTGTACCAACCATATTTGGAAAAATCCACTTATTCTACCAGCGGATAATATCCTTTACCGGGAACCATATTAACAATATGTAAGATTAAAGAGGGGGCTCTACGTATGAAAATGGGGTTTGCTTTGTTTTTCACGTTACTCTTGCTCTTTTGTACCGGTTGTTCACAAAACGGAGCTAGTGAAGGGAAAATGGATTATGAAGAGACAAAGAAGATGGTCGTCGATATCTTAAAAACAGACGATGGGAAAAAGGCCATACAGGACACCATTTCGGATGATAAAACAAAAACTGAACTCATTATGGACTCGGATATCATTAAGAAATCCATTGAAGATACTGTAACTTCCGATAAAGGCAAAGAGTTTTGGAAAAAGGCTTTTAAAGATCCCGAATTCACTGCCGCTTACGCGAAAGCCTTAAAAGACGAACATGAAAAGCTATTAAAAGACTTAACAAAGGATCCGCAGTATCGAGGCATGCTGATAGAGATCTTACAAGAACCTGACTTGGATAAGGAAATGAATAAGTTACTGAAAACGAAAGAAATGAGAGCCGTCTATAAAAAGCTGATCATAGAGACAATGGAAAGTCCTCTAGTTGAAGCAAAGATGCAAGAGAGCTTAGATAAAGCAGCTACTAAGGCTACAAAAAAGGAAGAAAAATCGAAAACTGAGGATAAATCTAAAGATTAACAAGAAAAGGCTGCTTCCAAATGGGAAGCAGCCCTTTTCTTGTTATTGCAATTTATCAATGACCTTGTTAGCGATTTCCTCATAAATCTTACCTAATCTATGGTCAGCCGCGTATATAGAAGGTGCGAAATCTTCTTCGTTCCAGTCAGGTTGTTGAAGAGGAAGTTGTCCTAAAACATCTGTACGAAGTTCTTCTGCAAGCTTCGCCCCTCCACCTTTACCAAATACGTATTCCTTCTCACCAGTGGTTTTACTTTCGAAATAAGACATGTTTTCAATTACCCCAATAACTTCATGCTCCGTTTTAATAGCCATGGCTCCAGCCCTTGCTGCAACAAAGGCTGCAGTCGGGTGTGGGGTAGTGACAATGATCTCTTTACATGAAGGAAGCATGGTATGGACATCCAACGCGACGTCTCCTGTACCTGGAGGTAAATCAAGAACCAAGTAATCAAGTTCGCCCCATTCCACTTCATTGAAGAAACTGTTCAACATTTTTCCGAGCATCGGACCTCTCCAGATTATCGGAGCATTATCTTCCACGAAGAAGCCCATCGAAATTACCTGAACGCCAAAACGCTCGACAGGGATAATTCTTTCCCCGCGGACAACCGGCCTTTTCGTGATACCCATCATATCAGGTACACTGAAGCCATATATATCAGCATCGACCAGTCCAACTTTTTTGCCAAGACGGGCAAGGGATGTAGCCAAATTCACGGAAATCGTGGATTTACCCACTCCCCCTTTACCACTCGCAATCGCGATAAATTGCGTCTTATTATTCGGTCCAAGCAAACCTAAATCTTTCTCATCCTGAGGCATACTGTCGCGATGCTTTGCCAACTCTTCCTCGGATAGTTCCGCGAACCGTATACCCACCGAATCCGCTCCGTTACCCTTCAATAGATCGACAACTTCTGTTTGCATTTGCATTTGCTCAGCGGTACCTGTTTTCGCGATAGCTAACTTAACGCTTACATGGTTTTTTTCAGGTTTGATCTTCACTTCCAAAATTCCATTTGTATCTGCAAGGTTTTTATGTAGAAAAGGGTCCTTAAGATCCTTTAATAAATTCAGTACTTTCTCTTCAGTTAACAAGTCGAGCACCCCTTTGAATTCGTTTTCTTTTCCCAATTGTAGTATAACATAATCCGGAAATAAAGCTTATTATCTTCACCTCGGGATGCCTCAAGGTTCTACATAACAAAAAGGCCTTGTACAACAAGACCTTTACCTAAATAATCAATCCGAATCCGAGAGCTTCTCCTCCGTAAAATACCGTAAGATTCCCATATATATTGAACTTGCAATTTTCTCTTGGTACTTGTCACTCATTAGCCTTTCTCGCTCTTCATCATTAGAGAGAAAGCCGATCTCAACCAACGCTCCCGGTTTCTTAGCATAATTCATCAAATATACATGATTGATTGTTTTCGCGTCTCGTTTTGTATTTTCTAAATTCCTTATAATTTCTGTCTGGATAAACTTTGCCACCTGCTTATTCTCTTCAAACCGATTTGTATAAAAGGTTTGAGCCCCTTTCGAAGATGCCGAGGGAAATGAATTCAGATGGATGGTCAGAAATAAATCCGCTTCAGAATCATTGATCATTCGAACCCTGTTCCTGAGATCTTCTTGTTTTCGTTTACGGATTCCTTTTGTATCCTGCAAAGCTAGATCAATATCCTTTTCCCTCGTCAAAATAACAAGAGCACCCTGTTCCTGTAAATAGTCCCTTACCTTCAACGTAACCGAAAGGGCGATTTCCTTTTCCATTACTTCCTGGATATTGGCGCCCCCGTCCATTCCCCCATGACCTGCATCAAGAATGATGACCTTACCCGTCAGCGGAAGGTTCCAAGACTCCCAAGAATCATCTTCAACAAATTTGAATGTCACTATTAAAAAAAGGACAAACAACCCCATAGCGATTCCTGTATATTTCAATTTCCTGCGCATGACCGTTCTCCTTCCACTAGTCCCTTTATCTATAAAATATGGGACAATCCATGGAGTTAGAACAGGTTATTTTGAAGGATATAATCCCTCTCTTAATGGAGCTTCATCTTATATCGTTTTTCACCCGTCTTAAAGCCGTCCAACCACCAATCCCCTACAAATCCTTCACAACAGTAAAAAACTCCTTCATCAATAGCGTTGCTTACCGTCACTTCCCGCCAATATAAGATGAAATTAAAAAGGGTATCAACCAAAAACTTTTCTTCCTTCCTACAACGGGCTCTAACATCCTCTTCAGATTCTCCATAATATCCAAACTTACTATAGTTCGCCCCCAAAAGATAAGCCTCAATAGCCACGTCAAAATACCCTTCTTCCAAGACATCCAGGTATTCCTCCCCAAAATACCGTTTGATCCTGCCCCTCATATCCTCAATCGATAACTCCCTAAGTAACCTTCGTTCAAACTTCAACTGCCGCTCTCGCTGCATCTCCTGCAAACCTACAACCACACTCATCCATTCACCTCCGGGGTCAGACCCCATTTCCCAATTTATTTCCCAAGTTGCATATAGCTTTTTACATACCAGCACGAACCATTCACTGATTCAATTGGAAATAATTAATCAGAGTAGAAGGCCATATAGATAAAAAAAAAGCCCCAGCCATAAAATGGCTGGAGCTTTTTGAAGTTCCAAAAGATTAACGTTTTGAGAACTGAGGTGCACGACGTGCGCCTTTAAGACCGTATTTTTTACGTTCTTTCATACGTGGATCACGTGTTAATAATCCAGCAGATTTAAGAGCTGGACGGAATTCTGGGTCTACATGAAGCAATGCACGAGCGATACCGTGACGAATTGCTCCAGCTTGTCCAGTGTATCCACCACCGCTAACGTTTACAAGAACGTCGTAATTTCCAGTAGTTTCTGTAGCAACTAGTGGTTGGTTTACAACTTCACGTAATGCTGCGAAAGGAATATATTCATTAATGTCACGACCGTTAATAACGATGCGACCTTCGCCTGGTACTAAACGTACACGAGCTACTGAGCTCTTACGGCGACCAGTACCATAATATTGAACTTGTGCCAAGATAGTAACCTCCTTAGTAATTATCCGCGTAATTCGTAAACTTCTGGTTGTTGAGCAGCGTGTGGGTGCTCAGCTCCAGCGTATACGTGTAATTTTTTGTAGATTTGACGACCAAGAGAATTCTTTGGAAGCATACCTTTGATAGCAAGTTCAAGCATTCTCTCAGGGTAGTTTGTACGCATCTCAAGAGCAGTTCTAGTTTTAAGACCGCCTGGGTGCATAGTGTGACGGTAATAAATTTTGTCAGTCAATTTTTTACCAGTCAAGTGGATTTTTTCTACATTGATTAAGATTACATGATCACCAGTATCGATGTTCGGTGTAAAAGTTGGTTTATGTTTACCACGTAAGATGGATGCTACTTCAGTAGAAAGGCGACCTAAAGTTTTGCCTTCAGCGTCAATCACATACCATTTACGTTCTACTTCATTAGCTTTCGCCATAAATGTCGTACGCATGGTTAACCTCCTAAAAAACTTTTTAATTTTTTATATTTATTTTCAATCACAATAAACTTCCGGGGCTTATCGTGGGATTAAAATACATACCATATTATATTAACTTCTCCCAGTATCATTGTCAAGGGAATGTTACACTAGGATAAGTTGTCTTAAAAACTGATGCAATATCTTCACGAAAAGATTCTTAGACCCGTTAAGCCACGTCCATAGCGGCCTCAACAAAATTCAAGTCTTTTCATTACTTGTAAAAAATTCGGTGCATCCTGAAAATATTTTTTATTTGTAAAATACTTTCCATAAATACAAGCCTTGTCCTGGTGCTGTTTTCCCCGCAAAGCTTCGATCTTTTTTGTTCAAAATATCAATGATTTCTCGGGGGGCTATCTTACCGCTACCGACTTCAAGCAGCGTCCCAACCAAGATACGAACCATATTATACAAGAACCCTTCTCCAACGAACCGAAAAACTAAAAATCCTTCAGTCTCTTGAAAATCGATTTCCTGGATGGTCCGTACTTTGTCGACCACTTCCGTCTTAGCCGAACAAAAACTTGTAAAATCATGTGTGCCCACTAAATATGAAATGGCTTCAGTAATTGCTTCCTCATCTATCGGATAAGGGTAATGATAGGCGTAGTTGCGCTGAAATGGATCCCTTAACGTAGAACGGTCAATGATATATCGGTACTCCTTGCCCGTCGTGTGGAATCTCGCATGGAAATCATCAGGGACAATCTCCACTTCCAAAACAATAATATCATCCGGAAGGAGCGCACTGAAGGCTTTTACCCAATTTTCCGTAGGGAAGACTAGCGGGGACTCAAAGTGAAGGACCTGACCCTTGGCATGGACCCCTGAATCTGTCCTTCCTGAGGCTATCACTTTAACAACTGTCCCCTTGTGGATCTGAGCTAATACGGCCTCAAATTCACTTTGGATTGTTCTCTTCTCTGGCTGTACCTGATAACCAGCAAATTCCGTACCATCATAGGCTATCAAACATTTATACTTTGGCATCTACTCTTACCTCTTATGAACGTAATATAAACAACATGACTGTAAGGACCGCAACGGAAACCATCAGCAGGCTATCACTGATCCTCCATTGTAATTGCCGGTATTTCGTACGGCCCTCCCCGCCACGGTACCCCCTGGATTCCATGGCTGTCGCCAATTCTTCTGCTCGTTTAAATGAACTGACGAACAAAGGAACCAGTAACGGAACAATGGACTTAACACGATCCTTAATGGGCCCCGATGAAAAATCCACGCCTCTTGCAGTTTGTGCCTTCATGATTTTGTCCGTCTCTTCCATGAGTGTAGGAATAAAGCGAAGAGCAATCGACATCATCAAAGCAAGTTCATGAACAGGCATTTTCCACTTTTTAAGAGGTCCTAAAAGCTCTTCCATGCCATCCGTGATGGATATGGGCGTGGTCGTCAAAGTGAGGAGTGACGTAACCAATATCAATAATGTAAATCTTACAGATATAAATAGGCCTTGAATCAAACCGCCTTCGTATATTTCAATCCAACCAAATTCAAAAAGCAATTCTCCTTCTTTCGTAAAAAAGATATGGAGAAGGAAAGTGAAGATGATTAGGAATAGTATAGGCTTTAACCCATTATAAAGATAACGAAGCGGAATCTTGGATAAGACGATTAACAATACTGTGAATGCTGCAAGAAGGGCGTATGACACCACATTATTCGCTAAAAAGATTACACAGACAAAAAGGAACACAAGTAATAGTTTAGCCCGAGGGTCCATTTTATGCACCACAGAGTCGGCAGGGACATATCGCCCGATAATCATTTTATCAAGCATTAGCGGTTCCCCCGTTTCATGGCTTTATCGATTTCAATGGCCAAATCCTCGATATTAAGACAGGGATGATCGAATCGAACACCTAACTCTTTCTGGAGCTTGAGTTGGAATCGAACCGTATCGGGAACATCCAATCCTAACTCGAGCAATTGCTCAGGCTGGGAAAAAATCTCCTGAGGCGTTCCTTTTTGGAACACCGTACCCTTATGCATAATAATGATATCATCGGCATACTTAGCCGCATCTTCCATGCTATGGGTCACTAAAATAGTCGAAATGCCCCTCACTTTATGCAATTCATAAAACATGTCCATGATTTCTTTTCGACCTCGAGGATCAAGTCCGGCAGTCGGCTCGTCTAACACTAAAACATCTGGTTCCATTGCCAAGACACCTGCAATGGCCACCCGTCGCATTTGTCCACCAGATAAATCAAAAGGAGATTTATCAAGAAATTCCTCACTAAGGCCTACCTGGACGATGGCTTTTTTGGCCAGTTCCTTAGCTTCTGCTTCGGAAACTCCAAAATTCATTGGACCAAAGCAAATATCCTTCTCAACCGTTTCATCGAATAGTTGATGTTCTGGAAATTGAAAGACAATGCCTACTTTTTGTCTAATGGGCCGCAGTAGCTTTTCTTTTCTCCCAGCTACTATCGTGCGGTCACCAATGATGACTTGGCCCTTAGTCGGCTTTAAGAGAGCATTCAAATGCTGTAGTAGCGTAGATTTACCGGAACCCGTGTGACCGATAATTGCTGTATACGTTCCCAATTCCATTGATATATTGACGTCATGAAGGGCCAAATGTTCAAATGGAGTATTTATCTGGTAGCGGTATTCTACCTCATCGAGTGTAATTCGCATAAATCCTTCACCAACTCTTCCTCTGTCAAATGCCCATTTACGACACGAACGCCATTTTTTTGAAGTTCTTTGCTTAGCTTCACCGAAAAAGGTATATCCAGTCCAAGGGCAATCAATTCATCTTCTAATTTAAATATGTCCTCGGGAGTCCCTTCACGATATAACTGGCCTTGATTCATGACTATCATCCGATCGGCTTTCGCCGCCTCCTCAAGATCATGGGTAATCGAGATTACCGTAATCTCATTTTCCTGCTTTAATTCTCTAACCGTTTCAAGCACTTCTTCACGGCCTCTCGGGTCAAGCATAGAAGTTGCTTCATCTAATATGATTATATCTGGTTGCAAGGCAATGACGCCTGCAATGGCAACCCTTTGCTTTTGACCGCCGGATAGATGGTGCGGCTCTTGATTAAGAAAGGCATTCATTTTGACCTTAGTTAATGCACCATGAACACGCTCCACCATAACCTGCTGAGAAACACCGGCGTTTTCTAAACCAAAAGCCACATCATCCTGAACTGTAGTGCCTACAAATTGATTATCAGGATTTTGAAAAACCATCCCAATTTTTTTCCGGACATCCCAAACGGTTTCATCAGTCAATATTTGATCATTAATCATAATCGTACCTGAGTGGGCGAATTGAAGTCCGTTCAACAATTTCGCTAAAGTCGACTTGCCGGAACCGTTATGACCAACAATTGCAAGCCACTCCCCTTGATATATATCAAAAGATACATCATCTAAGGCGTTTCTAGACTGACCCTCATATTTGAAAATAATATTATTTAAAGAAACAAGCTTCTTCCTCATGTGGCCCTCCTCATCCTCGACTGCACTCATCTTCCTTACTCGGCTCAAACTACATAAACCATCAATGAAATATCAGCAATTATTTCTGAACATATAAAAAAACGCTGCACCCCTTCCACCGAAAGAATTTTCGGTAAATTAAGAGCAGCTTGGAGCAGTCCTGTTACGAAAAACAGGTTATCTTATTGGATCGCTTATCAAAAGCGGGAAGGGATGCTTGAGCTAGACGTGAAGGCTCCCCTGACAAAAAGGTTTCGCCAGCCATCGTAACACTCAATGCGAATTTCTAACATACAGGATTTAAAATAAAAAAGAAAAAGGGCATAGAACAAGTGAGTATATTCCTTTGTCCTGCCCTTTTTCATCGTTGTTATTAAACTAATTCAATAACCACGACTGGTGCACCGTCACCGCGGCGTGGACCAACTTTCATGATACGAGTGTATCCGCCTTGACGTTCTTCATAACGTGGAGCAACGTCACTAAATAGCTTTTGAAGGGCATCTGTGCCTTTCTCAGCGTCAGCGATTTCGTTACGGATGAATGCTGCAGCTTGACGGCGTGCATGCAAGTCACCACGTTTACCAAGAGTGATCATTTTATCTACTACAGAACGTAATTCTTTAGCACGTGCTTCAGTAGTTTCGATGCGCTCATGGATGATAAGATCCGTAGCTAAATCACGAAGTAATGCTTTACGTTGTGCGCTAGTGCGTCCTAACTTTCTGTAACCCATTAGAGATTCCCTCCTTTGTTGAAGTTCTATATTGTGTGTCTAGTATAAGGCTCACAACATAATGGATGATTCCGCCATGTTATCAGTCGTCTTTACGAAGACCTAAGCCTAATTCTTCTAGTTTCGCTTTCACTTCTTCAAGTGATTTACGACCTAGATTACGTACTTTCATCATATCTTCTTCCGTTTTATGAGCAAGCTCTTGAACGGTATTGATTCCAGCACGCTTCAAGCAATTATAAGAACGAACAGAAAGATCTAATTCTTCGATAGTCATCTCAAGAACTTTTTCTTTTTGGTCTTCTTCTTTTTCAACCATGATTTCTGCATTTTGAGCTTCATCAGTTAGACCAACAAAGATATTCAAATGCTCTGTTAAAATCTTAGCTCCAAGTGCTACCGCTTCTTGCGGACCCGTACTGCCATCAGTCCAAACATCGAACGTTAACTTGTCAAAGTTAGACAACTGTCCTACACGTGTATTTTCCACTTGGAAAGATACGCGTGAAACTGGAGTGTAGATCGCATCGATTGGAATTACACCAATAGGTTGATCTTCCCTCTTATTTTGAACAGCAGGAGTGTAGCCGCGGCCGCGACGTGCAGATAAGCGCATACGCATATGACCGTTTTTACCGATTGTAGCAATATATAAATCCGGGTTAAGAATTTCTACATCACTATCATGAGTGATATCAGCAGCCGTGATAACCCCTTCACCCGAAACGTCAATCTCTAGCGTCTTTTCCTCATCGGAATAAATCTTAAGAGCTAGCTTTTTCACATTTAGGATGATTGATGTTACATCTTCTACGACGCCTTCAATTGTTGAGAACTCATGTAGCACTCCATCAATTTGTATAGCTGTGACAGCAGCACCTGGGAGTGAGGATAATAGGATACGACGTAAGGAGTTACCCAATGTAGTACCATACCCACGCTCTAGTGGCTCTACGACGAATTTACCGAATTTGGCATCGTCGTTGATTTCAACCGTTTCGATTTTTGGTTTTTCTATTTCGATCATCAATAAACCCTCCTTCAAAACGTCAAAACCCCGGCAAGTAAACTTGTCACTTAACCGAAATTCCCCATGTATACGTTCCCGCTGTGCGCAACAACTGAAAAATTAATCTTCTGTAAGAACGCAAACTCAGTATTATATCCCATTATTGACAGGAATACAAAATCTATACAGAAAAATTAAACACGGCGACGTTTTGGCGGACGACATCCGTTATGTGGAACTGGAGTTACATCTTTAATTGCAGTTACTTCTAGGCCAGCAGCTTGAAGTGCACGAATAGCAGCTTCACGTCCAGCACCTGGTCCTTTAACTGTAACTTCAAGAGTTTTCATACCATGTTCAATAGATGTTTTAGCAGCAGTTTCTGCAGCCATTTGTGCAGCGAAAGGAGTAGATTTACGAGATCCACGGAATCCTAATGCTCCAGCACTTGACCAAGAAATAGCATTACCATGAGAATCAGTGATAGTAACGATTGTGTTATTGAATGTTGAACGAATATGTGCAATACCAGTTTCTATATTCTTTTTCACACGACGTTTACGTGTATTAGTTTTACGTGCCATGAAAAGTAACCTCCTTTACTAATTATTTTTTCTTGTTAGCTACAGTACGACGAGGTCCTTTACGCGTACGAGCATTGTTTTTTGTATTTTGTCCACGAACAGGAAGACCACGACGGTGACGTAAACCACGGTATGAACCGATTTCCATTAAACGTTTGATGTTAAGGGAAATTTCACGACGTAGATCGCCTTCTACTTTTAACTTGTCAATGATATCACGAATTTTATTTAATTCGTCTTCCGTTAAATCACGAACGCGAGTCTCTTCAGAGATACCAGCTTCTGCAAGAATTTTAATCGCAGTTTGTTTTCCAATACCATATATATATGTTAATGAGATAACAATTCGTTTGTCACGGGGAATATCTACTCCAGCAATACGTGCCATGCTTGAGTGCACCTCCTTCTATTTAGCCTTGTTTTTGTTTATGTTTAGGGTTTTCGCAAATAACCATAACTTTACCTTTTCTGCGGATAACTTTACACTTTTCGCAGATTGGTTTGACTGATGGTCTGACTTTCATTGCTATCTAACCTCCTTATACAGATCGGAGCGTAACCGGATTTATTTAAACCGGTATGTGATTCTGCCGCGAGTTAGATCATACGGGGAAAGCTCAACCGTAACTTTATCTCCAGGCAAAATGCGAATAAAGTGCATACGAATTTTACCGGATACATGAGCTAAAACAGTATGACCATTTTCTAATTCTACCTTAAACATTGCATTTGGCAAAGTCTCTTGTACTGTGCCTTCTACTTCAATTACATCGTCTTTCGCCATTAAAGTGATTCTCCCTTCTCTATGCGTGAACCTATTACAGGTACACATCTTTCCGTCAACTTTACTCCAGTCCAATTATCCTCAAAAGTCTTACAATTCTGCATCAAGTATTCACCATTTTGTAGAACCAGGCTTTAACTGAGGACCTTTATCAGCTGGACCGAAATGAGGATTTATGGGTCCTCATGTAAGTCTTGACCGATTCCGTGACCGACATACTCTCAAAAAAAGAGAAGCAATTAGTCTCGACATAGGCTTGAATAGCATGGGAGATGTTTGAAAGGCGCACGCCTGGCATAGCTTCTTTCTACCCTCTATATCATGACTCTTTTAGATATCTACTAGAGTCGTTGCATTTCTTCAACAATTTTGCCGACCGGATATGTCCATGAAGATTACTTAAGAAGTAATCGCCCAATTCAGGGAATACCAAGTGCAAGAACCTGATCGATAAATGTGTAAATGCTGTTGCGAAATCCATTATACCCTTTGTATGAAAGGAATGCACCAAAATTAAATAGGAAGTTATAAAATTGGTAGGATTTTATAAATAATCAAAGATGATTATTTTTGCAAAGGAGCAAGTAGCACATCAATGTTTTCAAATACCTTATTAATATCTTGCTGTCCATTAATGTCGACTAAGTACCCTTTTTCTCCGTAGAAATCAAGAAGTGGCTTAGTTTGTTTCAAATTCACATCTAAGCGATTTTGAACCGTTTCTTCATTATCGTCAGCACGTTGATATAAGTCTCCGCCGCAACGGTCACATACATCTTCTTTTGTTGGAGGATTGAAAACAAGGTGGTATGTCGATCCACATGATTTGCAAATACGACGACCTGTCAATCTTTCCATCAAGATGCTTTTATCTACATTGATATTAATTACAAAATTAATTTTTCGGTCTAAATTAGTAAGAATGTTTTCAAGAGCCTCTGCTTGTGCCACAGTACGTGGGAACCCATCAAGTAGAAAACCTTTTAGGCAATCTTCCTTGCTTAATCGTTCACGTACAATACCGATGGTTACTTCATCAGGAACCAACGCGCCTTTATCCATGAATGATTTAGCCTTTAAACCTAGTTCTGTTCCATCTTTGATAGCTGTTCGGAACATATCTCCAGTAGAAATATGAGGGATGTTATATTTTTCTACGATTTGTTCGGCTTGAGTACCTTTACCAGCACCCGGTAGCCCCATTAAAACTAGATTCAATGTTCTTCCCCCTCAAACTCTATAATGGGTAAAGGGAACATATCGTTCCCAAAACTCATTACTTTATAAAGCCTTTATAGTGCCTCTTCACAAGTTGTGCTTCTAGTTGTTTCATCGTATCAAGGGCAACCCCTACTATGATTAACAAACTAGTTCCACCGATCTGAGCAGATTGGGGAAGGTCAGCAATCTTGATGAAGAATACCGGTAAAACGGCGATGACTGCCAAGAATAGGGAGCCTACGAACGTTAGACGATATAACACACTAGTCAAGTAATCCTGTGTACTCTTACCTGGACGAATCCCTGGCACATAGCCACCTTGCTTTTTCAGATTTTCAGACATCTGTTCAGGGTTAACCTGAATGAATGCATAAAAATAAGAGAAGGCAATTATAAGAGCAACATATATGATCATGCCAATTGGCTGAGTATAATTAAGGTTTGCTGAGATCCAAGTAGTCACGTCATTCTTTCCAAAGAAAGAAGCGATCGTAGATGGAGTGATAATAAATGCACTTGCGAAGATTACCGGGATAACTCCCGCAGCATTTACTTTCAATGGTAAATGAGTAGACTGGCCACCCATTTGTGTACGACCTACTGCAGCACGCTTAGCATACTGAATAGGTATTTTACGTAATGCTTGCTGAATGAAGATTACAGCAACCACGATTGCTAATACTGCTACGATGATGAGGATAATCGTTACAATTCGTAAGAACAGTTGATCTCCAGCATTCTCAAACTGCTGTGCATATATCTGATTAGCCGTAGTAGGCAAACTAGATACGATACCAGCAAAGATAATGATGGATATCCCATTACCAACACCTTTAGCAGTAATCAACTCTCCTAACCACAAAAGAAAAGCTGTTCCTGCCGTTAAGACAGTCGCAATAAGCAAGTATGTTGTAACCCCAGGAGATTCAATTAACGAGCCACCAGACATATTGTTAAATCCGTAAGACATACCCAAAGCTTGAATAAATCCTAGGACAATAGTGAAGTAACGTGTAAATTGAGCCAATTTACGGCGCCCTGCTTCCCCTTGTTTCGACCATTCAGTGAACTTTGGAACAACGTCCATCTGTAATAGCTGTACGATGATCGATGCCGTGATATAAGGCATGATTCCCATCGCCAAAATAGAGAAGTTTTTCAGTGCTCCGCCGCCAAAGGTATTTAAAAGACCAATGACGCTCATTTGATCCTGTTCAGCAAGAAAACCGGCATTCACATGCGGTACAGGAATAAATGTACCGATGCGATAGACGATTAACATGAGAAGGGTAAAAATTATCTTGTTTCTTATTTCACCCACGCGCATAAAATTGGAGATCGTGCGAAACATTAAATCACCTCTGTGTTACCGCCAGCAGCTTCGATAGCTTCTTTTGCAGTAGTAGAGAATTTGTGAGCTTTGACTGTAAGCTTTTTCTCAATGTTTCCTTTAGCAAGAATTTTAATTCCTGCTTTCTCTTTACTTACGACACCAGTCTCAAGTAAAAGAGCTGGAGTTACTTCAGTACCGTCTTCGAAAAGATTCAACGTATCAAGGTTCACGATAGCATAGTCTTTACGGTTAACGTTGGTAAATCCACGTTTAGGCAAACGTCTGAATAGAGGAGTTTGACCCCCTTCAAATCCTAGGCGTACACCGCCGCCTGAGCGAGCGTTTTGTCCTTTGTGTCCTTTACCTGCTGTTTTACCGTTACCAGATCCAATACCGCGACCTTTACGTTTACGTTCTTTACGAGAACCTTCTGCAGATTTTAACTCATGAAGTTTCATGTTGGCACCTCCTTGTTAAGTTAAAAATTATTTTATTGTTCTTTTACAGTAACAAGATGAGATACTTTGGTAATCATACCACGAATCGCAGGGTTATCATTTTGAATAACCGTTTGATGCATTTTGTGTAAACCCAAAGTGTTAACTGTAACACGTTGATCTTCAGGACGACCGATCAAGCTGCGAGTGAGGGTAATTTCTAATTTATTAGCCATAATTCGATTTCCCTCCTTATCCTAACAGTTCTTGTACTGATTTACCACGTAACTTAGCTACGTCCTCAGCACGTTTTAATTGCTTCAATCCTTCGATTGTTGCACGAACCATATTAATAGGTGTGTTAGTACCTAATGATTTAGACAAGATATCACTAACTCCGCCTAATTCTAGGACCGCACGAACAGGACCACCAGCAATAACTCCTGTACCTTCAGAAGCTGGTTTCAAAAGAATGTGACCAGCGCCAAAGTGACCATTCACAACGTGAGGAATTGTAGTTCCTACCATTGGTACAGTGATTAGATTTTTCTTAGCATCCTCAATAGCTTTACGGATTGCATCCGGAACTTCTTGAGCTTTACCAGTACCGAATCCAACATGACCGTTTTTATCACCTACAACAACTAGTGCAGTGAAACGGAAACGACGTCCGCCTTTAACAACTTTAGCTACACGATTTACTGTAACTACGCGTTCTTCAAGTTCTAATTTATTAGGATCAATGCTACGCATCTGTATATGTCCCTCCTTATCCATTAAAATTCTAAGCCGTTTTCACGAGCAGCGTCAGCTAATGCTTTAACACGACCATGGAAGAGGTAACCACCGCGGTCAAATACCACAGCTTTTAAACCTTTTTCAATAGCACGTTTCGCAATAAGTTCGCCAACTTTTTGAGCTGCTTCAGCGTTGCTAGTAGCATCGATGCCAATCTCTTTATCAAGAGTAGAAGCACTTGCTAATGTTACGCCGTTTGCATCGTCAATCAATTGTGCGTAAATGTGTTTGTTCGAACGGAACACATTTAAACGAGGACGAGCTTCCGTTCCAGAAATCTTTGCACGTACACGTGCATGTCGTTTCTGACGAGTAGCATTTTTATCAAGCTTCGTAATCATTTACGTCACTCCTTTCGTTTACTTAAGCAGCATTACTTACCAGTTTTACCTTCTTTACGACGAACGAATTCGCCAACGTAACGGATACCTTTACCTTTATACGGCTCAGGTGGGCGAGTATCACGAATATTAGCTGCAAGAGCTCCTACACGTTCTTTACTAGCACCTTTAACGATTACTTTTGTATTAGAAGGAACTTCGACTTCAACGCCTGCTTCTGGTTCTATTTCTACTGGGTGAGAATATCCTACGTTAAGGATAAGCTTTTTACCTTGCATTTGAGCACGGTAACCAACCCCAATAAGTTCTAGTGATTTTTCGAATCCTTTAGAAACTCCTTCAATCATGTTAGCGATAAGAGCGCGAGTAGTACCGTGTAAAGAACGGTGAGCTTTCTCGTCTGATGGACGTGTAACAGTTAACACGTTCTCTTCAACAACGATTGAAAGATCAGGATTAAATGATCTTGTTAATTCACCTTTAGGACCTTTAACAGTTACTTCACTTCCGTTAACAGTAACTGTAACGCCAGCAGGGATTTCAACAGGTTTTTTACCTATACGAGACATATTGTGCACCTCCATTCTTGTGAAAATGTATTACCAAACGTATGCTAAAACTTCTCCGCCAACTTGTTTAGAGCGAGCTTCCTTGTCTGTTAAAACTCCGTGAGAAGTAGAAACAATTGCGATACCTAAACCGTTTAGAACGCGTGGTACCTCTCCAGTTTTTGCATATACACGCAAACCAGGTTTGCTGATACGTTTAAGACCAGTGATAACACGTTCGTTGTTTGCACCGTATTTTAAGAAGATACGGATGATACCTTGTTTGTTGTCTTCGATTAATTCAAAGTCACGTACGAAGCCCTCACGCTTTAAGATCTCAGCAATTTCCTTTTTGATCTTTGAAGCAGGAACTTCTAGTTTTTCGTGACGAACCATATTCGCATTACGGATGCGAGTAAGCATATCTGCAATAGGATCTGTCATGACCATTTTATTTTACCTCCTTCCCAAACTCGGGTTTTACCAGCTAGCTTTTTTAACGCCAGGAATTTGTCCTTTATGTGCAAGTTCGCGGAAACAAATACGACAAAGTTTAAATTTACGTATTACAGAATGTGGACGGCCGCAACGTTCGCAACGTGTATATTCTTGTACTTTAAACTTTTGTTCGCGTTTTTGCTTTACGATCATAGACTTTTTAGCCACGATTTCGCCTCCCTTTATTTAGAGATTACTTTTGGAACGGCATTCCAACTTGAGTAAGTAGTTCACGAGCTTCTTCGTCAGTGTTGGCTGTCGTTACGATAACGATATCCATACCACGAACTTTGCTCACTTTATCGTAATCAATCTCAGGGAAGATAAGTTGTTCTTTAACACCTAATGTGTAGTTCCCACGTCCGTCAAAAGATTTCTTTGAAACGCCGCGGAAATCACGTACACGTGGTAAAGATACAGATACTAGCTTATCAAGGAATTGATACATACGTTCTCCACGTAGTGTAACCTTCGCTCCGATAGGCATACCTTCACGCAAACGGAATCCTGCGATTGATTTTTTAGCTTTAGTGATTACTGGTTTTTGACCAGCAAGTAGTGTTAATTCTTCAACTGCTGTATCTAAAGCTTTTGAGTTAGATACTGCATCACCAACACCCATATTAATAACGATCTTTTCGATAGTTGGTACTTGCATTACTGATTGATAGTTGAATTTACCCATCAATGATGGTGTAATTTCGCTTTTATATTTTTCTTTAAGGCGGCTCATTGCTTCGTGTACCTCCCTTCATTTATGACTTATTTATCTAAAGATTCACCTGATATTTTAGCTACGCGTACTTTCTTGCCGTTTTCAATCTTATATCCAACACGAGTCGGTTTACCTGTTTTCAGATCAAGAGGCATTACATTGGATACGTGAATAGCAGCTTCTCTGCTGATAATTCCACCTTGTGGATTAACTTGAGATGGCTTTGAATGCTTTTTCACGATATTAATTCCTTCAACAAGCACACGATTTTGTTTCGGATATGCTGCAAGAATTGTTCCTTGTTTGCCTTTGTCCTTACCAGAGATGACTACGACTTTGTCACCTTTTTTAACATGCATTAGCTTGGCACCTCCTTGAAAGGCTTTACGATATTTAACTTATAAAACTTCTGGAGCTAGAGAAACGATCTTCATGAAACTGTTATCACGTAATTCACGAGCAACAGGTCCAAAAATACGAGTTCCACGTGGGCTCTTATCGTCACGGATAATTACACATGCGTTCTCATCGAAACGAATGTAAGAACCGTCAGGACGACGCATACCACGTTTTGTACGAACAACAACAGCCTTAACGACTTCACCTTTTTTAACAACGCCTCCAGGTGTTGCTTGTTTTACGGTACAAACAATAACGTCGCCGATATTAGCATACTTACGTCCAGAACCACCTAGTACTTTAATAGCTAGAACTTCACGTGCACCTGAATTGTCAGCGACTTTTAAACGAGATTCTTGTTGAATCATGTACGGTACCTCCCTTCGGAATTAACTTAATCCGAAATAAATTAAATGATTACTGATTTTTCTACTACTTCTAAAAGACGGAAGCGCTTTGTAGCTGATAGTGGACGAGTTTCCATGATACGTACAACGTCGCCTGCTTTAGCTTCATTCAGCTCGTCATGTGCTTTTAACTTTTTAGAGTATTTTACGCGTTTACCGTATAAAGAATGCTTTTTATAGGTTTCTACAACGACTGTTACGGTTTTATCCATTTTGTCGGATACTACGCGGCCAGTGTAGACTTTGCGTTGGTTGCGTTCGCTCATTATGCAAACCTCCATTCATTATCGATTAGTGACACCGATCTCTCTTTGACGAACAACTGTTTTCATACGAGCGATCGATTTGCGAACTTCACGGATGCGAGCTGTATTTTCAAGTTGTCCAGTAGCTAACTGGAAACGAAGATTAAATAGTTCTTCTTTAAGAGATTTTAGTTTTTGTTCAATTTCAGCAGTGGTTAGGTCTTTGATTTCATTAGCTTTCATTTGTTTCACCACCAATTTCCTCTCTTTTTACAAACTTACATTTGATAGGAAGTTTGTGTGCTGCAAGGCGCAATGCTTCTCTTGCCACCTCTTCAGATACACCAGAGATTTCAAACAATACTTTGCCCGGTTTAACGACTGCTACCCAACCTTCAGGAGCACCTTTACCGGAACCCATCCGTACTTCAAGCGGCTTAGCTGTGTAAGGTTTGCTTGGGAAGATCTTGATCCAAACTTTTCCTCCACGCTTCATGTAACGAGTCATCGCTATACGAGCTGCTTCGATTTGACGGTTAGTGATCCAGGAAGCTTCTTGAGCTTGAAGTCCAAATTCTCCAAAATGAACTTCACGGCCGCCTTTAGCCATCCCTCTCATCTTACCGCGGTGTTCACGACGGTATTTTACGCGTTTTGGCAATAACATATTATTTTCCTCCTTCCTCAGATTTCTTCTTAGTAGGAAGAACTTCTCCACGGTAGATCCAAACTTTCACGCCTAGCTTCCCGTAAGTAGTATCTGCTTCAGCATGAGCATAATCTATGTCAGCACGAAGTGTGTGAAGTGGAACTGTTCCTTCGCTGTAGTGTTCAGCACGAGCAATATCTGCACCGCCAAGACGACCAGAAACTTGAGTTTTGATTCCTTTAGCGCCTGAACGCATTGTGCGTTGGATAGCTTGTTTTTGAGCACGACGGAATGAAACACGATTTTCTAATTGACGAGCGATGTTTTCAGCAACCAATTTTGCATCAAGATCTGCTCTTTTGATTTCAATGATATTGATGTGAACTCTTTTGCCTGTTAATTGGTTTAATGCTTTACGAAGTGCTTCAACTTCAGTACCGCCCTTACCGATAACCATTCCTGGCTTAGCAGTATGAACTGATACATTGATGCGGTTAGCAGCACGTTCGATTTCAACCTTGGATACAGAAGCATCATTTAGACGTTTCGCGATATACTCACGAACTCTAAGGTCTTCATGCAAAAGAACTGCGTAGTCTTTATCAGCGTACCATTTGGATTCCCAATCACGGATGATCCCGATACGCATACCGACTGGATTTACCTTTTGACCCACAGATTACCCCTCCTTCTTTTCTGATACAACGATTGTAATATGACTAGTACGTTTGTTAATTGCACTCGCACGACCTTGAGCGCGAGGACGGAAACGTTTTAATGTTGGTCCTTCGTTAACGTATGCCTCTGAAACGACTAGGTTATTGATATCCATTTCGTAGTTATGTTCTGCATTTGCGATAGCAGATTTCAGAATTTTTTCTACGACTGGAGAAGCAGATTTTGGTGTTAAGCGAAGAATCGCTACTGCTTCACCTACTTGTTTTCCTCGAATTAAGTCTGCGACTAAACGCACTTTACGAGGAGCAATACGAACTGTTCTAGCGACAGCTTTTGCTTGCATGAGATGCCCTCCTCTCATTAACGTCTTGTTTTCTTGTCATCACTTGCGTGACCTTTATAAGTGCGTGTAGGCGCGAATTCGCCTAGTTTGTGACCTACCATGTCTTCAGTTACATAAACCGGCACATGCTTACGACCATCATAAACAGCGATAGTATGTCCGATGAATTGCGGGAAGATTGTTGAACGACGAGACCAAGTTTTTACTACTTGTTTCTTGTCAGTTTCATTTAGTTTTTCGACTTTTACCAATAAATGATCATCAACAAAAGGCCCTTTTTTTAAGCTACGACCCATGCGAGTACCTCCCTTCGTGATCGTTCTACGGTCCGATTAATGAACCGTAGCTCAACCCCGTTATTTTTTACGACGACGAACGATAAATTTATCGGATTTATTTTTCTTCTTACGTGTTTTGAATCCAAGAGTTGGTTTACCCCAAGGAGACATTGGTGATTTACGTCCGATTGGTGCTTTACCTTCACCACCACCGTGTGGGTGATCATTCGGGTTCATTACTGATCCACGTACAGTTGGGCGTTTACCTAACCAACGATTACGACCAGCTTTACCAATGTTAATAAGTTCATGTTGTTCATTACCAACTTGACCGATAGTAGCACGGCAGGTAGCAAGGATCATACGAACCTCACCAGAATTTAAACGTACAAGAACATAACGACCTTCTTTACCAAGTACTTGTGCAGAAGTTCCTGCAGAACGGACTAATTGTCCACCTTTTCCTGGTTTTAATTCGATGTTATGAATTACTGTACCAACTGGGATGTTAATTAGAGGAAGTGCGTTACCCACTTTAATGTCGGCTTCTGGGCCTGACATAACTTCCAAACCTACTTCTAGGTTTTTAGGAGCTAGGATATAACGTTTTTCTCCATCAACGTAATTAATTAATGCAATGTTTGCAGAACGATTTGGATCGTACTCAATAGTAGCAACGCGTCCTGGTATACCATCTTTATTCCGTTTGAAATCGATGATACGGTATTGACGCTTGTGGCCGCCACCTTGATGACGAACTGTTAACTTACCTTGGTTATTACGGCCGCCTTTGCTGTGTAAAGGAGCAAGTAATGATTTTTCGGGTTTGTCTGTAGTAATCTCAGCAAAATCCGAAGTTGTCATATTACGTCGACCGTTAGAGGTAGGTTTATACTTCTTAATCGCCATTTGTATTTCCCTCCTTCTCTAATGAATTAAGCTTCGAATAGCTCGATTTCTTTGCTGTCAGCAGTTAATTTAACAATAGCTTTACGGCGCTTGTTAGTATAGCCTGCATGTTTGCCCATGCGTTTGAATTTACCTTTGTAGTTCATGATATTTACCTTTTCAACTTTTACGCCGAAAACTTCTTGAACCGCATCTTTAACTTGAGTTTTGTTAGCTCTAACATCAACTTCAAAAGTATACTTCTTTTCAGCCATAGCGTCTGAAGAAGCTTCTGTGATTACGGGGCGCTTAATGATATCGCGTGCATCCATTATGCAAGCACCTCCTCTACTTTTTCGACAGCTGATTTAGTCAAGATCAATTTGTTGTGTGAAACAACATCAAGAACATTAAGACCAACAGCTTCAACTACAGTAACACCTGGGATGTTACGTGCAGAAAGAGCAACCTTCTCATCTAAACCGTCAGTAACGATCAACGTTTTAGTATCTACAGAAAGATTTTTTAGTACAGCAACAAATTCTTTCGTTTTTGGAGCTTCGAAAGTCAAGCTTTCAAGTACTAAGATGTTTTCTTCCAATGCCTTTGCAGACAATGCAGATTTAATAGCTAAGCGACGTACCTTTTTAGGCAACTTGTAAGAGTATGATCTTGGAGTTGGTCCAAAAACAATACCACCGCCACGCCATTGTGGAGAACGGATAGAACCTTGACGCGCACGTCCAGTTCCTTTTTGTTTCCAAGGTTTACGTCCACCGCCTGCAACTTCAGAACGGTTTTTAACTTTATGAGTTCCTTGACGTAAGGAAGCTCGTTGCATGATGATTGCTTCAAATAATACATGATTATTAGGTTCGATACCAAAGATGGATTCGTTTAGCTCGATGTCGCCAACTTGTGAACCTGTTTGGTTGAACAATGTAACTTTTGGCATTCTATTGCTCCTCCTTTCTCAGAAATTACTTTGCTTTAACAGCAGTTTTAACTTTGATCAGTGCTTTTCTAGCACCAGGTACATTACCTTTGACCAATAGTAGGTTACGTTCAACGTCAACTTTAACGATAGCTAAGTTTTGAACAGTAACTTGTTCCCCACCCATACGTCCTGGTAATAGTTTACCTTTGAATACGCGGTTTGGAGCAACAGGACCCATTGAACCTGGGCGACGGTGGTAACGAGAACCATGAGTCATCGGTCCGCGAGATTGTCCGTGGCGTTTAATAGCACCTTGGAAACCTTTACCTTTTGAAATTCCTACTACATCTACTAAATCGCCTTCAGCGAAAATACTAACATTGACTTCTTGACCGATCTCATATGCAGCAAGATCCGTTCCGCGGAATTCGCGAATGAAGCGCTTAGGAGTAGTATTTGCTTTTTCAACGTGTCCCTTTTCAGGTTTGTTAGAAAGCTTTTCACGTTTGTTTTCAAAACCAACTTGAATTGCTTCATAACCGTCAGTTTCAACAGTTTTCTTTTGAAGTACTACATTGTTAGCAGCTTCAATTACTGTTACCGGGATAAGTTCGCCATTTTCAGCAAAAACTTGAGTCATACCGATTTTTCTTCCTAAGATTCCTTTGGTCATAAGTCACACCTCCTAGAGTAATTGTTCTTATTATATAAATTATAATTTGATTTCAATGTCAACGCCTGATGGTAAATCTAAACGCATCAATGAATCAACTGTTTGTGGAGTCGGATTAACGATATCGATTAGACGTTTATGCGTACGCATTTCGAATTGTTCGCGAGAATCTTTGTATTTATGAACCGCACGAAGGACCGTGTATACTGATCTTTCAGTTGGCAATGGAATTGGACCAGCTACAGTCGCACCAGAACGTTTTGCAGTTTCAACAATCTTCTCAGCAGATTGATCAAGGATTCTGTGATCATATGCTTTCAAACGAATACGAATTTTTTGTTTTGCCATAATTTTCCCTCCTTTTCGCCTATTTTATGAAATAGACTTTCTCAATGGAAATTTCCCACACACTCGCCATGGCAAAGCGGCCGGGTGTGTCAGCAACCTTCCATATCATCGCAGTCAAAGACCAACATTGTCTATTATACATCACACAAAAGTTAAATGCAAGTTAAACTTAAATCTTCCTTGTGCAACACACTTTTATTATTATACATACAAACATTAGGATTTACAAGTAGATTCTACATCTCTATTTATAACCAGTTTCTTCTATTATAAACTACCATCCATTAATACTATTCATATAACTTCGTAATACAAAAAAAGAAGCAGATGGCGTCCCATCTGCTTCTCCCGGAAGGCGTCCCTTCCAATATTCGATTTAGAATCGATTACTCAGTGATAGTAGCTACTACGCCAGCGCCTACAGTACGTCCACCCTCACGGATAGAGAATTTAGTACCTTCTTCGATAGCGATTGGAGCGATTAGTTCTACTGACATTTCAATGTTATCTCCAGGCATAACCATTTCTACGCCTTCAGGAAGATTACAGATACCAGTTACATCAGTTGTACGGAAGTAGAACTGAGGACGGTAGTTTGTGAAGAATGGAGTATGACGTCCACCTTCTTCTTTAGAAAGAACATAAACTTCAGCTTTGAATTTGCTGTGTGGAGTGATTGTATTTGGTTTAGCAAGTACTTGTCCACGTTGGATATCTTCACGAGCAACACCACGAAGTAGAGCTCCGATGTTGTCACCAGCTTCAGCATAATCAAGAAGTTTACGGAACATTTCAACACCAGTTACAGTTGTTGGTTTTGCTTCTTCGTTGAAACCGATGATGTCAACAACGTCACCGACTTTAACTTGTCCACGTTCAACACGTCCTGTAGCAACTGTTCCACGACCAGTGATTGAGAATACATCCTCAACTGGCATCATGAATGGTTTTTCAGTGTCACGAGTTGGTTCTGGGATGTACTCGTCAACAGCTGTCATTAATTCATGAATTTTTTCTTCCCAAGCTGCTTCACCTTCAAGAGCTTTAAGAGCAGATCCTTTGATTACTGGAATGTCATCGCCAGGGAAATCGTATTCAGAAAGAAGGTCACGAATTTCCATTTCAACTAGTTCTAGTAATTCTTCGTCGTCTACCATGTCGCATTTGTTCATGAATACTACTAGGTAAGGAACACCAACTTGTTTTGAAAGAAGGATGTGTTCACGAGTTTGAGGCATTGGGCCATCAGCAGCAGAAACTACTAAGATACCACCATCCATTTGTGCAGCACCAGTGATCATGTTTTTAACATAGTCAGCATGTCCTGGGCAGTCAACGTGTGCATAGTGACGAGTAGCTGTTTCGTACTCAACGTGTGCAGTAGAGATTGTGATACCACGTTCTCTTTCTTCTGGTGCACCATCGATTTGGTCATAAGCGCGAGCTTCTGCTCCACCAGCTTTAGCAAGTACAGTTGTGATTGCAGCAGTTAAAGTTGTTTTACCATGGTCAACGTGTCCAATTGTTCCAACGTTAACATGCGGTTTTGAACGATCATATTTAGCTTTTCCCATTAGGAATTCCTCCTTAAAAATATAAAAATAGTTTAAGTATATAGGGGCTGTGGCAGAAGATAAAATCTTCCAACACAGCTTACATAAGTAGTTATACTTTAATAAGAGATGAAAATCAATTATTCACCTTTATTTTTTTTGATGATTTCTTCAGAAATGCTCTTAGGTACTTCTTCATAGTGATCGAAGTGCATAGAGAATGTTCCGCGTCCTTGTGTGTTTGAACGTAATGATGTTGCATATCCGAACATTTCAGATAGAGGAACCATCGCTTTAACCATTTGAGTGTTTCCGCGAGCTTCCATACCTTCTACGCGACCACGACGAGATGTAATATCTCCCATGATGTCACCTAGGTAATCTTCAGGAATAACAACTTCGACTTTCATGATTGGTTCAAGGATAACCGGTTTACATTTAGAAGCAGCATTTTTAAGCGCCATAGATGCAGCGATTTTAAATGCCATTTCATTGGAGTCAACATCATGGTAAGATCCATCGAATAATTTTGCTTTAATATCAACTAATGGGTAACCAGCAAGTACTCCACGGTCAAGTGAATCAACTAATCCAGCTTGTACAGCAGGGATGTATTCACGTGGTACTACACCACCAACGATAGCATTTTCAAATTCGAATCCTTTACCTTCTTCGTTTGGTCCAAATTCAATCCAAACGTGTCCGAATTGTCCACGTCCACCTGATTGACGAACGAATTTACCTTCGACTTTAGCTGAACCACGGAAAGTTTCACGGTATGCAACTTGAGGTGCACCAACGTTAGCTTCCACTCTGAACTCACGACGCATACGGTCAACAAGGATGTCCAAGTGAAGCTCACCCATACCAGCGATAATCGTTTGACCAGTTTCTTGGTCAGTATGCGCACGGAATGTTGGATCTTCGTCTTGAAGCTTTTGTAAAGCTTGAGACATTTTGTCTTGGTCTGCTTTAGATTTTGGTTCAACAGAAAGTGAGATAACTGGTTCTGGGAATACCATGGATTCAAGAATAACTTGATCCTTGTCATCACAAAGTGTATCACCAGTAGTAGTATCTTTCAAACCAACAGCTGCAGCGATATCTCCAGCATATACTTTAGAGATTTCTTCACGGCTGTTTGCGTGCATTTGAAGGATACGTCCAATACGTTCACGTTTACCTTTTGTTGAGTTGATTACATAAGAACCTGATTCAAGTGTACCTGAGTACACACGGAAGAATGTAAGTTTACCAACATAAGGGTCTGTCATAACTTTAAACGCTAGTGCAGAGAACGGTTCAGAATCATCTGAATGACGTTCTACTTCTTCTTCAGTATCCGGAAGAGTACCTTTGATTGCTGGTACGTCTAATGGAGATGGAAGGAAGTCAATAACGTTATCAAGCATTAATTGAACACCTTTGTTTTTGAATGCTGATCCACAGATAACTGGGAAGAATTCAACATTAACGGTTGCAGTACGGATAGCAGCTTTTAATTCAGGAATGCTGATTTCTTCGCCACCAAGGTATTTTTCCATTAATTCTTCATTAACTTCAGCTACCGCTTCGATTAATTTCTCACGGTATTCTTCAGCTAATTCAAGGTGTTCTGCAGGGATTTCACCAACAGTGATATCTGTTCCTAAATCATTAGCATAGAAATGAGCTTTCATTTCAATTAAGTCAATGATTGCAGAAAAGTTATCTTCAGCACCGATTGGTAATTGTACCGGATGAGCGTTTGCTTGCAAACGATCATGGATTGTTCCTACTGAATATAGGAAGTCCGCACCGATTTTGTCCATTTTGTTTACGAATACGACACGTGGTACACCGTACGTTGTAGCTTGACGCCAAACTGTTTCAGTTTGAGGCTCAACACCTGATTGAGCATCAAGTACTGCTACAGCACCATCAAGTACACGTAGGGAACGTTCAACTTCAACAGTGAAGTCTACGTGACCTGGAGTATCGATGATGTTTACGCGGTGACCTTTCCACTGTGCAGTTGTTGCAGCAGAGGTGATCGTGATTCCACGTTCTTGTTCTTGTTCCATCCAGTCCATTTGTGAAGCACCTTCGTGTGTTTCACCGATTTTGTGGATTTTACCAGTATAGTAAAGAACGCGTTCTGTTGTAGTCGTTTTACCAGCATCAATATGTGCCATGATACCGATATTACGAGTATTCGCTAAGGAGAACTCTCTTGCCATTTGTCTTTCTCCTTCCTATTATAAGGATTTTTTTGTGATATATCTTACCAACGGTAATGAGCAAATGCTTTGTTAGCTTCTGCCATTTTGTGTGTATCTTCACGTTTCTTAACTGCTGCTCCAGTGTTGTTAGCAGCATCCATGATTTCATAAGCTAAACGCTCTTCCATCGTTTTTTCTCCACGAAGGCGAGAGTAGTTTACTAACCAACGAAGACCTAGTGTTGATTTGCGGTCTGGACGCACCTCAACTGGTACTTGGTAGTTAGCTCCACCCACACGGCGTGCTTTTACTTCTAATACTGGCATGATGTTTTTAAGTGCTTGATCAAACACTTCAATTGGCTCATTCCCAGTACGTTCTTTAATTAATTCAAATGCAGAGTAAAGTATTTTTTGTGATTTACCTCTTTGTCCATCAACCATTAATTTGTTGATTAAGCGAGTCACAAGTTTAGATTTATAAATTGGATCTGGTAATACGTCTCTTTTCGTTACAGGTCCTTTACGAGGCATTATATTTCCTCCTTTCAAGAAAGTTCATATTTTGTTTTGGATTATTTTTTTGCTGCTTTCGGACGCTTAGTACCGTATTTAGAACGGCTTTGCATACGATTGTTAACTCCTGCTGTATCAAGAGCACCACGAACGATGTGGTAACGTACCCCTGGTAAATCCTTTACACGCCCGCCGCGGATAAGTACCACGCTGTGTTCTTGTAAGTTGTGACCGATACCTGGGATATAAGCTGTTACCTCGATACCATTTGTTAAACGTACACGCGCATATTTACGTAATGCGGAGTTTGGTTTTTTCGGTGTCATAGTTCCCACACGAGTACAAACACCACGTTTTTGCGGAGATGATACGTTAGTTTGTGCTTTCTTAAAGCTGTTGTAGCCTTTGTTAAGTGCTGGAGAGTTAGATTTAACCTCTTTAGACTCGCGTCCTTTACGCACTAATTGATTAATAGTAGGCATTACATTTTTCCTCCCTTCGCAATTTCATGTCTAGTACCACACATCCAGGTGGTTCATAAATGGGTAAAAACAAAGTCCTTGCAAATAGTATTGCAAAAACATTTTTACTTTTTAATGGCAACAGTTGCTGCTCCGACATCAATACCACATGCTTTACCAAGCATTTTCATCGAATCAACATATGTGATAGGAACATCCACTACTTTAGCGGTCTCAACGACACGCCCAGTCAAGTATATATCTGCATCATCAGCGATGATCACTTCTTGAATTAAATTGTTTTTCAGAGCTCTAACTGTTTGTTTCGTTCCTATAACTACTGACTTTGCCTGTATTACTTTTTCATAAGACATGGTCCATATCCTCCAAAGTTACAGGGTAACATAGGAGCACCTTTGCTATAGTATCATTATTAGTCAGATGCTGTCAACTTGTTTCAGAAAAATATTTAAGCAAAAGGATTTCCAGTTACATAATTCTATAAATTTTAAGTCTACCAATATGGTTGTATAAATCGAAAGTTTTTCTTGCTTACTCTCAATAATAAATAGTCCAGCTCAATTCATTAAGAATCTCCCCCCTATATAGGGGGTCTCTTCAGTTTTCATATGAGCTGGGCCTAGTTATTCTTTAATCAACCGATACTGTCTCAGAACTTTCTACAACTACAGGATTTGCTTTTCTGTAGCGAGGCATTCCTGTTCCTGCTGGAACGAGTTTACCGATGATAACATTTTCTTTCAATCCAAGCAATTCATCACGTTTTCCTTTAATTGCTGCGTCAGTCAATACTCTAGTTGTTTCTTGGAATGATGCCGCAGACAAGAATGAATCCGTTTCAAGAGATGCTTTTGTAATACCTAGTAATACAGGACGTCCTGTAGCAGGTAATTTGCTAGTTAACAATGCGCTCGTGTTTGCATCTGTGAACTGGTTAACATCCAATAGCGTACCTGGAAGCACTTCAGTTTCACCTGCATCAAGAACACGAACTTTACGCATCATTTGTCTAACCATAACCTCGATATGTTTATCGCCGATTTCTACCCCTTGCATGCGGTATACTTTCTGTACTTCATGAAGTAGGTATTCCTGAACAGTAAGAACATCTGTAACTTTCAACAGTTCTTTAGGGTCGATAGAACCCTCTGTTAATTCCTCGCCTCGACGAACGAATGTATCAACGGATACTCTTAAACGCGCAGTATATGGCGCTGTATAAGTACGTGATTCAACCGCACCTTGGACAACGATTTCTTGTTGCTTATCGCGTATTTCATTGATTGAGACGATAGTTCCCTCAATTTCAGAAATAACTGCTTGCCCTTTAGGGTTCCTAGCTTCAAATATTTCTTGGATACGAGGTAAACCTTGAGTAATATCGTCTCCGGCAACCCCACCTGTATGGAATGTACGCATTGTCAACTGTGTACCTGGTTCACCAATTGATTGGGCAGCGATGATACCAACTGCTTCGCCAACTTCGACTTCTTGACCTGTAGCCAAGTTACGTCCGTAACATTTTTTACACACACCATGACTAGTGTTACATGTAAACGCGGAACGAATCCATGCAGTTTCAATACCAAGAGATGCAATATAAGCTGCTAAATCCTCAGTAATAAGGTCATTTTCAGCCACAATTACTTCATTAGTTTCTGGATGTCTGATGGCTTTTCTTGCATATCGGCCAATTAAACGTTCCTCAAGATGCTCGATAATTTCTGTACCCTCTCTCAAGGCAGTAATTTTCAAGCCGCGGTCTGTTCCACAATCATCATCACGAATGATAACATCCTGGGCTACGTCAACTAGACGACGTGTAAGGTAACCGGAATCGGCTGTTTTAAGGGCTGTATCGGCAAGACCTTTACGAGCACCATGTGTAGAGATAAAGTACTCTAACACTGTTAAACCTTCACGGAAACTTGATTTGATCGGTAATTCAATGATACGTCCAGCCGGGTTGGCCATTAGTCCACGCATACCCGCAAGCTGCGTGAAGTTGGAAGCATTACCACGGGCACCGGAGTCACTCATCATGAAGATCGGGTTGCGTCGGTCAAGAGATTTCATCAGTTTAGACTGAATTGTATCTTTCGCTGCACTCCAGATCGAAATGACACGATCATAACGCTCATCTTCGGTAATTAGACCACGTCTGAATTGTTTAAGAACGTTGTCTACCTTCGTTTGAGCTTCAGTAATGATTTCTTGTTTTTCTTTTAATACAACAATATCAGCTACACCAACAGTGATACCTGCTTTTGTTGAATATTTGAATCCAAGATTTTTCATCCGGTCAAGCATTTTGGACGTTTCGGTTATTTTGAAACGCTTAAATACTTCTGCAATGATATTTCCAAGAATCCCTTTCTTGAAAGGATCTATAGCCGGTTGTGCTTTAATCAATTCCGTGATATTAGCGCCTTTTTCCACGAAATATTTCTCTGGAGTTTTAGTTTCCAGATTATAACGAGTTGGCTCATTAATATATGGGAATGATTTTGGCAGAATTTCATTAAAGACCAATTTACCAACGGTAGTGATTAATAGCTGGCTGTTTTGTTCTTCCGTGAATGTTTCATTATTTAGTGATGAAGCATGAACAGCACAACGGGAATGCAAGTGAACATAACCGTTTTGATATGCAAGTAATGCTTCACTAGTATCTTTGAAGATCATACCTTCACCGATAGCGCCTTCTCTTTCCAATGTTAAGTAGTAATTACCTAACACCATATCTTGAGAAGGTGTAACGACTGGTTTTCCATCTTTCGGATTCAAGATGTTCTGGGCAGCAAGCATTAGCATACGCGCTTCAGCCTGAGCTTCAGATGATAAAGGAACATGGACCGCCATTTGGTCACCATCAAAGTCAGCATTGTAAGCTGTACATACTAATGGATGCAAACGGATTGCGCGTCCTTCAACCAATGTCGGTTCAAACGCTTGAATACCAAGTCTATGAAGAGTTGGTGCCCGGTTAAGTAATACCGGATGCTCCCTGATAACTTCTTCAAGTACATCCCAAATCTCAGGAGATAATCGCTCAATTTTTCGTTTAGCAGATTTGATGTTATGCGCTAAACCTCTTTGAACAAGTTCCTTCATAACAAATGGTTTGAATAATTCAATCGCCATCTCTTTTGGCAGACCACATTGGTACATCTTCAAATTAGGTCCTACGACGATAACAGAACGACCAGAGTAATCGACACGTTTACCAAGAAGATTTTGACGGAAACGACCTTGTTTACCTTTTAACATGTGAGATAAAGATTTCAATGGACGGTTACCCGGTCCAGTTACTGGGCGACCACGACGGCCGTTATCGATTAAAGCGTCGACAGCTTCTTGAAGCATACGCTTTTCATTTTGAACGATAATGCTTGGAGCCCCAAGATCAAGTAATCTTTTCAAACGGTTATTACGGTTAATAACTCGACGGTATAAATCGTTTAAGTCAGATGTTGCAAAACGACCGCCATCTAGTTGAACCATTGGACGAAGTTCTGGTGGTATAACTGGTAGCACATCTAGGATCATCCATGAAGGCTCATTACCAGAGTTACGGAAAGCTTCTAATACTTCCAAGCGTTTGATTGCACGAGTTCTACGTTGTCCTTGAGCTGTTTTAAGCTCTTCTTTCAACGTTTCTACTTCTTTTTCCGTATCAATATCTTGTAAAAGCTTTTTAATAGCTTCCGCACCCATTGCAGCTTGGAACTTCTTACCGTATTTTTCACGGTATGTACGATATTCTTTTTCAGAAAGGAGTTGTTTCTTTTCTAAAGTTGTATCGCCCGTTTCAGTTACCACGTAAGATGCGAAGTAAATAACTTCTTCTAAAGCCCGAGGAGACATGTCTAGGACAAGGCCCATACGACTTGGGATTCCTTTGAAATACCAAATATGCGAAACTGGTGCAGCCAGCTCAATATGACCCATACGTTCACGACGAACCTTAGCACGTGTGACTTCAACACCACAACGGTCACAAACTACGCCTTTATAACGTACACGTTTATATTTACCACAGTGACATTCCCAGTCCTTTTGAGGTCCGAAGATTCTCTCACAGAATAAACCGTCTTTTTCTGGTTTTAACGTACGATAGTTGATTGTTTCTGGTTTTTTAACTTCTCCATGAGACCAAGAACGAATCTTGTCTGGTGAAGCAAGACCAATTTTCATATACTCAAAATTATTAACATCTAACAAGGGGCCTACCTCCCTTTTAATCTCCAGGTTTTACCCTGATTGCCTTCATATTTTCGGGCAATCTATACCGGATGATGGTTGATTGAATCAATAAGACTCCGACAAGCAGCAGGATTCTTAAAGAAAAGCCTTGCTGCCAGTCAGAGCGGATAATATAGATTGATTTATTTAAATTAAATTATTCTTTTGATGGTGCTCCTGCTTCGGTAGTCACCATATCTTTTGTTTCTGCATCAAGGCTTAATTTGTCTGATTGATTAGGGTCTTCCTCATCTTCTAAGTCACGCATTTCAATTTCGCGATCCTCAGCGTTCATGATTTTAACGTCTAATCCTAAGCTTTGAAGTTCCTTGATCAATACTTTGAAGGATTCAGGGACACCCGGCTCAGGGACATTTTCACCCTTGACGATCGCTTCGTATGTTTTCACACGGCCCACGACATCATCTGATTTAACGGTAAGGATTTCTTGTAATGTATAAGCAGCACCGTATGCTTCAAGTGCCCATACTTCCATCTCACCAAAACGTTGTCCACCAAATTGCGCTTTACCACCAAGTGGTTGTTGCGTAACAAGGGAGTAAGGTCCAGTTGAACGTGCATGAAGTTTATCATCAACCATATGTGCAAGTTTAATCATATACATGACACCAACAGATACACGGTTATCGAATGCTTCACCTGAACGGCCATCGTAAAGTACAGTTTTTGCATCACGGGACATACCAGCTTCTTCAATCGTACTCCAAACATCTTCCTCAGTAGCACCATCAAATACTGGGGATGCTACGTGAATGCCAAGTGCACGGGCTGCCATACCTAAGTGAAGCTCCAACACCTGACCGATATTCATACGTGAAGGTACACCCAATGGATTTAACATGATATCAACTGGTGTGCCATCTGGCATATAAGGCATATCTTCTTCAGGAAGAATCCTAGAGATTACCCCTTTATTACCATGACGTCCGGCCATTTTATCGCCTTCATGTATTTTACGTTTTTGAACGATATATACACGGGCAAGTTGGTTAACACCAGGTGGTAGTTCGTCGCCATCTTCTCTGTTAAAGACTTTAACATCAAGGACGATTCCGCCACCGCCGTGAGGTACACGAAGTGATGTATCGCGTACTTCACGTGCTTTTTCACCGAATATTGCATGTAATAGACGTTCTTCGGCAGTTAGTTCAGTTACCCCTTTAGGAGTTACTTTCCCTACTAGAAGGTCGCCATCTTTCACTTCGGCACCAACACGGATAATTCCACGTTCATCAAGGTTGCGCAATGCATCTTCTCCGACGTTAGGAATATCACGAGTGATTTCTTCAGGCCCCAATTTCGTATCACGAGACTCAGATTCATATTCTTCAATATGGATAGAAGTGTATACATCATCTTTCACTAGCCGTTCGCTCATGATGATGGCATCTTCATAGTTGTATCCATCCCATGTCATGAAGGCAACTAATACGTTACGTCCAAGAGCTAATTCGCCTTTTTCCATTGAAGGACCATCAGCAAGAATTTCACCTTTGACAACATTGTCACCTACACTAACTATAGGACGTTGGTTATAACACGTTCCTTGGTTGGAACGAATGAATTTCAATAAACGGTATTTATCAAGGTTACCTTTTACTTGCTGACCGTCAACTTCACTTACCCGGCGTACCCATACTTCACGTGATTCCACGTGCTCTACGATACCTGGGTGTTTACAGATGACAGCAGCCCCAGAGTCCTTCGCTGAAACATATTCCATACCTGTTCCAACTCTTGGTGCTTCTGGTTGTAATAAAGGTACTGCTTGACGTTGCATGTTCGCTCCCATTAGGGCACGGTTGGAGTCATCGTTTTCCAAGAAAGGAATACATGCAGTCGCAGCAGATACGACTTGTTTAGGCGATACGTCCATATAATCTACGCGATCACGCGGAACAACGGTATTTTCACCGCGGAAACGTGCAACTACCATATCATCAAGGAATGTACCGTCATCTGATAGACGAACATTCGCTTGGGCTACTACGTAGTTATCTTCTTCATCAGCCGTCAAGTAATCAATTTTGCTAGTGATTTTCCCAGTTTCATGGTCAACACGACGATATGGTGTTTCAATGAAACCATAAGGATTTACCTTTGCAAAACTCGATAAGGAGTTAATCAGACCAATATTCGGTCCCTCAGGCGTTTCAATCGGACACATACGGCCATAGTGGGAGTAATGAACGTCACGTACTTCAAATCCAGCACGTTCACGAGTCAAACCACCAGGTCCCAACGCAGATAAACGACGTTTGTGCGTCAATTCAGCCAACGGATTCGTTTGGTCCATGAATTGTGATAGCTGTGAGCTACCAAAGAATTCTTTAATAGAAGCTATAACAGGACGAATGTTAATCAATTGCTGAGGAGTAATCGTATTCGTATCTTGAATAGACATTCTTTCACGAACGACACGTTCCATACGAGATAAACCAATTCTGAATTGATTTTGCAGCAATTCACCAACAGAACGCAGACGACGATTTCCTAAGTGGTCAATATCATCTGTAATTCCTACGCCATGAAGCAAGTTAAAGAAATAGCTAATAGAAGAGATAATATCAGCAGGTGTAATGTTTTTAACCTGATCGGTTACATAAGCATTTCCAATGATATTAATCACTTTTTCGCCTTCAGCATCATTCGGTGCAAACACTTTAATTGGTTGAAGAAGTGTTTCTTCTTCCACTACGCCACCAGATGGGTGGAATGTTTTAAAACCGATTCCATCTTCTAGATGAGGCAGAATTTTATCAAGAGTCCGACGATCAAGCAATGTACCCTTTTCAACAATAATTTCTCCCGTTTCAGGATCAATTAGTGTCTCGGCAATTTTTTGTCCGAAAAGACGATTCTTGATATGCAATTTTTTATTGATTTTATAGCGACCTACGTTTGCTAAATCATAACGTTTTGGATCGAAAAAGCGGGATACTAATAGACTTTTCGCGTTATCGACTGTAGGTGGTTCACCCGGACGAAGACGTTCATAGATTTCTAGTAATGCTTTTTCTACACTCTCTGTATTGTCTTTTTCAAGAGTGTTACGAAGGTATTCATTATCACCGATTAAATCGATGATTTCTTGATCAGTTCCGAATCCTAGTGCACGCATCAATACCGTGATAGGTAATTTCCTAGTGCGGTCGATTCGAACATAAACTACATCCTTGGCGTCTGTCTCATATTCAAGCCATGCACCACGGTTAGGAATAACGGTCGCAGAGAAACCAAGCTTACCGTTCTTATCCATTTTCCCATTATAGTAAACACTCGGTGAGCGTACTAATTGGGATACGATTACACGTTCAGCACCATTGATGACAAATGTGCCTGTTTCAGTCATAAGTGGGAAATCACCCATGAATACATCCTGGTCTTTTACTTCACCAGTTTCCTTGTTAACAAGGCGTACTTTTACGCGAAGTGGTGCAGAATAAGTAACATCGCGTTCTTTTGTTTCTTCCACAGAATACTTCGGTTCAGCTAAGCTGTAGTCGATGAATTCTAATGATAAATTACCTGTGAAATCCTCAATAGGTGAAATATCTTGGAACATTTCTTTTAAACCTACATCTAAAAACCATTGATAAGAAGCCGTTTGAATTTCAATCAGATTCGGAAGATCCAAAACCTCACTGATTCTTGCATAACTTCTACGTTGGCGGTGTCGTCCATACTGAACAAGTTGACCTGTCAACTGATTCACCCCTTAAATCAAGCGTTATAAGGATCTATTTGCCACGGAAAAAAGGAATCCAATCCATAGACAAAAAGAAAATGGTTTTTATTTTAAAAACCACTATTTCTCATAAAACGAACTATTATTTATATATTTTTCCCATATTATCCATTGGTTATACACCAATGGTATAAAAATTGCATAGTAACGGAATTATATATATGCATTTTATAATACTAACATAGCGAAAATTTAGAGTCAAACTTTTTTGGATAATAGTATGTAGTAGCCTTTTTTCTTTACAGCCACTTCGACATTTCCAAATAACAGCTCTAGTTTATCCATGGCGGAAGGAGCGCCTTGCTTTTTTTGAATGACAACCCATAGTTCTCCACCAACTACCAAACTTCGATAGCTTTCTTCCAGTATTTCGTGGACTACACTTTTACCTGCGCGAATGGGAGGGTTCGTAAGAATTGCAGCGAACTGTTCAGAATCTACTTTTTCAAAGCGATCGCTTTCATATACTTTTACATTAGCGATCCCATTTGAAGCGGCATTTTCCTTCGATAATTCAACTGCCCGGCTATTAATATCTATCATTTCTACCGTTCTTTCGGGATAAGCTGCAGCAATCGATATCCCAATGGGTCCATAACCACAACCGACATCAAGAATATTCCCTTTTACAGCTTCATTTAGATTGAAGGTTTCTACCAAAAGACGAGAACCAAAATCAACCTCTTTTTTTGAAAAAACGCCATTATCACTTTTAAAATGGTATGTGCGTCCTTTTAGTTTGAAATCCCAAAATTTAGGATTGCTTTCGACATCCGGTTTTTGTGAGTAGTAATGCTCTGTCAGAGTCATCTCCCCCTATCAGAAAGGAATATTGAAGATTAAACGAGAGAAGAGATTTGAAGAATGGATACTTGCATGTCTTAAAGTTTGTATACTTTCCTACCAAACCATCTTTCATTTTTGTCTTTAAAATGAAGAGAAAAAAGCTCGCCAGTGATAGCGAGCTTTTTTGTTTATGCAAGATTACTTAACTTCAACGCCAGCTCCAACTTCTTCAAGTTTAGCTTTAAGTTCTTCAGCTTCCTCTTTAGAAACGCCTTCTTTGATTGCTTTTGGAGTGTTATCAACAACTTCTTTTGCTTCTTTAAGTCCAAGACCAGTAGCTTCACGTACAGCTTTGATAACTTTGATTTTTGAATCTCCAGCAGATGTAAGAACTACATCAAACTCAGTTTTTTCTTCAGCAGCAGCGCCACCAGCAGCAGCTACAGCTACAGGTGCAGCAGCAGTTACGCCAAATTCTTCTTCGATTGCTTTTACAAGGTCGTTTAATTCTAGAACAGTCATGTTTTTAACTGCTTCAATGATTTGATCTTTAGTCATTGTTATTTCCTCCTCGAAATGGTTGGTTTTTTTTGTTCAATAGGCAGGATAAGCGGTTAGCTTACGCGCCTTGTTCTTCTTTTTGTTCTGCAACTGCTTTTGTAGCAAGAGCAAGACCGCGCATAGGTGCTTGTAGCACACTTAGCAACATTGAAAGTAGGCCTTCGCGTGAAGGTAGTTCTGCAAGAGCTTTAATGTCTTCAGCAGATGCAACATTTCCTTCGATAACTCCAGCTTTAATTTCTAACGCTTCATGTTTTTTCGCAAAATCGTTAAGGATTTTAGCTGGCGCAATAACATCTTCATTCGAGAATGCAATTGCATTTGGTCCTGTTAGAGATTCGTTTAAAGAGCCAAGTTCAGCACTTTCAGCAGCACGACGAGCCAAAGAGTTTTTGTAAACCTTGAACTCAACGCCAGCTTCACGAAGTTGCTTACGAAGTTCTGTTAATTCAGCAACAGTCAATCCACGATAGTCAACAACAACTGTGGATTTGCTAGCTGTAAATTTACCAGTAATCTCAGCAACGATAGTTTGCTTTTGTTCAATAATTGCGTTCATCCTTACACCTCCTGTAGATTTGCTTGAAAACATTTATACCGTTTCAAAGAAAAAGCCTTCATCTCTATTGCAGACATGAAGGCAGTAATTTCAAAGGTCATAGTCAACGACTATTTTTATCGAATTACCTCGGCAGGGAATTAAGCTCATATAGAGCACCTACTGTCTTCGGTACAAATGATATTCATTTATCACAACAAAACATATTATAACAAGAATAGTTTTGATATGTCAAATTTATTTATTGAAAGAAGAAGAATCAACTTTCACACCAGGACCCATTGTAGTAGTTACAGAAACGTTTTTCATGTAAGTACCTTTAGCAGCCGCAGGTTTAACTTTCATTAATGTATCATAGATAGTAGTGAAGTTTTCCACTAGTTTAGCATCTTCGAAAGATACTTTACCGATTGGAGCATGGACGTTACCAGCTTTATCTACGCGGTATTCAACTTTACCAGCTTTGATTTCATTAACAGCTTTAGTTACATCAAATGTAACTGTGCCTGTTTTAGGGTTTGGCATTAAGCCTTTAGGTCCTAATACGCGGCCAAGTTTACCAACTTCACCCATCATGTCAGGAGTCGCAACGATTACGTCGAATTCGAACCATCCTTGTTGGATTTTGTTGATGTAGTCAGATTCGCCAACGAAGTCAGCACCAGCAGCTTCAGCTTCTTTTGCTTTTTCGCCTTTTGCGAATACTAATACACGTTGAGTTTTACCAGTTCCGTTCGGTAGCACAACTGCTCCACGAATTTGTTGGTCAGCTTTCTTAGGATCTACTCCTAAACGGAAAGCAACTTCAACTGTCGCATCGAATTTTGTGAAATTTGCTTTTTTTGCAATTTCAATTGCTTCTGTTACAGCGTATGCTTTTGAAACTTCAACAAGCTTAGCTGCTTCAAGATACTTTTTACCTTTTTTAGCCATGATATAAATCCTCCTAAATTGTGGTTTTAACGGTAATACCTCCCACGAATAAAGGTTGCGAGTATCAATCGCAACCCCGTAGAAACAAATAACAATTACATGGATTAGTCTTCGATGACAATACCCATGCTGCGAGCAGTACCTTCAACCATACGCATTGCAGCTTCAACGTTTGCAGCGTTTAGGTCAGGCATTTTAGTTTCAGCAATCTCGCGCACTTGATCACGCTTGACTGTAGCAACTTTTTTACGGTTAGGTTCACCAGAACCAGACTCGATACCTGCTACTTTCTTAAGTAATACAGCAGCGGGTGGAGTTTTTGTAATGAATGTAAATGAACGGTCTTCAAATACCGTGATTTCAACAGGAATAATTAGACCAGCTTGGTCTGCTGTACGAGCGTTGAACTCCTTACAGAATCCCATGATGTTAACACCAGCTTGACCTAATGCAGGACCAACCGGCGGTGCAGGATTCGCTTTACCAGCAGGAATTTGCAATTTAACCATTTTAATTACTTTTTTAGCCACGAGACACACCTCCTTATAAGTCCGTGATGTGGTAATAGGGATATACCCTCCCACTCATCTTGAATTCTTTATATATCAATAAAGAATTCTTGTATCGTTGAGGCCTAAAAATTTGAAACATACTGACCTTTGAAATTCTACCACTTTCAAAAGGCTTTTTCAAGTTTTTTTCCGTTTATAATTTTTCCACTTGATTAAAGTCTAGTTCTACCGGCGTATCTCGGCCAAACATATTAACAAGAACTCTGACTTTTCCTTTATCTGTATCTAATTCTTCAATTGGACCCGCGAAAGTTGCAAACGGTCCTTCTTTCACTTGAACAGTGTCTCCAACTTCAAAGTCGATGTCATATTTGCTTTCGTCGACACCCATACGTTTAAGGACAACTTCTATTTCTTCATCAAGTAGTGCTGTCGGTTTAGATCCCGCTCCTGACGAACCGACGAAACCTGTTACGCCAGGTGTATTACGGACTACATACCATGAATCGTCCGTCATGATTATTTCCACTAGTACGTACCCTGGGAAAACCTTCTTCTTCGTTACTTTCGTTTTGCCATCTTTTACTTCTGTTTCTTCTTCTTCAGGAACTACTACGCGGAAGATTCTATCTTCCATCCCCATTGTTTCAACACGTTTCTCTAGGTTGGCCTTAACCTTGTTCTCATAGCCTGAGTAGGTGTGAACTACATACCAATTCTTTTCCATATCTTTTAGGACTGTGACGTCCTTCCCTCCCTGCAATCAATCATATTCTTTAAGGAACTTTATTTTCTAACGAACTAGCCAAAATTAACATCCTGTACGATCCGGATTCTCCTATAGATTGAACAGCAATGCTAGAGTTTGAACTTTTTCTTAAAAAAGACAAATTAAAAAACCCGTTTCCGGGCTTTTCTGCTGACACATATTATTCTATCACTATTATACCTTATTTTCGAATCTCTTATTCAATAACTAAGCGAATTAATTCGGAAATGCCCATATCGACCACTAGAAAGAATAAAGCCATGAACAGAACAGTCGTTACTACAACGATTGTGTATTTGGTTAATTCTTTGCGTTTCGGCCAGCTTACTTTTCGCATTTCGCGTGTGACTCCGCTGAAAAATCCGGTTAAGCGTTTCATGAATGTATCCTCCAAGCATTAGACTGCTTCTTTCAATCTATTTAAAAAACGGTTATTTTGTTTCCCTATGATTCGTATGTGAATTACAGGTGCTGCAAAACTTCTTTAACTCTAATCGTTCAGCGCTGTTAGACTTGTTGCTATCATAATTATAATTTCTTGAACCGCAATCGGTGCAAGCTAGTGTGATTTTTTTTTGCATTTGAAACACCTATCCTATCTACTATATCCATAAAACCTTATCACGGCTGTCTTTTATTGTCAATAACAAAGGGGATTGCCACCTCGATCGTTGTCAACTCAATTAGCCTTGTCAAACCATTGCGAATGCAACAATCAAGTGGAGTTAGTGACAGATGAAATGAAGCGGAAAAAGCGGAGGGACTATAAACTGATTTCCCTTACTTCCAGATAACGCTCGAGCTTTCTTTTCACCCTCTGGAGGGCATTATCGATTGACTTCACATGACGGTTTAGCTCTTCAGAGATTTCCTGATAGGTTTGCCCATCTAAATAAAGAGCTAATACCTTTCTCTCTAAATCACTTAGAAGCTCGGCCATCTTCAATTCGATATCGTCAAACTCTTCTTTGTTAATAATCAGTTCTTCTGGGTCTAATACTTTTGTACCCGATATAATATCCATAAGAGTACGGTCGGACTCCTCATCATAAATGGGCTTGTCCAGGGAAACATAGGAATTGAGCGGGATATGTTTTTGACGTGTTGCTGTTTTAATAGCTGTGATGATTTGTCTCGTAATACATAGTTCAGCAAATGCTTTAAAAGAAGAGAGCTTATCACCTTTAAAATCACGGACAGCCTTATATAAACCAATCATGCCTTCTTGAACGATGTCTTCCTTATCTGCACCTATTAAAAAATATGTCCTTGCCTTCGCCCTTACAAAATTACGATACTTTTGAATCAAATAATCTAGCGCCTCACTGTCTCCAGTGTGTACTAACTCAATCAACTCTTCATCATCAAACTGCAGATATTTTTCGTTCAGTTTCATTCCGAAATTGAGACCCAAATTATATCCCCCTGACCTGACTCAGATAGAAATATTATACAGCAGGTAAATTTTGCCCGTCAATGGTTCAAATTTTACCCCGACGCCATTTTTCGAATATTTCCGCTACTTCTTCACTCAAAGGGATTTTAGCCGTAGATTTTATTGCCGTTGTTTTTTGCACATCTTTTTTTATTTCACCCTGAATTTCTTCCATATCCATCAACAGTTCACGGGCAGACTTTCTTAGGGCCCCTTGGCCAAAGATGACCCATTGCTCCGTAAAGTCAGAAGTAGCCACTTGAATCTGCGTTTTGATATTATTCAGTTCTATCGCCATTTTTTCGATTCTCTCATCGGCAGTTTCATTTTCTTTTGTAAAAATTATGTCGACTTTATGATTTTTGAATATCCGGGCTGTTCCTTGGACATATTGGGCATCAAATACGACGATAACCCTGGATCCAGTAAAGGCTTGATATTCTGCCATCATTTCTATCAGGCGGTCTCTTGCCGCAGCAAGATCTCTTTCTTTCAATTCTCTCAGTTCCGGCCAGGCTCCAATGATGTTGTAACCGTCCACTAACAGAATATTCATCTCATTACTGCCCTAGGGGATTTCTTTTTCGATAGACCTCATACATCAATAAGCTTGCGGCGACCGATGCATTTAATGATGTTACTTTCCCGACCATAGGGAGGCGAATTAGGAAATCACATTTTTCTTTCATTAACCTGGCCATTCCCTTGCCTTCGCTTCCAATAACAAGACCAATTGGCATCTTACCGTCCATGTTCCGGTAATCATCGCTACCTTTCGCGTCAGTACCCACTATCCAGACTCCACGTTCTTTTAACTCTTCCACCGCTCTAGCTAAATTCGTAACCCGTGCAACCGGAATATACTCAATTGCCCCTGTGGATGCTTTCGCTACCGTCGCCGTTAGCCCAACTGCTCTACGCTTTGGAATGATAATTCCATGAGCACCGACTGCATCTGCCGTTCTCATGATTGACCCTAAGTTATGTGGATCTTCTACTTCATCTAAAATCATGAAAAATGGTGCTTCATCGCGTTCAGCCGCTCTTGCGAATAAATCGTCTAACTCTACATAATCGTAAGCCGCTACTTGTGCAATGACACCTTGGTGAATTCCCTCTACCATTTGGTCTATTTTTTTCTTTGGCACGATTTGTACGAAGACTTTCTTTTCTTTTGCTAGACCGATCAGAGGAAGCATGGACCCTTTTTGCGAGCCCTCTGAAATCCAAATTTTATTAATATCCCGTTCGGAACGCAGTGCTTCCAAGACGGGGTTTCTTCCAATAATATATTCTTCACTCATGGGTTATTTCCCCTTTTCTTCTTCTATGAATTCAATTGATTTTTCAATAAGTACTTCCATTCTTTCAATTCGCCCTGATAAGTATAAAAAGCCCATAAGTGCCTCAAAGGCTGTACTGTACCGATAGGTTTGCACATCTGTATTCTTCGGCACCGTCCCGGACTTGGCGTTGCGGCCCCTACGAACGACAGCAGCCTCTTCTTCGGACAGCCAATCTGATTCTATGAAAAAATGTATGATTTTACTCTGCGCTTTAGCCGATACAAAGGATGTTGCTTTTTTATGAAGCAGATTAGGCTTAACCGCTCCATTTTGAATAAGATGATGCCGTATGTAGGTCTCATATACGGCATCTCCCATATAGGCTAGAGCAAGACTATTTAACATTTTTTCGTCTATTTTATTATCGTATTGAAGCATCTTTTACCCTCTTTTCCATCTTGTACCTTGAGGGGTATCCTCTAATATAATGTTCATGCTTTTTAGACGGTCACGAATCTCATCAGATAACCCAAAGTTACGGTCTTTCCTTGCTTGAATTCTTTGCTGGATCAGACCTTCTATTTCTTCGTCCAATAATCCTTCTTCTTCTTCTTCAAGCGATAAACCAAGAACGGAGAAAAGAGTTTCAAATTCACCAAGAAAGGCTTCAATGACTTCCTTGTTAGTATTCTTCTCCATCAAGTAATAATTCGCTTGTTTGGATAGTTCGAAAAGAATGGATATCGCGTTTGCTGTATTGAAATCGTCATCCATTTCCTTAATGAACTGTTCATGCAGTTCGCCAACCTTCTGTAACCACACATCATTATTCTCTGTTAACCCGCCGCTTACTTGAAGGCGGTGCTTCAGGTTTTGATAAGAAGTTTTCAAACGATCGAATGCAGCCATTACATTTTCCAGCAATTCTTCGCTGTAATTGATTGGATGACGGTAATGCACGGATAACATGAAGAAACGTAATACTTGTGGGTCGTGCTTCTGGATGATGTCATGAACAAGAACAAAATTACCCAAGGACTTTGACATCTTTTCATTATCTATATTGATATACCCATTGTGCATCCAATAATTAGCGAATGACTTTCCTGTTAACGCTTCTGATTGGGCTATTTCGTTTTCATGGTGGGGGAAAGCTAAATCTTGCCCACCCGCATGAATATCGATGGTGTCGCCAAGGTACTTCTTAACCATTGCCGAACATTCTATATGCCAGCCTGGACGACCCAATCCCCATGGACTTTCCCAAGAGATTTCGCCCTCCTTCGCCGCTTTCCAAAGAGCAAAGTCTAATGCATCCTGCTTCTTCTCACCGACTTCAATACGAGCTCCGACCCGTAGTTCATCAATGGACTGATGAGACAGTTTCCCATACCCGTCAAATTTACGAGTGCGGAAATAGACATCCCCATCCGATTCGTATGCATATCCCTTATCAATCAACGTCGAAATGAATTCAATAATCGTATCCATGTTCTCCATCACGGTTGGATGTGCATCCGCTTTTTTGCAGCCAAGGGCTGAAACATCTTCAAAGTAAGCCTTTATAAAGCGTTCTGAAATGGTCGGGACATCTTCTCCCAATTCTTTAGCCGCTCGTATCAGCTTATCATCAACATCCGTAAAGTTCGAAACAAAGTTAACTTCATAGCCTCTGTAATCCAAGTATCTTCTTACAGTGTCGAATACGATTGCTGGTCTCGCATTTCCGATATGAATGTAGTTATAGACTGTAGGTCCACAAACATACATTTTTACTTTTCCCTCTTCCATCGGGACAAAGGTTTCTTTCTGTCTAGTCGCTGTGTTATATATTTTTATCGCCATATTATAAACTCCTTTCTTCCTGCTTCTGTTTTGCTAGCTCCAATTTTAAAGCTTGGATTTCTTTATCCATTACCTTTAAACGGTCAGCAATTGGATCAGGAAGATCTGAATGATTTAAGTCTTTCTTTATTTTGACGCCATCTTTAATGACTACTTTTCCAGGTATGCCGACCACTGTTGAATTAGCGGGTACTTCCTTCAATACGACCGAACCGGCACCGATTTTGGAGTTTTCACCGACTATAATAGAACCAAGTACCTTGGCTCCAGTTGCTATCAATACATTATCTTTTATCGTAGGGTGGCGTTTTCCTTTTTCCTTTCCCGTTCCTCCAAGTGTTACCCCTTGAAAGACAGAGACATTATCACCGATTTCACATGTTTCACCAATGACGATACCCATTCCATGATCTATGAAGAAACGACGGCCTATGGTTGCCCCAGGGTGAATCTCTATCCCGGTAAAAAAGCGACTGATTTGTGATACGCTTCTAGCCAGGAAAAACAGTTTTTTCTTATATAGTATATGAGCCATCCGATGACTCCAAATGGCATGCAACCCTGCATACGTCAATATAACTTCCAAATAACTACGCGCAGCAGGATCTTGATCAAAAACCACTTCGATATCTTCTTTAAACATCTTTAACATGATGATTCCCCCCTATGCTCCATCCTTTTAATTTTAAAGCATATAAAAAAGCGTCTCTGTCCATATAGACAGAGACGCTTTAAGCGCGGTTCCACTCTGTTTGGAATGAGTATAGCAGGCCAAAAAGGCGAACTGGTCCATCCCCAACTTTTATCCCTGTAACGGAGGATATTCCGCCTGTGCCTACTATAGGTTAGTTCAGCAAAGGACTCAAGGGTGCATTTCAGAAAACGAGAGGCTTAAACCATTTTCAGCAGGTTATGGTTCTCTCTAAAAAGCTTCGTTTACTTACTTCTCCCCATCTACGCGTTCTTTTGTAAGATTATTAATTACTATATTACATTTTTGTCTAATTGTTAACATTAAATACTCATGATGCGTTGTTTAATTTTTTCCTTACCTAGTAGAGAAATCGCTTTTGGAAGGTCAGGACCATGAGTTTGTCCAGTCACCGCTGCACGGATTGGCATGAATAGTTTTTTACCTTTATGCCCTGTACTTTTCTGTACCGCTTTAATGGACTTCTTGATTTCGTCGGCCTTAAACTCCTCAAGTTCTTCGATTTCTTTAAGGAAGGCTTCCATGACTTCAGGTACTTGTTCCTCTGCTAGGACTTCCTTCGCTTCAGGCTCATATTCCAGTTCATCCTTGAAAAATAGCTCTGAAAGTTCTACGATTTCCGCCCCATAGCTCATCTGCTCTTGATAAAGAGAAACTAGACCACGCACCCATTCTTCTTCTTCCGGTGAACGAGTTGCAGAAATCTTGCCTGCCTTCACTAAGTGAGGAATGGACAATTGTACCGCTCTTTCCTCATCCAATTGCTTCACATATTGATTATTCATCCAAGTAAGCTTTTGCTTATCGAAAAGTGCCGGTGATTTGGAAAGACGGTCCGCTTCGAAAAGTTTAATGAACTCTTCCTTAGGGAAAATCTCTTCCTCACCGCCTGGTGACCAGCCCAGTAAAGCAATAAAGTTGAATAAAGCTTCAGGCAAGTAACCTAACTCTTCATATTGTTCGATAAATTGGATAATTGATTCATCGCGCTTACTTAATTTCTTCCTGCTTTCATTGACGATCAGAGTCATATGTCCGAACACAGGGGGCTCCCAACCGAATGCTTCGTAAATCATAAGTTGCTTAGGTGTATTAGAAATATGATCATCACCACGAAGAACATGCGAGATTTTCATCAGGTGATCATCAACCGCTACTGCAAAATTATACGTCGGGATTCCATCTTTTTTAACAATGACAAAATCTCCAAAGCCATCCGTTTCAAATGACACATCGTCCTTAACCATATCATTGAAAGTAAGGACTCTGCCCGAAGGAACGAGAAAGCGAATACTCGGTTTTCTGCCTTCAGCCACGAGTTTCTCTTGGTCTTCAGCCGTTAGATGGCGGCACTTACCGGAATACTTAGGTGTTTCGTTCCGTTCAACCTGCCCTTCACGTTCTGCTTCAAGCTCTTCTTCCGTACAATAGCATTTATAAGCCAACCCTTTATCTAGAAGCTCTTGGTACAGTTCTCGATAAATATCATTCCGTTCTGACTGACGATACGGTCCATATTCACCGCCAATGTCTACGCCTTCATCCCAATCCATTCCGAGCCATTTTAAATATTTCAGCTGGCTTTCTTCGCCACCTTCAATATTTCTTTTTTTATCGGTATCTTCAATGCGGATAATGAATTTACCGCCATTATGACGTGCATATAAATAATTAAATAAAGCAGTCCGAGCATTTCCTATATGTAAATGTCCAGTCGGACTTGGTGCATAGCGAACACGAATATCGCTGTTCATGATATATAGAGACCTCCCAGTCTTTCTTTTCTACGTTTTATTTTACCATTTAACCTCAAGGTAATAAAGGTTTCCACTCAAAACGGAATTCAGCTAGTTTTAACCAGCAAGACAACGGCCTGCGCTGCAATGCCTTCGCCTCTACCCGTGAATCCTAGCTTCTCGGTCGTTGTCGCCTTTACATTAATTTGACCTACTGAGGTATCCAAGAGTTCCGCGATCCTTTTACGCATTTCTTCAATGTATGGAGCCATTTTTGGGCTTTGTGCAATGATGGTACAATCTGCATTACCTAATTCATAGCCTTCTTTTTTGACGATTGCCCAAATATACTGCAATAACTTAGCAGAATCGGCATCTTTAAATTCCGGATCAGTATCGGGGAAATGCTTGCCGATATCGCCTTCACCAATTGCACCTAAACAAGCATCTGCAACCGTGTGCAGCAATACATCCGCATCCGAATGACCAAGCAGCCCTTTCTCATGAGGAATCGTTATCCCTCCAATTATTAAAGGCCTGCCTTCAACAAGCTGATGTACGTCATAACCCTGTCCTATTCGAAACATCTCATTCTCCCCTATCTTCACTTTTCATTTGTTGCTTATGTAAAATCGCATCGGCAAAATATAAATCTTCCTGAGTCGTGATTTTAATATTATCATAATTGCCTTCAATTATGACTACCTGTTCGTTGATTCTTTCTAACAAACTTGAATCGTCCGTACCTAGGAATGATGCCGCTTCCGCTTTTTCATGAGCGTTAATTAATATAGATGCACGAAAAGCTTGTGGCGTTTGTACGGACCACAAGCTTGATCGTTCAACTGTTTCCATGACTGATCTGTCTTTTGCCTTTTTTATCGTATCCTTCACTGGGACCGCGATGATTGCTCCACCATGGAGACTTGCTGCAGAAGTTAAGTCACTAATTTGCTTTTGGTCGATAAAAGGACGTGCTCCGTCATGGACTAGGATTATTTCCTCTCCTACATGTTTCAATGCATGATAAACGCTCTGTTGACGTTCTTTGCCACCCGCTACAAGCTTCTTGACCTTCTTAAATTCGAAAGAGGCTATCATTTCCTTGAAATAATCCTTTTCTGCCGGATTTATCGAAAGGATAATTCCCCGGCAGTTTGGATCCTCCTCAAAAACGCGAAGTGTATATACAATAATCGGGGTACCCGATAATTCGATAAAAAGCTTGTTCTTGCCGGCCTTCATTCTCTTTCCTTGTCCCGCTGCAGGTATCACTACTTCATAAAACATAACAGTTTCTCCTACTCTTCTTTATAATGCTTTTTCTAATAGTTTAGGTTTAGCAAAAATCATTCGACCTGCTGATGTTTGAAGGACGCTTGTCACAAGTACGTCAATGCGTTTTCCAATATAATCACGTCCGCCTTCGACAACAATCATTGTCCCATCATCTAAATAGGCAATTCCCTGATTCTGTTCTTTCCCATCCTTAATGACTTGCACATTCATTTCTTCCCCAGGTAGTACAACTGGTTTAACTGCATTCGCCAAGTCATTGATATTGAGGACGGCTACATTTTGAAACTCACACACTTTATTAAGATTGAAATCATTGGTAACAACCATACCGCCTGAAATCTTAGCGAGCTTCACTAGTTTACTATCGACTTCCTGGATGTCCTCAAAATCGCCTTCGTACATTTCTACTTTAATGGGAAGGTCCCTTTGAATCCTGTTAAGGATATCAAGTCCTCTCCGACCCCGGTTTCTTTTCAATGCATCCGAGGAATCAGCGATGTGCTGAAGCTCATTTAACACGAATTGAGGTATCACAATGGTTCCTTCAAGGAAGCCTGTCTGACAAATATCCGCAATTCTCCCATCAATGATAACGCTTGTATCGAGGATCTTCAACCGCTTGCTGTCACTTTCCTCGTCCTCCTCAGCCAATCCCCCATCAGAAGCTTTTTTCTTATTGTTTTTTGAGAAAAGACTCAGTAGTTCATCACGTTTCTTAAAGCCCACCTGAAATCCTAGGTAGCCAAACAAAAGCGTAAGAATAATAGGGACGACCGTATTTAGTATCGGAACTCGAATCGCACTGAAGGCTGACCCTACCAAAAATGCCGCAAGCAGACCAACTAAAAGCCCCACGCTTCCAAAGATTATATCTGTGATTGGAAACTTAACTAGCTGCTCTTCTAACCACTTCATAAAATAGACCACATGATCCACTGCCCAAAAAGTTATAAGATAAAAGATAATAGCGCCCAACAGTACACTCACATAAGGATTGTTTAATAAAGCAATATCGTCTGCATGAACAACAATTAATAATTCAGGAATAAGTAGCATACCAAGCGTCCCACCAAATATTAAGAAACATGCTTGTATAATGCGTTTTAACATTCCCTTTCACCTCCCTCTTCTCATTATTGACCAATACAAAAAAAATGAAACCACTGAAAATTCGTTTTCATTACATATCTGGAAATTCACCGAAGAACTCGTGATTTATGCATATAGTCATCGTACTTTTTCGTAATTTTAGCCTAGCATTCCGCGTTTTGAGTGTCAAAAATAAACACTATTCAATTTCAAGGTAAAATAGGAATATCTAGAAGGCCAATCAGTATCTTACATCCTTCGGTTTGTGACAAGTTGGTTTTTTAAAATACGAAGTCCTTCTTTAATTTTATTGGCTCTAACTTCCCCAATCCCTTCCACTTCATCTAGTTGCTCCACCGTCGCCTTATTGATTTCCTTAAAACATTCAAATTGCTTTACCAGATTATCGATGATCAAACCTGGTAATCGGGGAATTTTATGAAGAATTCGATAACCCCTGGCATGTACAGGAGCATCTAGATGGATGTGACCCTGGTATCCCAGTATCTTCAGCAGTATACTTTCATCAAGTTTTTCCTGCATGGCTAGCTCTTGAAGACGGAAAATGATTTCCACGGGGTTTTCTTCCTTGTTAGAGGCGTAATCCTTGATGAGCCATTTTCCTTCTGTTTCGATATCTGCCAGGATTTCATACATCTGAAGGCGAATCAGCCGACCTTCCGTACCTAGCTCATTGAGGTAGGCCAGTAACTCCGCTTTGATTCGAAGAACCATTACATACCGGTGAAAGACTCGTAAAAGATCCTCATAAGTAACTACTTCCTCGAATTCCAAGGCACCTAATACCGAAATGCTCTGCTGTAAAACGACCTTATACTTTTCTAAGGTCTGAATGGCTAGATTGGCTTTAGCTAGAATCACTCCGATATCTTTAAGGGCATATCGGAAATTCCCCTGGTATAGTGTGATAACTGTCCTTCTCTGCGAGATGGCAATGACTAATGACTTGGTTTCCCTTGCGACCCTCTCTGCAGTTCGGTGCCTCATGCCCGTTTCTGTGGAAGGCGTGCTGTTATCGGGGACTAACTGGGCATTAGCGAAAATGATTTTGTCCGCATTTTCATTTAAAATAATGGCCCCGTCCATCTTGGCTAACTCATATAATGTGCTTGGGGTGCAGTCGCAATTAATCTCGAAGCCGCCATCCACTATCGCTCGTACTCTTTCATTATATCCAACAACGATTAAGCCACCTGTATTGGCCCTCAGCACATTTTCAATCCCTTCTCGAAGCGGGGTACCTGGGGCTACAATTTGCAAAATCTCCAATTTGGTTTTTTCATGTCCTTTTTTCTCTGTCATCTTTACCCCCCTAACGAATGGTGAAGAGCCTCCGAAACTGATGAAACCCCAATGATCTTAATGCCCTTTGGCGCAGTCCATCCCCCAATGTTATTAGCCGGGATGATCACACGTTCAAATCCAAGCTTCGCCGCCTCCTGTACACGTTGTTCGATACGGGATACCCTTCTAACTTCACCCGTCAAGCCTACTTCACCAATGATGCAATCGGTTGGGTTGGTGGACTTGTCGCGGAAACTCGATGCGATACTAATGGCGACAGCCAAATCAATGGCCGGTTCATCCAATTTAACTCCACCCGCAACTTTTAGGTAAGCATCTTGGTTTTGTAGGAGCAAGCCAACTCTCTTCTCCAAAACAGCCATCAAAAGGGAAACTCGATTGTGATCAATTCCTGTAGCCATTCTTCTCGGGTTTCCGAAGCTCGTCGGTGATATCAAAGCTTGAATTTCTACAAGTACCGGTCTTGTACCTTCCATTGAAGCCACAACGGTGGAACCAGAGGCTCCTTGGGACCGTTCCTCAAGGAAAATCTCGGATGGATTCGCCACTTCTTCCAAACCATGTTCCTTCATCTCGAAAATTCCCATCTCATTAGTCGAACCAAATCGATTCTTGACTGCACGGATAATTCGATATGTATGGTGTCTCTCTCCTTCAAAATATAAAACTGTATCCACCATATGCTCAAGCAGACGGGGCCCAGCAATCGCCCCTTCTTTTGTAACATGTCCAACAATGAAAATAGCAATTCCATTGGTCTTAGCTATCCGCATTAAGGAAGATGTACACTCCCTTACCTGGGAAACACTACCCGGAGCTGATGTCACTTCTGAATGATACACGGTTTGAATGGAATCAATAATGACCAAGTCCGGTTTTACATCTTGGATCGCCTCTTGGATATAGTCCATATCCGTCTCGGCATAAACCAGAAGATTCTCCGACATAGCGCCTAACCGATCCGCTCTTAACTTGGTTTGTTTAATGGATTCTTCACCAGAAATATACAATACTTTTTTCTGTTTATGGGCCAGCTGCGAAGACACTTGCAATAGCAGGGTTGATTTGCCTATCCCAGGATCTCCACCGATCAAGACAAGTGAGCCTTGGACAATCCCGCCGCCAAGTGCACGATTCAATTCCGCTAAATCTGTCGTAATCCGAGGTTCCTTGTCCGATTGAATTGTCGTAATTGGTGTCGCCTTCTCACGCTGTGCAGACCCCCGTACTTCAGAATGAGTAAATGCTCCCTTTCGTGCGGGCTTCACGATTTCAGTTTCTTCCACCATTTTATTCCATTCCCCACACCCTGGGCATTTTCCCATCCATTTCGCTGACTCATATCCACAAGACTGACACATGAACTTCGTTTTCTTTTTTGCTGCCATAATAACTCCTCTTTCTTTTTCCTCAAAATACCCATATAAAAGATATTATATGCCGGTTTTATTTAATCCTTCTTATTCAAAAAAATTTTCTCATTTGCTATATAGTGGCTTCCTTACTTACATTTTATCTATGAAAAAAAACAGAGGTACACTGCTAAAAAGTCTGAGTGTACCTCGAAGTTTAAAAATTAGCTTATTCACTTATATTGACGGGTTCGCCTTGTCTAACCATGAATTTACCATCCACTACATCCATTACGACTGTTTGCCCTTTTTTCACATTTCCCTTGAGCAATTCCTCAGATAGGTAATCTTCAACATGCTTTTGAAGCGCTCTACGGATTGGTCGTGCCCCATATTCCGGGTCGAATCCTTCCGTCGCTACTTTTTCTCTAGCTGCATCTGTAAGCTCTAAGAAAATCTCCTGTTCTTTCAAACGAGAAATTAGTTGATTGGACATCAACGTAACAATTTGCTTCAAATGGTCTTTTTCTAATGAATGGAAGACGATCGTCTCATCTATACGGTTCAGGAATTCAGGACGGAAGGCACGTTTCAGTTCTTCCATAACTTTCCCTTTCATATTTTTATAGTCTTGACCAGTATCTTGAATATTGAAGCCTACATACTTATCCGTTTTCAATGCAGAAGCCCCAACATTCGAAGTCATGATCAGGATCGTATTCCTGAAATCAACCGTGCGGCCTTTTGAATCCGTCAGTCTTCCATCTTCTAGAACTTGTAGAAGAATATTAAATACATCTGGATGTGCCTTTTCAATCTCATCAAGTAGGACGACGGAATATGGCTTTCTTCTTACTTTTTCAGTCAGCTGTCCGCCCTCTTCATACCCCACATAACCTGGAGGAGAACCCACTAAGCGAGACGTTGAATGCTTCTCCATATACTCGGACATATCAATCCGAATCATCGCGTCCTCATCGCCAAACATGGATTCCGCCAATGCACGGCCAAGCTCCGTTTTACCGACTCCTGTTGGTCCCAAGAAGATGAATGAGCCGATTGGTCTCTTAGGATCCTTCAATCCGGCTCTTGCACGTCGTACAGCTTTGGAGACAGCTATAACAGCCTCTTCCTGCCCAATCACACGATCATGTAGGATAGATTCCATATTTAGCAGCTTATCAGACTCGGTTTGTGCCAAACGAGTAACCGGCACACCAGTCCAGCTCGATACGACATTGGCAATATCCTCCACTGTCACTTCACTGTTCTCCTGCCCCTGCTTTTCTTTCCACGTTTTCTTGGTTTCTTCCAATTGTTCTCTTAAACGTTGCTCCGTATCACGAAGGGAAGCAGCTTTTTCAAATTCCTGACTTTGAACAGAAGCATCCTTTTCCTTGCGAACTTCATCTAATTTCACTTCAAGTTCTTTTAGGTTTGGTGGTGTAGTATATGAACGTAGACGCACTTTCGAACCTGCTTCATCAATCAGGTCGATGGCTTTATCCGGAAGGAAACGATCGGAAATATATCGATCAGATAATTTAACTGCGGCATCGATGGCCTCATCTGTAATCGATACACGGTGATGCGCTTCATAACGGTCACGTAATCCCTTTAGAATTTGAATCGATTCTTCATTTGTTGGTTCATCAACTTGGATAGGTTGGAAGCGACGCTCGAGTGCAGCATCCTTTTCAATATATTTACGGTACTCATCCAAAGTTGTTGCACCGATACATTGTAATTCTCCGCGGGCCAAGGATGGTTTAAGAATATTCGATGCATCGATGGCACCTTCTGCCCCACCTGCTCCTATCAATGTATGCAATTCATCAATAAACAAGATGATATTCCCAGCCTGACGAATTTCATCCATCACTTTCTTTAACCGGTCCTCAAATTCACCACGATATTTCGTCCCTGCTACGACAGTTCCCATATCTAGCGTCATTACACGTTTATCACGTAGAATTTCAGGAACCTCGTTATTAATGATTTGCTGGGCAAGGCCTTCTGCAATGGCGGTTTTACCCACTCCAGGCTCCCCGATTAATACGGGATTATTCTTAGTTCGACGGCTTAGTACTTCAATGACACGTTGAATTTCTTTGCCTCTGCCAATGACAGGATCTAAACTGTCTTCGCGAGCGATTGCAGTTAGGTCCCGAGCAAGACTGTCAAGAGTCGGTGTGCTTGCGTTAGATGTGGTCGAACCTTGATGCCCACCTGATTCATTACTGCCTAGGAGCTGTAATACTTGCTGACGTGCCTTATTTAAACTCACACCAAGATTATTTAGCACACGGGCCGCTACGCCTTCCCCTTCTCGAATCAGACCAAGGAGTACATGCTCTGTCCCTACATATGAATGACCTAATTTTCTTGCCTCATCCATAGACAGTTCAATGACTTTCTTCGCTCTTGGAGTATAATGAATCGTTTGCGCAGTGTCCTGACCACGCCCAATCAAGTTTTCTACCTCTTTTTGAATTTTTTCTGGGCCTAATCCGAGGGCGAATAACGCTTTGGCGGCAATTCCGTCTCCCTCACGCACTAAACCTAATAGGATATGCTCCGTGCCAATATTATTATGACCTAACCGGATAGCTTCTTCTTGGGCTAATGCTAATACTTTCTGGGCTCTTTCAGTAAAACGACCAAACATCATAGGGAATTCCTCCTTTAGAATTTTCGTTTTGAATAGCTTCTTTCATTCCACTTTAGCAGAAGCTTTGCTTTACTTGTATAGTGTGAACATTACATGAAAAATCGCTTTTTTTATGAAATGGAGGATTCCGTGAAATCCAAGTGTTCTCGTATAAGAGCTGCTCGGCGGATATCCCTTTCATGAGTTCTTAAAGGTCCGCCTGCGTATTTTTGTAAAAACCCTGGCTGAGTTAGAATCATCAACTCATTTAGGATACTTTTAGAAATGTTTTTTATATAGCCTATATCAATTCCTAATCTAACATCGGAGATACAGGCGGCGGCTTCCTTAGTCCCAATGATTCGAGAATTCGATAAAATTCCATATGATCGAAAAACTCTATCCTCTAATTGTATGTGAGAGGTCTTCACTAATGCATCCCTTGCTGACCTTTCTTGGGCAATGATTTGCTGAACTACACTCGTTAGGTCTTCCACAATATCCTTCTCCGACTTTCCAAGAGTAATTTGGTTGGATATTTGAAAGATATTTCCTAAAGCTTGACTGCCCTCTCCATAAATCCCTCGAACGACAAGGCCCAATTGGTTAATAGCCGGTATAATGTGATTCATTTGCTGAGTAAGTACAAGACCTGGAAGATGCATCATCACCGAGGCTCTCAACCCTGTTCCCACATTAGTTGGACAGCTGGTTAAGTACCCTCGCTCTTCATCATATGCATAGTCTATGGATTCTTCAATCCAATCGTCAAGAACATTTGCAAGCCTTAGGGTTTCCTTAAGCTGTAACCCTGACATCAAACACTGAATCCTAAGGTGATCCTCTTCGTTAACCATGATGCTTATTTCTTCATTTTCTGAGAGAAGACATGCACCTTTTGCCGATTCTTCCACTAGGTGGGGACTGATTAAATGCTTCTCGACAAGTACTCTCTTTTCCAGTGACTTTATTTGATCGATTTCAAGAAGTTCAAGTTTCCCAATTTCCGGTGTGACTTCTTTTTCGATTCTCTTCTTAACCAATTCAATAATTTCTTTTGCCTCATCATTTGAAAAGGCGGTAGGGAAGGTGAAGTCTTTAAAATTTCTGGCTAACCGAATTCGGGAACTTAATACAATATCCATTTCAGGACCTTCATCATTCATCCATGAACTCAATGCGTTCTCCATAAACTTTTCTAAACTCATGATTCATCGCTCCCCTCCTGTGCCTCATACCTTTTTTCAAGGGAACGTACTTTATCTCTGACTTCTGCCGCTTTTTCGAATTCCTCTTGATCGATGTGGAGCTTTAAATTCTGTTTCAAGTCTGAAATTTGTTTCCGAAGATAAATACTACCACCGATTCTTTTTGGAATTTTTCCGATATGAGCTGTATTGCCGCTATGAACCCTTTTTAAAATCGGATTTAACTGGTCATTGAAAGTTTTATAACACTCAGCACAACCAAATTTACCAATATGGACGAATTCTTTATAAGAACGATGACAATGAGGACAGCGTTTTTCTTCTTTCGTAGGAAATGAATTAGTCTTTGTCTGTTGAATATTCGACTCGATATTCAACAATCCTGCTAATAAATTATTTATTGAAAATCCATGCCCACCTGCATCCATGAACATCTCACCTTTTTCCTGAGCACATTTCTCACAAATCATAACTTCATTCTTTTTTCCATTAATGATTTTGGTAAAGTGAAGAGTCGCAGGCCTTTGATGGCATTCTTGACAAATCATCATTCATCACCTCTGCCATTTTATTTATATTTTAAGGTTGTAAGCATTGCAGTTAGAATTCGTGCCCTTAATTCATCACGATCTGGTAAATCTATATAAATCACTGATCTATCAATGACACTCATCATAATCTTGGCTTCTCTTTCATTAATGACTTCTTCGCTCATCAGTCGGGCAATTACGCCTTCAGCCATAGATTGAGGTACTCTAGAACCAATTAGTGATAATAATTGATTAATGAGTTGCACGTAATCCTGGGATTTCACCTTCATTATCCGAATATACCCGCCACCACCGCGCTTACTCTCTACAACATAGCCTCTTTCGATTGTAAACCTTGTATTAATTACGTAATTGATTTGAGAAGGAACACACTGAAATTTATCTGCTATTTCGCTTCTTTTAATTTCTAAGATATCTTTCTGACTTATTTCTAGTACTTGCTTTAAATAAGTTTCGATAATATCAGATATGTTTCTCACTCGACCTCCTCCAATCTGACTTTGACTATATTTGACTATAATTATACAAGGAAAAGCACATAATGCAAATTAAAACGCACTAATTCTTCTTTAATAACTATTTTCTCCAAATTATATGTATTTACATACCCATTGCACACACTAAAATTAAAATATCTTACTAATTACCCTCAATGATTCTCTTTAAAACCTTATGTATTTTAATAACCTAACTTCTAAAACGCAAAAAAGGCCAGCACAATGGCTGACCTTTGAAATGGCTTGGCGGCGTCCTACTCTCACAGGGGGAAACCCCCAACTACCATCGGCGCTGAAGAGCTTAACTGCCGTGTTCGGAATGGGAACGGGTG
>NZ_JBNNSK010000017.1:0-67268 GCF_050277655.1 Peribacillus sp. NPDC097675 | reverse complement strand
GTCACACCCGTTCCCATTCCGAACACGGCAGTTAAGCTCTTCAGCGCCGATGGTAGTTGGGGGTTTCCCCCTGTGAGAGTAGGACGCCGCCAAGCTATACCTTTTATAATGTACCATTTATACCGTCGCGGGGTGGAGCAGTCCGGTAGCTCGTCGGGCTCATAACCCGAAGGTCGCAGGTTCAAATCCTGTCCCCGCAATCATGAAAAAACGAAACGATGTTTCGTTTTTTTTTATTAAATCCAGTTGTATATTTTTCGATAACTAAGGCATACTAATGGATAGATATTCATCAACTTTATAAAAAATACAAAGTTATTCTTGCTTTTTCTTATAAAATGGTGTATAGTAATATAAGTCTTAAAGAAAAGTAATATTGTTTGGTGGCGATAGCGAAGAGGTCACACCCGTTCCCATTCCGAACACGGCAGTTAAGCTCTTCAGCGCCAATGGTAGTTGGGGGTTTCCCCCTGTGAGAGTAGGACGCCGCCAAGCTGTACTTTTTATAATGTATCATTTATACCGTCGCGGGGTGGAGCAGTCCGGTAGCTCGTCGGGCTCATAACCCGAAGGTCGCAGGTTCAAATCCTGTCCCCGCAATCATGAAAAAAAACGAAACTAATGTTTCGTTTTTTTTTGTTTTACCTGAATTTCATCTTATAATATCCATAACTTATTTGTTTCTTCTTTTGAAACAAGGTACACTACATATAGAATCGTTTTTTAGAATCAAATTAAATGGAATTATATTATAGGAAATTCTTTTAACTTGCTTGCACTATCTTATTAGAATGATAAAGGTGACTGATATATGCAACATTTCGAATGGACTTCTCAAAATGAGGAAGAGACAGCGCATTTTGCACAGAAATTGGCTAAAAGGCTTTGCAGTGGCGATGTGCTTGCTTTAGAAGGCGATTTAGGGGCCGGAAAAACGGCATTTACAAAGGGCCTTGCTAAGGGGCTGGGAGTCACGCGTACGGTGAACAGCCCTACTTTTACGATAATAAAGGAATACAGTGGTCGCTTACCCCTATATCATATGGATGTATATCGGGTAGGGGAGGCTGAAGAGGATTTAGGTTTTGATGAGTATTTTGATGGCGATGGAGTGACGGTTGTGGAATGGGCTCATTTAATAAAAGACCAACTCCCAGAGGATCTTCTAACCATTAATATTTATCGTCTTGGCGATACAAGCCGCCGATTTGTCTTGGAAGCTCGAGGCGAACGGTATGTTATGTTATGTAAGGAGATTATTTAATGAAGGTTTTAGCTATAGATACATCGAATTTTACTTTAGGGGTTGCTTTAATAAATGGAACCCAAGTAATTGGGGAGTACACGACGAATTTAAAGAAGAACCACTCGGTTCGAGTGATGCCTGCGATTGAGTCATTATTAAGGGACTGCGATACATCCCCAAAGGAATTGAATAAAATTGTTGTCGCTCAAGGTCCTGGATCGTATACAGGAGTTAGAATTGGCGTAACCATAGCAAAGACATTGGCTTGGACACTAAAAATTCCATTATCAGCAGTATCTAGTTTAGAAGTTTTAGCTGCAAATGGACGTTATTTTGACGGTTTGGTTTCTCCATTATTTGATGCTAGGCGAGGCCAAGTATATACAGGGTTATATGAATTTGTTGGTGAAAAATTAAAAACGGTAAAGGAAGACTGCAACATGCTTTCTTCTGAGTGGGCGATGAAGGTAAAGGAAAGCAATCGGCCCGTATTGTTTGTTGGTCAGGACGTTGAGATTCATCGTGAGACAATTACAGAAGTGCTGGGGGATTTAGCTGTTTTTGCTCCTGTGCAAATGTATAACTCGAGACCAAGCGAACTTGCTTTTATCGGCTTGAAGAAGGATGAAGTCGATATACACCACTTTGTACCTAACTATATTCGTATGGCCGAGGCTGAAGCGAAGTGGCTTGAACAGCAAGGTAAATAAATTAATAGGAAAGCGACCGATTATTATGAGCAAAACCATGACGTTTCGGATGATGAAAACGGAAGATATCGAACAAGTATTGAACGTAGAAAAACAGTCTTTTACTTTGCCTTGGACCCGGGAAGCTTTCTTTAATGAATTGAACAATAACGAATATGCTGTTTATTTGGTCATTGAAGATGATGGGAAAATTGCCGGTTATTGCGGAGCCTGGATTGTCATTGATGAATCGCATATTACCAATATTGCCATTTTACCGGAATATCGGGGGCAAAAGCTTGGCGAAGCCCTTCTAAGAAAAATGATAGAAATCTCGATCAGTATGGGAGTGGTGCGGATGACACTGGAAGTTCGTGTCAGTAATGCTGTAGCCATTTCCCTTTATGAGAAACTTGGTTTTCAAAAGGGCGGAATACGTAAAAGATATTATACAGACAATCAAGAAGATGCTTATGTTATGTGGGTGAATTTCAAATGAAAAAAGATCAATTGATATTGGGTATTGAAACGAGCTGCGATGAGACAGCTGCAGCCGTCATTAAAAATGGGACAGAGATACTAAGTAATGTTGTAGCTTCGCAAATAGAAAGCCATAAACGATTTGGTGGAGTCGTTCCCGAAATTGCATCCCGTCACCATGTGGAGCAGATTACTATTGTACTGGAAGAGGCTTTGCTTCAGGCTGGTGTGACATATGATGATTTGGATGCTATTGCTGTCACGGAAGGCCCTGGACTAGTAGGAGCCTTGTTGATCGGCGTTAATGCGGCCAAGGCTGTCGCTTTCGCTCATGGCATACCACTCGTTGGGACGCACCATATTGCCGGTCATATTTACGCGAATAGACTGGTACAAGAAATACAGTATCCTGCCCTTTCTTTAGTTGTTTCGGGAGGACATACCGAACTGGTGCTATTGACTGAGCCTGGTTCCTTTAAAGTAATTGGGGAGACGAGGGATGACGCGGCAGGCGAGGCATATGATAAAGTAGCAAGAACCCTTGGTCTTCCGTATCCTGGAGGCCCTCATATCGATCGGCTTGCCCAAGAGGGGACTCCATCCTTGAAACTGCCAAGGGCTTGGTTAGAAGAAGGAAGCTATGACTTTTCTTTCAGCGGCTTGAAATCGGCTGTCATTAATACATTGCATAATGCAGAACAACGTGGCGAAAAGATTGAGCCTCAGGACTTAGCTGCAAGTTTCCAAGCAAGCGTTATTGAGGTTCTGGTGACGAAGGCCGTAAAAGCTGCTAAGGAATTCGATGTGAAACAAGTGTTGCTTGCTGGAGGAGTCGCGGCTAATAAAGGGCTACGAGAAGCTCTAACGGATGCTTTTGCGGGCTTATCTATGGACCTTATCATTCCTCCGTTACATCTTTGTACGGATAATGCAGCGATGATTGGTGCTGCTGGCAGCATCATGTTCGAAAAAGGGAAACGTTCAGGGCTAGATTTGAACGGAAATCCTGGATTGGATATAGAAGTTTTCTAAGAGAGGCAAGATACCGAACTTGGTATCTTGTTTTTGTTTTTTATATAATGTAACGAATATTGTGGATAAAGTTTTTTCACTATTCAAAACACCTGTGTATAAATAGCATTTTTGTGGATAAGTGGATAATGTTTTGTGGATAGTGTGGGTAACCTACAATATTGTTGATTTGGTAAAGCTTGTAATGTGCATAATACTGTGGATAACTTTTTCGTATTTTTCATAATAAAAAGACTGAGCCATACATGACCCAGTCTTGCTTCTTATTCTTCTAATTCTGCCCATTCTTCTAAGTACTGATCTAGTGTTTCCTTTGCTTTATCCAGTTTTGTCTGTATTTCCATCACCTTTTCATGATTTTGGAAAACATCTGGGTCACATAGAAGGTCATTATATTCGGTAATTTCAACTTCTAGCCCTTCCATGGCTGATTCAATTTCCTCGATACGGCGTTTTCGCTGACGTTCTGCTTTTTTAGATTCTTTGTCTATTTTATAGTTCGTTTTTTCAACATTTATTTCAACGGTTTTTGTCTTACCTTGTTGTTCTAGAGCTTTGATTTCAGCCTGCTCTTGTTTTTTCTCTACATAGTAATCATAGTCGCCGAGGAACTCCTCGTTTCTGTCTTGCGAAAGTTCTATAACCTTTGTGGCAATCCGATTGATGAAATACCGGTCATGAGAAACAAAAAGGATAGTGCCAGGATAATCGATCAAAGCATTTTCAAGGACTAACTTACTCTCTAGGTCTAAGTGGTTTGTCGGTTCATCGAGAATCAAAAAGTTTCCCTTTTCCATCATCATTTTTGCTAAAGCCAATCGGGCTTTTTCACCACCGCTTAGGGTAGAAACGGTTTTTAATACATCGTCCCCACTAAAGAGAAAATTGCCGAGTACTGTACGGACGTCCTTCTCAGGTTTAGTCGGATAATCATCCCACAATTCATTCAGGACACGTTTATTGGAAACGAGATTGGCCTGCTCTTGATCGTAATAACTGACCTCCACATTGGTTCCAAAGCGGAATTCACCAGCAATGGCAGGAAGCTTCGAGATGATCGTTTTCAGCAATGTTGATTTCCCGACACCGTTCGGTCCGACAAGGGCAATACTTTCCCCTTTCGTCATCCGCGAGTTAATATTCTGAGATACGGTTTCTTCATTATAGCCAATGGCCAAATTCTGAAGGTGAAGCACCTCGTTGCCACTTTGCTTTTCTATTTGAAAGGAAAAGTTGGCGGACTTTTCATCGCCCTGAGGCTTGTCCAATACGTCCATTTTTTCAAGCTGTTTACGACGACTCTGCGCTCTTTTGGTTGTCGACGCTCTGGTGATGTTTCGTTGCACGAAATCGCGCAGTTTTTCTATTTCTCCTTGCTGCTTCTCGAATTGCTTCATTTCCCGTTCGTAGTCTTCTGCTCTTCTTTCTAGGTAGGAGCTGTAATTCCCATAGTACTTTTTCATGTTATTCCGTGAGATTTCATATACCTGATTAACAACTTTGTCAAGAAAATAGCGATCATGGGATACAATAAGAACAGCACCCTGATAGCTCTGCAAATATTGTTCAAGCCAAGAGAGCGTTTCTATATCCAAATGGTTCGTAGGCTCATCGAGTATTAATATATCCGGCTTCTTTAAGAGTAGCTTCCCTAAGGCAAGGCGCGTTTTTTGACCGCCGCTCAGCGTGGAAATCAAGGTAGAGTGATCAAAATCCCCAAATTGAAGACCATGCAATACGGAGCGGATATCCGCTTCATATTGATACCCGCCCTGTTCTTTGAAGGTGACCTGGAGGGCGTCATATTCACTCATCACTTTTTGGTAACGCAGGTCATTTTCAAATGTTGCCGGTTCGGCCATGACGGACTCGAGCCGTCGCAGCTCTTTTTCTTGCCCAATCAGTTTCTCGTACACGGTCAGCATTTCATTCCAGATGGAAAGTTCCGATTCCAATCCAGTATCCTGGGCCATATAACCGATGGTAACATCTTTTGGTTTGATGATCTCGCCGCCATCGTGTGAAAGTTGACCGGCTATAATTTTTAGCAAGGTCGACTTTCCGGCTCCGTTTCGGCCGACTAAGGCAATTCGATCTTTATTTTGAACTTCAAGCTTCATATTTGATAAAATTAGCTCAGCACCATAATATTTCGATAGTTGATTGATTTGTAATAGAATCATGGATTTCACCTCAATTGATTATTGTTAGTGTAACGTATTATAGTATTTAACGGCAACAGCTTTGGTTTTAAAGGTGAAAAACAAGCTGTTACATAATGTAGGATAATAGTGTATGATTTAGGAGGGGTAATTTTATGAGCGATTTAACGCATTTTAATGAGCAAGGCAGAGCCAAAATGGTTGATGTGAGCACGAAGCCAGAGACAATCCGGACGGCAACAGCTCAATCCAGCATCTTATTGAACGAAGAAATATATGGTAAAATAACGAATCGAGAAATGAAAAAAGGGGACGTATTGGCGGTTGCCCAGGTTGCAGGCATCATGGCCAGTAAGAATACATCCAACATCATACCGATGTGTCACCCCATTTCCCTGCAAGGTGTCAATATCGCCTTTGATTGGGAAAAAGAAGATCAAGGTTATCGGCTTAAAATTGAAACACAGGTTAAGACGAAGGGTAGTACAGGTGTCGAAATGGAAGCGTTAACAGCAGCATCTGCAACCGCTTTAACGGTTTATGACATGTGTAAGGCACTGGATAAAGGAATGGTCATAGGACCTACATATTTAGTGGAGAAGACAGGTGGCGTGTCTAGTAGTGATTACAAGAGGCAGCTAAACCAAATGTAAAAGTTTTAAAGCATGTATAAAGGCGGGGAAGAACAATGAACCATGACCCAAAGATACCGCAGGCGACGGCTAAAAGGTTGCCCTTGTATTATCGATTTTTAAAAAACTTACATTCTTCAGGTAAACAAAGAGTCTCCTCAGCAGAGCTAAGTGAAGCTGTAAAAGTAGATTCAGCAACAATCCGCCGTGATTTTTCCTACTTTGGGGCGCTCGGAAAGAAAGGCTATGGCTATAATGTCAATTATCTATTGTCTTTCTTTAGAAAAACGTTAGATCAGGACGAGCTGACAAAGGTTGCCCTGATTGGGGTGGGGAATTTAGGAACTGCATTTTTAAATTATAATTTCATGAAAAACAATAATACAAAAATAGAAATGGCATTTGAAGTCTCTGAAGATAAAGTCGGAAAGACAATTGCCGATGTGCCGATTCACCATATGAACCAAATAGATACGCTTTTGCAGGAAAATAATATTACTGTAGCCATTTTGACAGTGCCTGTCCAAGAGGCGCAAACGATTACCGATCGTTTAGTTAAAGCCGATATTAAAGGGATACTGAACTTCACTCCTGCCCGTCTGACTGTACCCCCATCGATAAGGGTCCACCATATTGATCTGGCTGTAGAACTTCAATCCCTGATATACTTTTTAAAGCACTATCCAGTAGCGGAAGAAGTTGTCCTAGAAGAATAAAAACACGCTGCGAAAACGCAGCGTGTTTTTACTTTTTGTTTTTCTTTTGTATGGACTTAATCTTAAAGTGGATTAATATCATGCGTAACCCCGATCCTAAGTCAAGAGTAGCAATCAACACAAGGATATAGGCAAAAAATCCCCATCCAGATGAATTGACCGTCTGGATGGCAATCGTTATAAAAAGGATGCCTAAGCCAGCGTATACGATACCGATGAATAAAGGTGACTGACGTTTCATAATAAACCTCCGATAATGGCTTGTGCAGTATCTGACAATTTCTCGATGTCTTCTCTATATGCCACCTGAAGGATGATAACAAGAGTGTTCATAGCAACATGTGCAGCTATGGACACAAGAATACGACCCGTTTTTGCATATAAAAAGGCAAAGGTGAAGCCCATCGCTGCATATAAAAGAAGATGTTCGAGTTCACCGTGCGCCAAGCCGAAAATAACCGAGCTAATTAAAGCCGAAATAAAGAAATTAAAGCGTTTATAAAGAGAACCGAAAATAATTTTCCTGAAAATGATTTCTTCCAGAATAGGACCGATAATAGACGTTACGAAAATGACCATCGGCACTCTAGAAATGAGTGAAACGAGATTTTGTGTATTCTCGGATTCACCATCCACCCCAAGCATTAATTCGATGTTTGCAGCTATATTTTGAGCGAAAAAGGCCAGGAAAACACCTGCGATTGCCCAGAGGATGGACGTGGGAATCGAAGCCTGTTTAAGCTCTATATTCTCCTTCATATCTTTTCTCAATAAAAATAGAATCACCAGTAGGGCAACAAGAAAACTGAACACGATCCAGTAAGCGGACGCTTTAACGTTGAGTTCATCGTTCGGTATCCCCATTGATGATCCGATCACCTTGAAAATCGGCATGCCGACTATACCGGATAATTGCATGGCAATGTAAGTAATGATGACGAACCAATATTCTTTTTTCAAAAATGAAAACTCCTTTTATTAAGTCCGCCATTTATTTTAGAGTCCTGACATGGGGACATTCTATAAACGTATACTTAAAAGGTATCAAAAAATAGACCGTAATACCACTTATAGGTATGCAAAAAGGGAGCATTTCAAAAAAACGCGGAGAGATTCATTATACTGAAGTAGTATACCCATAATTTATCAAAAATTAATAAAAAAAATTCAACAAGATACTTGCAAAAAAGGCTCAATTTAATTAGTATTATAAATGTGTTAGCACTCGTTGTTGATGAGTGCTAATAAACAAGTAATTGACTAAGAGAATATGAGGAGGTTGTTTCACTTGTTAAAACCATTAGGTGATCGCGTTATTATTGAATTAGTTCAATCCGAAGAAAAAACCGCAAGCGGTATTGTTCTTCCTGACACTGCAAAAGAAAAGCCACAAGAAGGTAAGGTCGTAGCAGTTGGTACTGGCCGTGTCCTTGAAAATGGCGAACGTATTGCTTTAGAGGTTGCCCAAGGCGATCTAATTATCTTCTCAAAATATGCTGGTACTGAAGTTAAATACGAAAATAATGAATACTTAATCTTACGTGAAAGCGATATCTTAGCTGTTATTGGCTAATTATACATCATACTTAACTGAACGAAAATTTTTCTTAAAATGATTAGGGAGGTACTTATACATGGCTAAAGAAATTAAATTTAGTGAAGAGGCTCGCCGTTCAATGCTTCGTGGCGTCGACGCTCTTGCAGATGCAGTAAAAGTAACGCTTGGACCAAAAGGACGTAACGTGGTTCTTGAGAAAAAATTCGGTTCACCGCTTATTACTAATGACGGTGTAACAATCGCGAAAGAAATCGAATTAGAAGATGCTTTCGAAAACATGGGTGCGAAATTGGTTGCTGAAGTAGCAAGCAAAACAAATGACGTAGCTGGTGACGGAACGACTACTGCAACGGTTCTTGCTCAAGCGATGATCCGTGAAGGTCTTAAAAACGTAACAGCTGGTGCTAACCCAATGGGTATCCGTAAAGGGATGGAAAAAGCGGTTAATACTGCGATTGCAGAATTAAAAGCCATTTCTCAACCTGTTGAAAACAAAGAATCGATTGCACAAGTTGCCGCTATCTCTTCAGCTGATGAAGAAGTAGGACAATTGATTGCAGAAGCTATGGAACGTGTAGGTAACGACGGCGTTATCACAATCGAAGAATCAAAAGGTTTCACAACTGAATTGGACGTTGTAGAAGGTATGCAGTTCGATCGCGGATATGCGTCTCCTTACATGGTAACTGATTCAGATAAAATGGAAGCCATTCTTGAAAATCCATACATCTTAATCACTGATAAAAAAATCACGAACCTTCAAGAAATCCTTCCTGTACTTGAGCAAGTTGTACAACAAGGAAAACCACTATTATTGATTTCTGAAGACGTGGAAGGCGAAGCACTTGCAACTCTTGTTGTGAACAAACTTCGTGGAACATTCAATGCAGTGGCAGTTAAAGCTCCTGGATTCGGTGACCGTCGTAAAGCTATGCTTGAAGACATCGCAGCTCTTACAGGTGGCGAATTAATCACGGAAGAAATCGGCCTTGACCTTAAATCTGCAACAATCGATTCTTTAGGACGCGCTTCTAAAGTCGTTGTTACAAAAGAGAACACAACAATCGTTGAAGGTGCTGGAGACACAGCTCAAATTCAAGCTCGTGTAAACCAAATCCGTGTTCAATTAGAAGAAACAACTTCTGAATTCGACCGCGAAAAACTACAAGAACGCCTTGCTAAATTAGCTGGTGGTGTAGCCGTAATCAAAGTCGGAGCAGCTACTGAAACAGAACTAAAAGAACGTAAACTTCGTATTGAAGATGCATTGAACTCTACTCGTGCTGCTGTTGAAGAAGGTATCGTAGCCGGTGGTGGTACAGCTCTTCTAAACGTATACAATAAAGTTGCAGAAATCGAAGCAGAAGGCGACGTAGCAACAGGCGTGAAAATCGTTCTTCGTGCAATCGAAGAGCCGATTCGCCAAATCGCTCACAACGCTGGACTTGAAGGATCTGTAATCGTAGAACGCCTTAAAGGCGAAGCAATCGGTACTGGCTTCAATGCCGCTACTGGAGAATGGGTGAACATGATCGAAGCTGGTATCGTCGATCCTACTAAAGTAACTCGTTCAGCTCTACAAAACGCTGGATCTGTTGCGGCTATGTTCCTAACAACAGAAGCAGTTGTTGCTGACAAACCAGAACCTGCTGGCGCTGGCGGCGGAATGGGAATGCCTGATATGGGCGGAATGGGCGGCATGATGTAATTAGGGTCTTGAAACCCTTTATTACAAAGCTTTTCCTTAAAGTAAAAGCTATTTGACCACATTTTGACCACATATAAAAAAAGATCTCTCAGAATTTTTTCTGAGAGATCTTTTTTTTATAGTAAAGACGATTTTTATTTGTAAATGTATTTTTAATGATTGTTTAGAGAAGATACCACTTAATAATAACAGTTAATGTTATTTGTGTACATAATTGTTAAAATGTATTGGAGGATACAGACGTGTAGGATGATTATCATGAAGTTGTTAGAGTGGAAGAACTAGCCGATACTTTGAGAATCGGTTTATCAACTGCATATAGGCAAATTCGTGAGGGGAAGGTGGTTTCTTTTTGTGTTGGTAATTCCTATCGGATTGAGAGAGAAGTAATTAAAGATTTCATTATTATAAATACTCAGAAAAAGAAATAATCAACTTTAACTTCAGAAAGAAGTGGAATGAATTTGCACAACTTAAAGATTGATATTGACGAGAATCTTAAAGAGCGAGTATACAAATACGCTGGGTTTGGATTTTCAAACAATCTATTGTCAGGTCAAGAGTTGAATTATAAAAGCGTATTTGAAGCGATAGACCTGGGAACAGAATTTAAGCGAATATGTAGAGATTTCGAGTTAGATACCGATGTTGCAGCTGGATATATTAAAAAATACACACTACATCTAATAACCAAAGATGTAATAAACTTAAAATATCCCAGTAAGAAAATACTAATGAAACTAAAGGGACAAGAAATTAAGGGCCAAAAAATAACAGATATACTTGATGAAATTTTTTTTAAGATACCAAGAGATTTATTTGATCAGCTAAGTTATATTGATGGATTTTTTACTCCCGACCAAATTAATCAAAAGCTAGAAAATGAGTATGACTGGAATTCCAATGATGATGAAAGTACCTTAACACCTGAATCCAGAGAGAAGTGGGAAAATAATAAAAAAAAGGTAGGTTCATTCTATCCTTTGTATGTTAAATATGCATCAAGAAAATCAAGGTTAGCTCAATCTTTAGTAAAGCCGTTCAATAAAATCACAGATTTTGATAAAGAGTTTCTTAATAAGCAGATACACTTTACACGTTTTGTTAAGGCCTTAGAACAAGCAGAATTTGATACTTCTCAAGATGTTTGGTCATTTGAATACAATACTTTTTTATTTATGCTTCAAAAGATTGGCACATACAAAAATATTGATGAATTAGATAAAGAATATTTCCCTGTAGTAGCTTCATTCTTATTTGTAGGAGATATTCGTTTGAAGTTGTCATTAATAGATGCATTTTTTAAGAATAGTTCATGGTCTTACTTTAAGAATAAGCAATCTGAATTATTCCAAATATCGTTTATAATCGTTCCTTTTTTAAAGGAATTTATAACAAATAAATTAATGGAGCTTATTCCTGAGTCAGTAATTAAATCTAAAAGTAGCTTGGATAATGACCAAAATGAAATGAAAATAGTTGATTTAAAGAAAAAGCTGTATATTTATCAAACCTTTAAAAATGAAAAGTGTTATTGTGGAGAGAGTCTAGCCTCGGAATTTGGAATAAATACTAAAAATGAACTAACTGTTACCGAGGAGCTAAAGGTAGCTTGGAAGCAAATCGAACATGCTAGTGGTACTATCAATATGAATTTTAATAGTTTCTTTCAGAAATTTTTGAATCATTTAGCGGAATTCGATTCATTTTTAGATTCTTATAATGGGGAGGAGCTAACTCTAACTTTCAAAAGCTGGATAGAAGTGGGGATATACGAAGCTACTCAGGAGTATAGAGATACGTTAGTAAAAAATAAAAATAGCAGCAATCACTCTGAAACAAAAGATATGTCTGATTTAAATTTCAAAGGGAAATCTGATGAGGAATTGAAGAAATTATGGGTGTATGCTGAAGATAATAGGCAAATGCACCAAAAGAAGTTGAATAAAATTATAGGATATGAATTAGGGAAATTAGGTATTGATGTTAATAAGATTAAAGAAATTTCTAAAAAATATAACTGCTCAATCACTATTGAACCAACCAATGTTATCAATAAAACAATTTGGTAGTTATTTGGTAGCCATTTGATGACATGACGTAGACTAAAACGGTCTACGTCTTTTTTTGTTTAAAATGTATTTACTAAAGAGTTCAAAGTGATGTAGACGAAGTAGACGTTTTAATTAACTCTCTTATACATACATAATTTTAGTTATAAAAATATTTTTATAACTTTTGGATTTTTTAATTCCTTTATTAATCATGCTCTAATTAGGTTTTAGACTTATAAGATAAAATCCTAATTAGTTGCCCTTTTTATTCATGTTAAGTTTAGGGAGCAGTTAAGAAATTATTGGAGGTTAAAGGATGAAGACGATAAATCAAAAAAAATACCAAAAGTACATTAAGGAGGTGGTGGAAAACAATGAGAAAATGTCATTATTCTGCCATCAAAATGAAAGCAACACGATTATAATTGAAGGGAAAAGAGTGAAATTTCAAGGAATAATATTCGCCTATAGCAGAGGGGACTTTCACGTATGTTTTGGTCATGTTGGTGGAGAACCAATTTTTTATAGCAGTGATGATAGTTGTAAAGACCACTTATATATTATTATCGATCAGAGTAAGGATAAAAAAAGATTTCACATAAATTATAAAGACCAATATGTAACACACTCAGAAAAAGATTTCTATGAAGAAAGAGAAACTATATTCACGTATGTAGAGAATCAGAACTTTGCACAGCTTCAAGTATACGACTCATTTTTGAAACACAATAGATTCGGTGAATATTTTGCTGACACATTATCTACTATAGGCAGCGCAAGGTGTTTAGCATTAGGTCAGCTAGTAAATATAATTCCTGGAATTACTCAAGCAATTCCAGAACTTTATGAAAATAAAATTGGGGATGAATCATGATGAAAGAGGCAAAGTTGATTATTAACATAGATGAATCAGAAGAAGAGCTTTCCCAAATAGAATTATTTAATGAAACTCTAGAATTAATCCAAACAGAACAAATAAAAAATTCTAAACAACCAAACAAAAAACTTTTGGATAGAAAAAAAGAGGCTTTATCAAATTCGATAGATCCTAGTCAACATTACGAATATATTTTAAGTAATGATGCGGAGCAAGACTTTGGAATTTGGTCCAAACAAGAAACAGACTTACCTGATGTCTATTTTAAGGAACGCGAGTCCGCAGATAAGAGAAAATCTAAGGACTGTCTTTTAGAAGGTAATCTAGCAAAAATTAAAGAAGAAGCAAAAAAGGAGCCGGGAAGTAAGCAACCTTTAGATTATCTAGTAACAACAAAATTCTTAGCCCAGAATATTGTTAAGTCATTCGCAGGACGGGTAAGACTGTATGATCAACAGTATGGCTACTTTAAAGAATTAAGTGAAATGGAACTTCATATAGCAGTTAAGGAGAGTCTCCCTAGAGAAATAGATATGAAACTTACAAAAAATAAAATTATTGAAGTTGCACACCGAATTAGAACGAGTCCAAAATTGCAAATAGAATATGATGCTTTTGATTGCAATGTCCATCTAATTAATTTTAGAGATGTAGTACTTGACACTAAAACAGGTAAGACCTATCCTCATAGTCCTGATTTTTTATTCACTAGTTTCATTGATGCCGACTATAGAGAAAGCCAAATTAAAATGATTAGACCAAATACCTCTACCAAGACCTATGGTCATTATCTAGATCAGTTTATTCAAGATTGTACTGATGGAGACTTAAATAAAGCCAAATCGTTACAGCAAGTCACAGGATACATTATAAGTAATGAATGGAGAGCGAAGAAGTTTTTTGTACTCATTGGTTTACCCCACACCGGAAAGAGTGTATGGCTCTCAATTTGGAGAGCATTAATTGGTAACGATCATACTTCTTCAATGTCTTTAAATCAAATTGGAAGTAATCGTTTTATGACTGCGGAATTATTTAAATCCAAGCTGAATATAACATCTGAATTAGATGAAAACGGGAAAATACAAGGAACATCTGTTATTAAAGCAGTCACTGGAGGAGATTTATTAACAGCTGAACGGAAAGGGGAGAATCCTTTTCATTTTTATGGACGTACAAAACTCGTAGCAGCGGGTAACTATATGCCTCCTATAAATAAACTAGATGGAACCTCGGCGTTTACTGACCGCTTGCATTTTTTGATGTTCAATCACCCTGTACGAGAAGAAAAGCGTGATAAAGAACTTCTAACTAAACTACTTAGTGATAATGAAAGGACAAAAATAATCCGTTGGGCATTGGAAGGTTTAGAAGAACTGAAACAACAAAATTTCATTTTTACAGAAAGTGATGATGCCAAGGAATTCAAAAAACACTACATTGGTGATTTAAATAATGTCCCTGATTTCATTCATGATATGTGTATTGTTGACATTAACAATTACGATTTAAAAGTTCAAAGAAGACATTTATACCCTTCATATATCGAATATTGCAAAGAAAACGGAATAAAAGCTTTGAGTAAATCTGAATTCTATACCGAAATTAAAAATCTGGGCGTTACAGAGGACAAATTGCGAATGTATGGATCAAATGGTTTAAGAGGATTTCGTGGTATAAGTTTAAGAATGACAAAATCTGAATGGATAAATGATGTTGATAATAATTAATACAAATACATCTACAATGTCTACATTATCTTCTTTTTAAAAGGAAGTAATTATCAGGTAGGTAAATAAGCAATTTGAAATATATATTATATACATATACTGAGGGAGTGAGTTGTTTAATGACACGGAATGACTATCCACTTATCTTACAAATAAAAGATGTAATAAAAATACTAGGTTTTTCTAAGTCGACAGTTTACTCTTTAGTCCAAGAACCTGATTTCCCGGTTTTACAAGTTAATAACCGTAAAGTCGTATACCGTGATGATTTCTTTGCATGGTTGGATAGCAAGCGTAAAATAATTTCTTGATTTTGTATAAGCGGGTGTAAATGAATTTACACCCGCTTATACAAAAAAATTAAGGAGGTAAATTATGCAAGGTTACTTTCGAAAAAGAGGAACCACATGGTCTTTCACAATTGATATAGGTATTGACCCAAAGACAGGAAAGAGGAAACAAAGGACTCGGTCTGGTTTTCGAACTAAAAAAGAGGCACAATTAGAAGCCGCTAAGTTACAACAGGAGCTTGGCCAAGGTACATTTATTAATGAGAAAGATACAATGTTTAAGGACTTTGTGAAGGATTGGTTAAAGCAATATCAAAACACTGTAAAAGTTAGCACGGTTAGAGTCCGTGACCACGAATCTAGAAAGTTACTAAACTATTTTGAAGGTTTGAAAGTAAAGCAGGTAACCAGAAAAATGTATCAAGATTCACTCTATAATCTGTTTGAAAAAGGTTATGCGCTAAATACAATTTCTGGTATTCATTCAACTGGAAGAATGATCTTTAAAAAAGCTGTAGAACTGGAAATTATTAAAAATGACCCAACTCAGTATGCAAAACTTCCTAGACCAGTAAAAACAGTTGAAGAACTTGAAAGTGAAGAGGAAATAGTTAAATACTTAGAAAAGGAGGAGCTGGCTCTTTTCCTAAGAACTGCTAAAGAAGAGGGGTTGGATCGTGATTATGAAATTTTTCTCACCTTAGCATACTCAGGACTAAGAGTTGGAGAGTTATGTGCATTAATGTGGAAAGACTTATCATTTGAAGATTACACAATCAGTGTAACCAAGACATATTATAATCCAAGTAACATTATAAAAGAGTATCAAATTTTACCACCTAAAACCAAAAAATCTAAAAGGACCATAGAACTTGACCCTATTGTATTAAAAGAACTGGAAAGACATAAAGCAAAGCAGAATGAACTTAAGATGCTGAACCGTAATATCTATTATGATAAAGATTTTGTATTTGCTAAAACTGGTAACTATCTTGGATATCCGGAACTTATTAAGACAATTCAGAATCGAATGGCCCGTCTATTAAAGTTATCAGGACTAAATCTTGCATTGACCCCTCACTCACTGCGTCATACACATACATCTTTACTTGCAGAGGCTGGAGTAGGCATACACGAAATAATGGAACGATTGGGGCATATTGAAGACGACATTACGAAGCGAGTATATCTACATGTTACAAAGACAATGAAGACAGAAGCATCTAAGAAATTTGGGGAGTTAATGAGGAACCTTTAAAGGTTTGTAAATATCCAAAAACCCCGGCCTTCTGTACTAGGCAGAAATCGTGGTTATTAAGGGTAAAGTTATTATGGTGGCACATAACAGGATTTAAACCTCAGATTCCACGCAGACAGCGTGGGATATTGACTTTCCTCTAGTGTTGGTCATTTCGAATTAATTATAAGTCTTTAGGACAACATATTTTTATTCTTCCATAAAGAATCTCGTTTTATTTTATTCCATTATTATTTAAAGTAAAATTCAGTTATTCATATATTGTTAATTAGAATAATAGTTTTAAAAGCCCCCTAATCTTTAGGCGGGGACTCTTTTCTATTTTGCAAAGGAGAGGATTAGTCAGCAATTGACTAATCCTTTTTTAATATTCTCTTTTGAAAATATAAATACAGCTTAAAAAAGGAGCAATGAAAATGAAAAGTTATGTAATATCAAAAAATGAGCAATTAGAATTACTCAGTGAAGGTCAGTTATTGAAGCAACCTGCTAAAAGAGTGAATATTGTCAGTCTGAAACTGGTAAAGGAACAAAGTTTTCTTTACCCTAAAAGAAATGTTAGGTCACCTGATGACGCTTATAAGCTTTTAATACAGTTTTTAGTCGATATAGACCGTGAATATTTTCTTGTTGTTTGCTTAGATACGAAGAATCAGCCGACGGCTATAAATATCTGTCATATAGGCAGTCTAAACGCAAGTATAGTCCATCCAAGGGAGGTACTCAAACCAGCAATACTATCAAATTCTGCTTCTATAATAGTTGCACATAATCACCCTAGTAATGATCCTACGCCAAGTAGAGAAGACATTGAGGTCACAAAAAGACTTGTTGAAGCGGGGAAGATTATAGGTATTGATGTTTTAGATCATCTTATAGTTTGCGCAGATAAATTTATATCATTAAAAGAAAGAGGATATTTGTAAAAATGTATATTGGTTATTCTAAAGGAAAATAACTGTTTAAATAGTCATAAATCATTATCCCAATATCAAAGGAATGTTTAAAACCAAAAACATTGTCTGTTCATATGATATAACAGTTAAGCAGTTATCAGGTGGAATGGGTTAATATGTTAGACGATTGTACTTTGCTTATGGTAAGGTGAACAGTACCATTTTTAATTAAATCCTTTATAGGGCTTTAATGAATCATGCTTGTATGGTACGCAGGAAGGTTTGAAATATATTAATATCAAGATGAAAAATATAACATATAATCTTGATGCATTGATTAAATTCAAAAATTATATATACTAAAATAAAGAACATATGAACTGTATTTTGAAACTTATGAACTTAAAAGAGAATCGCGTAGGTAAGGAGGGATAGCTGAATGCATACTATGATAGATTTATTTTCTGGAGCAGGAGGTATGTCTTTAGGTTTTGTACAAGCTGGTTTCAAGTCTATATATGCAGTAGAAAATAATAAATGGGCTGCCGAAACATATAAGGCGAACTTTGGAAATCACGTCGATATAAGAAGTATTGAAGAAATAGAGGAATTTCCCAAGGCTACTATAATTGTAGGCGGACCTCCTTGTCAAGGATTTAGTAAGTTGGGAAAACAATTAGAGGACGACCCTAGAAATCAGATGTGGCGTTATTTCTTAAAAGCAGTAGAGAAAGTTGATCCTTTAATTTTTGTAATAGAAAATGTTCCTGAGATACTAAAATCTGCTGAGTTTGAGGAGATAAAACGTAAGGCTGAGTCATTAGGTTATATTTTAGAAGCAGATATCCTACATGCTGCAAATTACGGAGTACCTCAGAAAAGGAGGAGGGCTATCATAATTGGTAGCAAAATAGGGAAACCGATTCTTCCTAAACCTACACACCATAATCCAGCAGCACATGACTTATTATCAATAGATTTAGCACCATGGGTAACTGTTAGAGAGGCATTTAAAGGCATAGCTAGTAAACCAAATAATGAAAATTGGCATATTGGTAGAAATCCTACAGAACTATCTATGGCAAGATATAAATATATACCAGAGGGCGGAAATCGCTTTGATTTACCTGAAGAATTAAAACCTAACTGTTGGAAACGTAAGACAACAGGCTCTACGGATGTATTTGGACGATTACGTTGGGGAGAACCATCTCTAACAATAAGAACAGAATTTTTTAAACCCGAAAAGGGAAGATACCTTCATCCAGAGGAACACAGACCAATAACTCATAGGGAGGCTGCTCGCCTACAAACTTTCCCAGATGAATTTGTTTTCGTGGGCTCTAGGATTGAGGTGGCTAAACAGATTGGCAATGCTGTACCGTGTAAACTAGCAAATTCTATAGCCTTATCAGTAAAAGAATTACTGGATAACAATAATAGAGAGAACGTAAAAGAAAATGAATTGGTTAACTCAGGATTATAGGTATCCAGAGTTAACCTGTTTTTTATATCCTTTATTAGTTTTTTAAGGAAAAGCTAATTCACAGTTAATACAGTCGTGGTGTATACAATCCCTACACTGTGCCTTCTTGCCTAAGTTACAATCCATGCAGAGGACTTGTAAGTTATCTGCGTTATTGTTTTTTGTTATCTCAAAAGGCACCTTGTGGTCAACATGTAGCACTATTCCAGGAAATAAATCTTTATTTTCGCCGCATAACTGGCATCTCCAATTATCTCTTCTTAGTACAGACATTCTGACACTTTGACTAGGTCGGGAAATCTTTTCCCCACTTGGAAAAGGTAGATGAAGCGTGTACCATCCCCTTCCACTTTGACCTCCATTTGTAAAATTTATTATCCAACCATCAGATCGAAGTTCTCTGAGCCTCCGTTGATAATTAAAATTTCTACCTGAGGCTTCAAAGAGTAGTTCGCCTTCAACCGGATTTTCAAGATTTTGGTATAATAAATTTAGCATTGCTTGATGGGCTTTTCCACGTTGGGTACCTGGAAAGTTATTAGAATCCATACTATATTCCTCATTCCTTATGATTTATGGTCAATATTCTTTTTCTTTAAATATAACCAAACATTTCTAATATTGTAAACTATGATTTTGCCAATCTATTTAATAAACAATTAGTGAGAAAGATATACTAAGAGCTAAGTGATTTGATAAAAATTATAAATATATATTATAAATTTGAATGTAAACCATCTCAATTCTAAGTACTTCGAATCGAAAATTATTTTATTCTAGGAGGTATTTTTTGATGAAATTCAGCAAAATGAATAAACCTTTTATAGAAAATCAATGGCTCAGAAGTCTTGAATTTTCTTATTGTTTCGACATAATAAGACAAATGAAGTGATGGAACAAGATGGTTTTTTTCCAAATGAAAAAAAGGCCACAAGAGTCGATGAGGTATCTGTGCGGTTAGAAAAGGAGTAGAGAAAAAGCAGTTGATCAAATAGAAGTTTTGGTCGGAAAGGTTTCCAAACTCTCTATCCTGCAATGAAACGTCATGGAACCGGCATGATTCATATGTATGAATTTATTGCTTTTTGGGAATGATGCTAAGGCAAGACTTAATCTGCAAAATAATCAAATAATAAAATTAGACATTCGAAGATGACAACTATGAAAGTAAATTAAAGTTTTAACTATATTAGCTCTATTTTGAGCTAGTTTAGTTAAATTTGGTTTGCTTCATTGGTGTCATCTTTTTGTGTTTTGGAAGGGGTGATAATTTAAAGGGATAGTCGGTTTAAGAGACTAAGAAAAAATTTAAGTTGGAGGTTAAAAATGTTAAGAGAACTTGTTGATTTAGTAACTTATGCTGTTACAGAACCAATTAAAATTGTGTTTCAGTTGGTGGACGAAGCTGTTGATACTTCTGTTGGAAAAACCTCTTTAAAATATCCAATTAGTAAAAATAGTAATGAACCGAGTTACGGATCTCCTATTTATACTGATATTGGTTTTTCAGCAAGTGGGCATTCTGGAATTTATGTTGGAAATAACCGAGTTATAGCACTGAATGGTATGGGAGATATTTCTGAAGTTACACTGTTAGACTTTGTTAGTCATCCAACTACTCTTTACCAACATATATATGTTCCTTATTATAAGCATTCTCTAGAATCGGCAATTGGATTTGCAATTGCAGGCGCTAGGGCAAAAGATATTTTAGGTGAGAAACGTGACTACAATGTCTTAATGGATAACTGTCATCAATTTTGTTCTGGTTGTTTAACTGGGGATTTTGAAAATGCTGACAATGCCTTATGGATGTTAAAACATACAGTAGAAAAGGAACATGGTGAGCCTATCTCTTGGCAAAAGTGGAAATGGCGTTAAGATTAGTAAGAAGGGCTCGGGTAATATGTGAAAATTCTAAAAAAAGAAGAAGCAAATATCCTTGCTTCTTCTTTTTTTGATAAGCATTATTCTACTTAATTATAACCTCAGATATGTTAAGTTTTCAGTCGTCTTATTATTTAAGCTGAGAATTTTTTATTTCTGAGGTTTATTGACTTCCAAATGATGTAATGTTGTTGAGAGTACTACTGCATGCTCAGCTTTAAATACTATTTTAACTGGACTACAACTGATTACTTTTAGTTTTAATTTAAATATACTGCTGTCCCATCCAACAATGTTATTGAAATTTAATACCATGTGGACTTTATCTTCAATCATCATGCTATAATTTCCCAATACGATGATAAAAATATTCAATATATATGAAATATGAAAAGGGTTAGTTAAATAGATTTTTAGTTGGGAAGTGTTGATTTGGCGTTTAGGGATGCGTTCCATTGTTATGGTCACTTTTATGATTTATTTTTAGCTAATCAGAAAATAGTAAAATGTAGAAGCGTTTTAGAAATAGTAAGGAAAAGTTCTAATATCTCCATTGATAGTGTAACTAATTTAAGACCCAATGCTATTGCAATAATGATGAACCCTGGGAAATCATATCCTTTAAGAAATACACCAGAACGAATAAATTTAGAATCGTTTGATATTAACTTTAATTTAAAACCTTTAGTTGCTACGTACCCTGATTATACTCAAGCAAGGATCATGAAATTAATGAATTATAAAAACTGGAATCATGTTAGGATTATAAATCTATCTGACATACGTGAACCTAACAGTAATAGGTTAGGTCAGTTAATAAAAAATTTTGAATTGGTAACTAGAACAAAAGTACATAGTATATTCTGTAATGAACGAAAGAGTGAAAGAGATGATGCTCTTTCAGAAGATATAGTCCCAATTTTGTTGGCATGGGGGGGGAAAGACTTTTTAGAGGAGCCTGCATCACAATGTCTTTGTATAGTAAGCACAAGAGAGATATTTGGTGTTCCTTCTATAGAGTCTGAAATCCACTTTCAACACCCTCTAACTAGAAGAGTATCATGGTATTCAAAGATGATTGAACTTCTTAGAAATTGTGAATAAAAAACTACAAAAAAAGAAATGATTTATATGCAAGGTTCAACACTTCAAATATTTTTTCCTTTTGAACCTCCTTGAGGAATTTAAATCTCATTTGTTCCTGAGTGGAGACAACTTAGATATCTTAGAAACAATGAAAGTGTTAGTTTCTATATTAGGGTTTCCTTCGTTTAATAAGGAGCATCATAGACCCTTATAATCCAGAGGGAATTATAGATAATTTATTCTTTTACAAGGATGAAGCGTTACAATCAAAAGAGGAGTACAGTGAAGAAGGTTTTGTGAAAATTGAAGGTTTCAAATAATAAAAGACCATTCAAACTGAATACACAGTTATTAAGTAAACAAACGTAATTCATTGGTTCAATATCAAGTAGTTAAATTAGATTGTGGAAGTTATGTATCTAAGACCATCCTTTTTCTTCATTAAGTCAAGCAGCTGCAGTTTTTTTTGGAGGATGAAAACGGATGGACATAATGGGGGTATAGATGGTGGTGTCACATTAGATAAAAAGAAAAAATATGTATTGAGTACCTATAACATTCAGTGTAAGTTAAACTTGAATTTTGTAGACCGATTAAGAAAGATAAATTCTAAGGATTTGATTTCATGACCTTAGATATTGGGGGCAATTTTTGTTTTACCTTCCATGGCTTGACCACAGATTGACCACGAACTTATCAAACTGAATGTACTGTTGTGGAATTGATGAACAAAAATAGTTTGAATGATAGATTGATTCAGATGTTTTACCACTCAAAAAACTTATAAAACTATTCTTGAGTCATGGGCGGCATGATGTAATTAGGGTCTTGAAACCCTTGAAGGATAAGGGTTTTGGAGTAAGATGAGAGTGGAATGCTAACATTTTGCTAACATAGAGGTAATTAACGGAGGCTTCTCATGAGTTCAGCGAACTTGTGAGAGGCTTCTTTTTTCATGTCTTGGGTGACGTGGAGATACACATTTTTCGTAATTTGGTCGTCAATATGACCGAGACGATCCATGATTTGTTCGAGTGACACACGAGCCTCAGCAAGAAGCGATGTATGGGTGTGCCTTAGACTATGCGGGGTCAAATCTTCATTCAGGCCGCTATTCTAAGTAGCCTTTTCATTCGGTCTCGAACATTCTTAATCACGATAGGATACCCGTAGTGTATTTCCATTTTGGCGAAAATAAAATCTTGGTTATAGTAAACATCTACTAACCGTTCGATTACTTCATCTTGAACCTTTTTATTTCTTCAAAGTATGGCTCCTTTTCAGACGTCACCATTATGAACAGGATGTATCATTTTTATTCTTTCTTGTTAGCGGGATATGAGTCTAATTCATTTAAAAGGTCCAACTGTAGTTGAATCTCAACGTTTGGAACAGGTATAGAAGAGGACTCAGGCTTGCGCATAACCAATACAGGTCGGATAGGGCCTCCCGGAAGATTAAGCTCTTGAATGATCTTGTTCATTCCATATTCTCCTTTCATAAAGTGTGAATAATGATATTACCTCTCTCGAAATTCCGTATTTTTCACACATATCATAAATTCGTATGCACTTCCTTTTCCTTTGATAAGATGTTTTTAATTTTTAGACAAAATAAAACCGCAGAATATGTTCATTCAAAAGAATGACATCATGTAACCTGCGGTTTTCGCTTGTTTTGGTTAATTTATAGAGTTGAATTTATGCTAATTCAAAAACCATTATATCTTGGGATTTTCCTATTTTAATAGCTAATCATTATTTTGTTTTAGAATTAATTTTCTTAACGTCGTCCCATTACACTTGTTAGAATTTCAACGTTTTTGCAAAGTATTGAATTAATAGTAATAAACGGCCTTTAGTGACAACCATTAATTAAACTATAATAAATTATGTAAATAATGTAAAATGATAAAAAGTTGGTAGAATCAAGGGACAAGAATACAGTGGTAATTAAGGTTAAAAATGTATCAATTGACTAATTAATTTTTAGGGAGTGTAGTGAAGGAAAGAGAGAAAAAATATTAATCAGGTCATAAAAATCGATGTAAGAGAAAGGAGACACATTAAGTGGCAATCGCAGTAGCGTTATGCATTTCAATTTTTGGTTCAATGCTTGCTCATCGACTAACTAAAGGAAAGTCGAGAAAAAGAAAATTAATCTTTTGGGGCATTACAACTATGATAGCGATAGCACCTTTCTTGTCTTTCACTATTGGTCTAACTTATGCACTTATCGTTAGAAGTGGTTGGGGAATTATAATAATGTGGTACCTGTTTCCTATAATCTTCATTATAGGGCTTGGTATATTATTGCTAGGTATCTTTAAGGAAAAACGAAGAGAAACTATATAGTTATTTTAACTAAACTCAATATAGATCGCAGTTGTGAGCTGTCTTAAGAGAGCCTTTTAACATATAGGCTAATTTTGTTCATACCGATAAGTTGAATTATGTAAAGTAGACGGCCATATTGGCCTCTCTTCCACTAACGGGGAAGGATGGTTCAACAAGGATTATCCTGAATCAATGGGGAATTAACTAAAAAAGGTAGTAACTTTTTTTGATGATAATAAGCGAAAAGGAGAGTCTAAATGGAGTTGGTATTTATTCGTCACGGTCAAGGAGAACATACATTAGATATACCTAGTAGCCTGCAAATAAAAGACCCTTCATTAACTACTAAAGGGGTAGAACAAGCAATATTATTAAGAAATCAAATTCCTTTAACTAAAAAAGATATTATTATTATAAGCCCTATTAGAAGAACGTTGGAAACAGCATTCATTTGGAGTGAAAATATAGACTGTCGCAAGATTGTAAGCCCATTAGTGTCTCCTAGGATGTTTCCCGTTTGTTCAGAATGGCATTCATTGCCTTGTGATAAAATAATTGATTTAGAAATAATTAAAAATGTTTATCCAACTTTTGAGATTGATAATAAGGTTCCTCTAAATATATGGTCTGATGGTATAAATACTTTGCCTGAAAACCAATTCATAAAACTAGCTGAAGAATTCATTGTGAATTGTAAGCAACTACAAAAAGAAAAGATTTATATAGTGTCACACGACGGTACCATTACTTCCTATCGTCAAATGATTTCTGGTCAAAGTCTCACTAGAAAAGATTTCCTACTAGAAACAGACTGGTTTCAAATTACTTGTTGAACTAACAGGGGCGTTAGTTGAACAGGGAGACATCTTAAAGGACCAAAAAGTGGTCCTTTTCTCTTTGTTAACGACCTCATGAATCTTCGGTAATACCGATAATAGAGGTTTATGTTAAGTGGATTCATTTTGCCCTTTATAACTAACAGGGCAGTGTGGTTTAAGAGTGACTATATAGTAATGTTAGTGGGGATGTCATATTAAGAAAAAAAAGTGGAGAATGATTTTTACTACCATTATTGTAGGTGTGCTTTTAATTTTGGGATCTATAATCATGTTGCCAGAAAGGTGGGCTCCAAGTTTATATCCAACCTATATTGAAACCATTGAAGCGAATTGGAATTTATCGTTACCAATTCCTGATAGTGAAAAAGATATATATAGTTCTAGAGTTGACTTTCATGGAGATGGGGAAGCGATTACTGAATTACTTTACGATAAGCCAATGGACATTCAAAAAATTAAGGATTTATCAAATAATTGGGTAAGTGGTGAGGAATTTAATATTACTGAATTACCTACTGGGGTCCAAGAATTAATAAGAGAGATAGATAAAAGTTCCAGTTATTTTTATTTGCAAGATAGTTATAATTTTATATTTTTTGAACTTAATGGAAATAAGCTAACAATTTATGAATCATATATATAACTGATAAATTTAGATACTATATATCTTTAATCAACTAACGGATGTGTTAGTTGATTAAGTCATTTTAAAAAGAACCAAATTTATTGGTCCTTTTGTTTATGTTAACTATTCACACGAATGGAAAATAGAATTTTAGTGAAAGGCACTAAATGTTTTTAAAACATTATTCGTTTCTTCTTCGGTAATACCGATATAACGCAAGGTAACGGAAGGGTGAGAGTGATGCAGGATCCGTTGCAACATGGCAATGTCCTTCGTGGACTTGTAAAACCAGTAGCCAAACGTTTTCCGTAACGTATGGTTGCCGACATGTTCCACACCCGCAAACTCTGCCGCCTTGTTTAGCTGCCTGTAGGCCTGCGTAGGGGTAATGGTGGGGTGTTCGCCCTTCCTGGACGGGAATAAATAGGGACTCTGGACGTTTTTTGCGTACGCAAAGACCTCCTCGAAGCAATTCGCGATATAGATGTCGCGGATTTTTTGCGTTTTGCCTTCCTTGACCCGAAGGATCTTATGCTGTTTGCCTTTGAGATCCAGGATTTGTTTCGTGGTGAGCTTGAGTAGGTCCCCGACCCGTAGGCCGGTCTCACATCCTACGACAAACAGGATATAATCACGCTCCGAACAGTGGCGCTTCAGCGCCCATTTCATATCTTCAAGTTGCTGCTGATCACGGATCGGCTGCACATCTTTTTGTTTTGTCATGATTCATCGACCTTTCTATCACATCTCAAAATCGGTCTTCCGAACCCTTATGTATCAAGGATTTGAATGTACGATTTTTTCTCTTTTTTTAGTATAAAGAGAGAAAACGAAAAAAGTCAATGAAATCAAGGAAATAAATGTATGATTATTAACAAAATCATACATTCAAAACCAAGTAAAAAAATTCCTATCTAGTACAATTATGACCAGTATTGTAACTCAAACTGTGGTCGTATATTATCACTGATCACATAGGTTTAAATATGAAAAAATGTTATAATTTAGAAGAGTTGAACAAAGAGAAATAGATTAAAGATTAAGAAAAAAGAGGAGGTAAAGAAAAAAATGTCACATTCAAAGAAAATGCCATTAGAAATTATTATGAATACTTTATCCCTATTAACTCTTACTCTAGGTTTCATACAAGTGTTTTATAAATGGAGTATTTCGGAAAATGGTGACGTAAAGAATTTTATAGCATTACCTCTAATAGCAGTTGTAGTTTGGGGGGCGTTTACATTCATTGAAAAGTCTGACGAAAATATTAATTTACCCATTTTTATAAATGAAGATAAAGATATAAATATTAGATATAACAGGTTGTTCGTGAATATTGTTAAAAATATTATTGTAATTGGATTGGTTGTTGTAAATTGGCGAGATTTAAGCTCTGTCACTAATCTACTAATAATAAATAGAGGTGCATAAGCGCCATCAAAAGGCAGCCTTTTGATGGTCTTTTTAATGTATGATTCTTACAATAATCATACATTCAAATTCAGATAAAAAATACCCTTGTTCAACTATTCTTAGGACAGAATAGTTGAACAAGGGTATGGTATAGGTATTGGGGTGATTGTTTGAAATATACTTGTCCATGTTGTGGTTATAAAACTTTAGATGAAGAACCTCCAGATACGTTTGATATTTGTGAAATCTGTTTTTGGGAAGATGATGGTTACCAATATAAACATCCAGATGACGATGGGGCAAATTATATTTCCTTTAGAGAAGCACAACAAAATTTCAAAAAATTTGGGGCTAAAGGTGAAAGAAGTTTACCTCATGTAAGAAAGCCTAATAAGTCCGATATAAAAGATCCAAATTGGAAACCTCTTGATTTTTAACTAACGGGGTGCATTAACGTCATAAAAGGGCTGCCAATTGGCGGCTTTTTCAATGTGTGATTTTTAATATAATCATACATTCAAATCCTTGATAAAAAATACCCTTCTTCAACTATTGAGGGAGTTTAGTTCAATAAGTTAAAAAGAAAAAATGGTATAATAAACCATAAAAGGGAGAGATATTTTATGACTAGTATAAAAACAAAAGAATATATATGTTCCTTTAGTATTTACTAGTGCTAGTTTAGGTGCATTATTAGGATTAATTTCATATGTGAAAGATTGGCTGTGAGGCAGCCAACATTGGGGGCTTTCTAACATAATCATACATTCATATTCAAGTGAAAAATACATAAAAGACAATTAGGAGTGGATAGGTAGTTGAAACTTAAAGTAAAGTTTGGTTTGTTCTTTTCAGCCCTAATACTAAGCTTAACAGCCGGTTGCACTAAAGAAACTAGCAAAGAAATTGAAACAATAGAATTCAAAGTACAGAATCAAGAGTTTGAGATTTTAGAAACAAATGATCTTTTTGTGAATTACCTCGAGAAGGTTGATAATACGAAAGATGCCAAAAAATTATATGAAAAAGAAATCATTCAACCAATCTATGATTCCTGCTTTAATGAAGGTGAATACATAAATATGGCTGAAGATTTTCTAATGAATCCTCCAACAGATTTATCATTACTTAGAACGAATGTGAAGAACTATGATTCAGAAACAATGATAAAAAATATCAAAGAATCCATAACTGAATCAGTCAGGTACTTACAGGGTAATAAGAAAACAACCATTTGTGTAATCCCTTCTAAACATAGTATCAATGACAATGATATATTAGGTTTGACCGTTGGCTCAGGAAAAATCTTGATGTATACACATCTGTTTGACTCAGATACTTCCATACAATCTACAATAGCTCATGAATATCACCATAGTGTATGGACCGATAAATATCTTGAATCTTCACCTAGCGATACTGTATTAGATAACATTGTCTTTGAGGGAAAAGCTAAAATGTTTGAGGAAAAGGTACTAGGTAATATAGCTGTTGATATGTCTTATGATAAAGAGCGCTGGCTTACAATCGAAGATGATTTGTTTAAAGAAGACTTCGAAAGATCACTAGAAATCATAGAAGGCAACGGTATTGAACTACCTATACTTTATGGTTACAGCGAAGGTTATAAAATGATTAAGTCTTATTTAGAGGAATTCCCAGATACAAGCATTAAAGAATGGACAAAATTGGACGCAAAGACTATTTATGAAAAGGGTAAATATAAAGAGAAATATTATAAAGATTAAAAATTATTTTTTAGACTTTTTCTCTCTAAGCTATTCTCTAAGCTATTCATGTTTGTCTAAAACTATTTTAGGGGTTGATAAAATTAAAAATACTTAAATGTTCGACACGAGGCCAGATTCCTAGATCAGGGGTTATGTTAACTTAAAGAAATAAAAAGGTTGTCCATAACTTGGGATAGCTTTAGGAGTTATTTTGCACTTTATATATATTAAAGTCCAATTCTCAACACAATTTGAGAATTGGACTTTTCGTTACAACGGAAAAAATGCATTTGTAGAATATAGCTCATGATATTTGATTGAAGCCCTATGTTGGGTATTAGTATGTGGTTTATAGGTGAAACCCTGCCTTTTCCATTAAAGTATGGAGTTCTAGCAGTTTTCATTTTCACTTTACTTCGTCCAAAGCAAACTGTTTTGTGGGGAGGGCTATATAGTAGTATAAATATACAGCTAATATTAGTGCAAGCGATGAAAAAATTACTGTTACTGTTTGTAAAGAAAACCATTCAGCGAGAATGCCAATGACAAACGTCAAAATGATTTGAGCAATGCTTTGCAGAAGATCCAGTGAACTACCAAAGCGTCCCATCAGTTCAGGAGGAATTGTTTTTTGATACATAGTTGAGTATCCAGTATTACTAAATGCCATAAAGAAACCAAGTGTTATAAAGCTTATGGCTGCTAACCATAGCACGTTAGAAGCATAGAAGAGTAAATAACTTAACATCGTTAAGGAAAAGCCCGCGCCAATATACGTATGTAGTGAGAGCTTTTTAACCAGTGCTGTTACACATAATCCACCTAGGATTGCCCCAATTCCAGCAACACTTACAACGATTCCATATGTCGCATCCGTTGTATGTAAAACATCTTTTAAAAAGGTCATTTCTTGAGAATCCAGTGCAAAAGCAACCATCAAGGCAGTAATATACACTGCAAAAAAAGTTAGTAGCTTTGGCTTTTTTCGTATAAAGGACCAGACTTGTGAAAAATCATCACGAATGACGCTAAATGACAAACGACTCCTTCTATCAGTTACTTCATTTTCGATGTCCGGTAATGAGGCAATCGCCCATGCACAGACAAAGAATGTAAGGCCATTCATCCACATTGCTACACCTGTACTACTAATTGCGATGATTGCTCCAGCAAGTGCTGGGCCAATCATAAAAGAACCATAACTCAACGTACTGTTCAAAGCATTAAATCTTAGTTTGTCTTCATCTTTTACAAGCTTTGTAATGACATAAGTGCTGCTTGGGCCAAAGAAACTGCTTGCAATGTTCGTAAGAAAAATGAAGCTATAAATGCCCCAAATTGATGGTGAAAAAGGCATGATGCTAACAATGATTCCTCGGACAATATCGCTATATACCATCAAGCGCTTTTTATCATGGCGATCAATTATAGATCCCACAAAAAAGTTACTAAAAATGCGAGCGATTGGACCTGCAATATAAATACCTGCCACTGCTGCTGGTGAATGTGTTAACTGCCAAACTGCCAAGTTCAATGCAATTAGATAAATCCAATTTCCTAAATTAGAAAAGCCAAGCCCTCCTAATAACAAACCATATTGTTTGAAAAATTTCATCCTATCTCTCCTTTTAGCTACCCATACGCTGGCGCACTTTTTCACTAGCGTTAAATGCATACTTGAAGCAAATACTTACCTGCTTATATGCATGGAAATCTTCATAAAATGCTGCCCATAATGGTGCATAATACAAGGTTAAAGAATAATATTCTTGCCTCTTAAAGTAAGGGAAAACAACCTCTTCTTGCTCTTTCAACTTAGTAAGAGTGAAATTTCGTTCACTTGCATATTTCAATAAATCCCATTGATATTGATGATGAAGTACATCAAATTGTTCCCTTGGATATTTTTTAAACAGCTTATTTAGCGTTTCTTCATCCCCTTTTTGATAACTAGCCCGCATCCAATTAATAACTGTATGTAAATCCTCTTGAAAGCTATTTGCTTTCTTATAAAATGACATCGCTTCCGTGAATAAGTGCTGACATTCATAGCAGTAGGCAATGTTATTATAAAGAGTACTCCACTGACTAGGTGTTTGTATTGCTGAAACATTTCTCAACAAATCTTTGCCTGCTTCAAACTCCACTAACGCTTCTGGGAATCTATGTAAATCATTCAGAATAACTCCCTTCATAGAAAAGAGCTTCAATTGGAATAAAGGTTTGTATTGATGGGAGAAAGTCTTTGTCGCGCGATTGATGTAATATAGTGCTTGTTGGAATGAATAATAGCGATGGTGGGCAAAAGCTAAGTGATAAAAATAATTCGCTTGTTCAAAGCGACTGGCAACATTCATATAATTACTGACATGTTGTTGTTCTTCTCTTATGATGATCTCTTGGAACTCTAAGAATGATAAATGAGCATTCGTTGTAATCGCAATATACAATTGTGTTCCTCTATCTTGATGCCACGTGATAAACGGTTCAATTTTCATAAGTAGCGCTCTAGCTTCTACTAGCATATCAATGGATAATAAATACCGACTATAAATCAATCCAGCTATTAAATCGTTTTCTATTTGAAAGGTTTCTGTTTGAAATGACTCCAACCTTACAACTTCATTTTTTTTAAGAATTTCATTCGATAATAATTTTGAATAGATGCTTTCAAGAAAAGAACGTTTTGTCGCCAATTTATCTTTTTCTTGAACCAAATTGACGCTTAGGCGTGCTAACAACAATTCGTATACAGTTTTCTCCGCAATAACAATACCATTTTCAATACGACTTAAATAAGACGGTGTACAAATTCCTACAGATACATCATCTTGCTTTAATCGTTGTTGCTGACGATGATATTTTATCAGCATCCCCAATTTTTTGCCTCATTATCAGTCACAGTTGCCACCTCCAATTTCATTTTAACAAATTATTCAAATTATTTATTGTGCATATCACGGCATTTACAAGGATTAATCTTTCAATTTACATCGCACTTACACAAATTGAATAACTTAGCGAAAATGGTGATATTTTTTGAGTGAGGGTCTGAATAGAGGTTTTCCATGAGTTCTTTGAAATTTTGGGAAGCCTCTTTTTTACATGAAAATAAACAAGCATTGTGTCTTCATCCTTGTGCCACAATCGTTTCATTATTTGTGGAAGACTTACCCCTGCTTCAGCTAAGAGAGGGCATCAAGCCGCATATGCGAAAGCAATATTGAAACAACGTATTTCGTCTTTATCTTTATTTTTTCCTCTTTTGTATTTCCTCTGTCACGACAAAAGCAAGATCAACATTTCCAATTAAGAATAATACTTCCGATACTTCACCGGCTTCATCTTTTGGTACGGTTAATTCGATGGCTTCTCTCAATGCCAGGTTCGCCGCTTTGGTTGGGATAGGTACGTAGAAGGATTGCTTCAGGTTCGAGATCATGATTGATGCACCACTGCCAAAAGACGAGGATCATCATCTTTTCTTGACCTTGGTAGTTTTCGATGATTTTTTCTTCCAATTCTTTCTGATTCATATAAATTCTCCTTTGAAGGATTTAACAAGACTATTATACAACCGTCCCTTTGTTTCCATATTTGTTCCATACGACTATTCCATTTTCTATGTTATAGTTCAATATTGAACTATAAAAATCAGATGAACGATTTTATAAGTATTTCCTAAACTAAACGAAACAAAATAAAATGAAATTTAAATGAGGTTAAATATATGAGTGTATTAACGGTTACAGACCTATACCACGGTTTTGGCGATCGTACGATCTTTGATAATGTTTCCTTCCGCTTGTTAAAAGGTGAACATATAGCTTTAATTGGGGCAAATGGCGAAGGTAAATCGACGTTTATGAATATCATTACAGGGCAACTTCAGCCTGACGATGGAAAAATAGAGTGGTCAAAGCACCAACGAGTCGGTTATCTTGATCAACATACGGTTTTACAAAAGGGAATTACAATCCGTGACGTATTAAAAACGGCTTTTCAATATCTCTTTGACGTTGAAACGAATATTAATACCATTTATGAAAAGATTTCAGACGTAACACCTGAAGAAATGGAAAAGTTGTTAGAGGAAGTTGGGACATTACAGGACATATTAACAAATAATGATTTCTATATTATTGATTCTAAGGTAGACGAAGTGGCACGTGGTCTTGGACTTGATGGTATAGGATTAGAAAAAGATGTTAATGATTTAAGCGGTGGGCAACGAACGAAGGTTTTATTAGCTAAGCTTTTACTTGAGAAACCAGATATTCTTCTTTTAGATGAGCCTACAAACTATTTAGACGAACAACACATTGAATGGTTAAGACGTTACCTGCAAGAATACGATAACGCTTTTTTATTAATTTCTCATGATATTCCATTTCTTAATAGCGTTGCAAATGTGATCTACCATTTAGAAAACCAGAAATTAAATCGCTACGTGGGTGATTACAACCATTTCCTTATTGCCTATGAAGCTAAAAAAATACAAGTTGAAGCTGCCTTTAAGAGACAACAATCAGAAATTGCTAGTTTAAAAGATTTTGTAGCTCGTAATAAGGCAAGGGCATCTACCAGCAGCCTTGCCATGTCGAGACAGAAAAAACTCGATAAAATGGATGTTATTGAAATAGCACAGGAACGACCAAAACCTGATTTCAACTTTAAAGAAGCAAGAACCTCAGGTAAATTAATTGTTGAGACGAAAGAATTTGTCATTGGGTACGATGAGCCACTTTCAAAGCCATTAAATCTATATATAGAGCGTGGACAAAAAGTGGCTTTAGTTGGAGCAAATGGGATTGGTAAGACTACACTCCTTCGCAGCATGCTCGGAGAAATAAGATCTCTTTCTGGTTCACTTGAACGCGGTGAACATCAGTATATTGGGTATTTTGAACAAGAAGTGAAAACGAAAAATCAAAACACGTGCATCGAAGAAATATCGAATACGTTTCCTCAGTTAAGCCAAGGACAGGTACGCGCTGCTCTTGCGAGATGTGGGTTAACTAGAAAACATATTGAAAGTAAAATATCCGTATTAAGTGGTGGAGAGCAATCGAAAGTCCGGTTATGCAAGCTCCTTAACCAAGAAAGTAATATTCTTGTTTTTGATGAGCCAACCAACCATTTGGATAAAGATGCAAAAGCTGAGCTAAAACGAGCTTTAAAATCTTATAAGGGAAGCGTGATCCTTATCTCTCATGAACCTGATTTTTATCAAGACGTAGTAACAGATATTTGGGACGTAGAATCATGGACAACGAAAACTATCTAAACTTGAACGATCCGAGTTGGGGTCGCCATTTTAAAGTGGAAGGTCTCCCATCAGTTTACTGAACTGATGGGAGGCCTTCCTTTTTTTATTTATTATTATTGGTAAAAGAAAGGGATTAGCCTTCTTGTGTCAAATACTACCATTTGTATGCAGATTACAAGATAAACTAGTAATTACAGGAGAGGAGATGAAGCTAGTCCGTTAATTAATTGTAGAACCTGTCATGGGACTGTCGTTGATGCAGAGAAAATTTGGTGCCCAGAAAAGGCAAAAGGACATGTCATGTATGGACTATTTGCCTGCATTGGGTAAGGGAAAATAGCATAAAGAAGAGGAATTAAAATTAAGAAAGGAATGATTTTTTGAAGAGAAAAGCTAGAAAACTACCAATGTTTTTTCTAACGCTGGCTTTTACGATGATTTTTTTTACTGGTACCGCAATGCAGGTCACTAATGCCTCAGCGACTGAGGTTAAGGATGCTTCAAGGGAAGAGGTATTGTCACTGAAAGATGTCTACAAAGACTATTTCCTTATCGGGAATACTGTTAGTCCGGGCGATTTAACAGATTCAGCAAAGTATGATTTCATGAAATTCCACTATAATGCGCTGACGCCTGAAAATGCTACGAAACCGGACTCCATTTGGCCCAATGCAACTGGCAATCCGTCATTCACAGCAGCCGACAAAATGTTAACTCAAGTCAAAGCTGACGGTTTCTATACGATTGGACACGCGTTGGCGTGGCATAATCAGTCGGCTGGCTGGCCACCAAGTGGTTTGAATTATACCGAGGCCCGGGCCAGTTTACAAAAGTATATTTCGACAGTCGCCGGCCACTATAGCCAGGGTCCTTATAAGCTCAACACCTGGGATGTTGTTAACGAAGCAATGAGGGATAATCCAGAAAACCCGACCGACTGGCGGAAAGCGCTTCGCTCTGACATTAATCCCATAGAACGTCCTTCCAGATGGTTTGATGCTTATGCTAACGGTGGTAATGGTTGGGAGTATATCTATGATTCCTTCTTGTTCGCGCGTGAGGCTGACCCGGACGCCATTCTCTACTACAATGATTTTAACGACGAAGAAATCCCCAACAAAGCAATCGCAATTGCCTCAATGGTCAAGGAGCTCAACAAGAAATACGCGAATGAACACCCTGAGGCAAATGGCAGGAAATTGATTGAGGGCATTGGGATACAAGGGCATTACAACCTCAGACTCAATGTGAATAATTTAGAGGAAGTTTTAAAGATATACAGTGAAACAGGTTTGGAGATTAGCGTAACCGAACTCGACGTACAATTTAACGGTACTTCATCCGAGGTTCAACCTACCAAAGAGCAATATAAGGAGCAAGCGGTATTGTACGCCAAGCTGTTCATGTTATATAAAAAGTACTCCGATAATATAGAACGCGTTACATTCTGGGGTGTGGCCGATAACAACAGCTGGCGCAGCACGGGTTACCCGCTGCCATTCGACTCCAAGCGTGCCCCTAAAGAAGCGTATTGGGCCATAATAAATCCGGAGGCCTATCTAGGGCTTGAAGAGTTGCCGCCAAAGCTCACCTCGTTTAAATTCGGTGCTGATGTTTTCAATGTAGAAGATAAAAAAGAATTTGATGTTAACGTCCCAACCGGCGTGTCAAGCATTGACTTCTCTGCGGCCAACGTCGCACATAAATACGACGATAAAGTTGACGTCAGCGTGAAACTCAACCCGGCAAGTGGCGCGGTGAGTGCCGGGAAGCCAGCCGTGGCGACGGTAGAGATAGCCAGGAAGGAAAACCCGAATATTTCAACGAAGTATACGATAAACTTCGGACATATGACCGGTGAATGGGAGAAGGACCAAAACTATTCGGATACGGGCTTCCGCTCCTCCGTCAATATCCGCTTCAGTGATGGTAAAAGTAAACTCAAACTATTTCAGGCGTTCTATAATAAGGACGACGGTAAGCAAGCCATGCTCAACAGTAAGGAATTTAAGCCCTTGCCAAAACATACAGGTGGCAGGCTCACTATTCAAACAGATAAGAGTATAGACCCTGATGATTTGAAAAATTTGACCCTGAAGAAATCTCTTTGGGATCAAAACTGGATGCCAATTATTCCGGCGCGTGTTAAAGACTTCAATACTCCGGAAAACTTTTGGAGATTGGCCAAAACGATCGAATCCGGTAAGACATATATTGTTGTCTCATCCAACTCAAGCTTGGCCCTGACCAACAGGAATGTACCATCTATCCCGGCCACTGGCGGTGTGACCAACGCCAAACGAGGGATTGCCGGGACTCCTGTCACTATAGAGGACGGCATTATTAAAGAACCGAAGCAGATTCAGGATAATATGAGATTTATCTTTAAAGAGAGTGCCAGCCCCGATCCTGGACCATTCACAAAAGCAAAGGGCTACACGGGATACACAATGTTAAGTCTGGTTCACGGAGGTCTTGTCGCCCCCACTATTTTGTGGCGGGATTTGAGCAATGACGATACGGCTCCTTTACGGACAGACACAACTATTGGTGACCGTGCACTAGATCGAGCGGTATGGTTTAATACGGGTATAGACCCCAAAACAGGCGAGACGACACTATTTTCCCATACTGGTTCAAGCCATTACACTTATGCGCTGCATGGAAATGAAAGCGGTTTCGTTGGCCAAGGAGGAACGGGGCCATTGGGAAATTATACAGACAACAGTCGTGTTAAGCTGTATGAGTACGTGTCCAACTATCTATACGAAGACTCAAAAAGTCTTGGCATAAAAATTAGCCTTGCACCGGTGGAGCGTATCGTGAAAGAGCGGGATGCCAAAATCCCCGTCACAGCGGAAGTCCCTGACGGTTCCAAAGCGGTATTGGTAAAGGACGGTGTTTCAGTAGCTACCGCAAAATTCGCCAAAGGCAAAGCAACGATCAGCGTTAAAGGTAGCGATGTGGACGCCGGCTCGAATTATGCAGTCGTTATCAATGATGGTACCAAAATACTTGGTGCGGTAATTCTCCCGGTAGTCACTGTCGACAAGGCGACGCCGTTGGCTACGGTAGAGAAACTGAATGGTAAGCAGAACAGACTGAAAGTCAGCGTTAAAGAATTGCACTCCGATGGTTCTACGGAGAACTTCTCTGAAGAGATACTAATCAAGAATAATGCCACGGACGTATATCAAGTGGGACCATATAAAGTTTATGTGGAGACCAAGGGCAACGACAAAATTCGAAATTGTTATATTGTGAAGGAGTAATTAGCAACTTAGGAAACAACCTCCTTTGATCAATAAACAACTGATGACGATTTTCGATTAGCTCCCCTTGTAAGCACGGGCTCGATGAAGGGTTGGCATGAGGTAAAATGACGCTTAGTAAATAGCTTTTGAAATGGAAGGCTTCCTATCAGTTTATTGAACTGATAGGAGGCCTTTTTCTATTGTATTAAATGATTTTACAATTCTATTTCTCCCTAAAAAGAATAGCTCTCTACATATCCTAACAGTATGAAGTTATACCCAACATCTCAGGCTCTTACATCGAAAGTACGTGCTGTCCCATCAGCCGCATCCAAATCGAATGCCGGTTCGAAAAAAATGGTGTTAAAGGCACGTCCAACTAGTTATGCATATGAATTCAAAGAAGTAGGGCTATTTAAAGAAGACTTGTTACCACCTTTCTATGAGTATATGAAAAAAGGCTGTGAAGATAGCTTCGCGGCTAAAGAGTATGAAGATATAGAGTGTTTAAAACAAGAGTTTGGCAATCTTGAAGGTGAGCGGGTTAACGTGGTTTGTATAAATTCAGTCTCCATTTTGCATAATAAAATAAGCGGAAATTTAGGAGGCAAACAATATATGAAGTTGCGTATTCGAACGACTTGTATAGGATTTTTTATATTAATCTTATGTATGTTCAATATTCAAGCACAGGCAAAGGAAGGACCTGAAGAAAAAGCGTATTATGATAATTATCGAAGTATATTGCAAGTCATGAAAAAAGGGATGGAGCAAGCTCCCAAAACGGGTGATTCCAGTCTTGATTTCCTATATGAAATGATCCCGCATCACGAGGCTGCCGTATCGATGGCTGAAAATATCTTGAAATATGGCCATAATGAAGAGGTCAAGATGATTGCTTCAAACATTATAAGAGACCAGCTTGCCGGTATTGGTAAACTGGAAGCTCTTAAAGATAAAATAAAAAAGAATCCGCAAGTGAACGAACATGCAGAGGCGTCTTACTTAAAAGCGTATAATAACATCTATCAAACCATGATCCTGTCGATGCAAAATGCCAAACCAACGGGAAATATCGATAAAGATTTCCTTGAAGAAATGATTCCGCATCATGAAGGTGCCATCAAAATGTCCCAAAATATCTTGAAGTATACTCAAAATGCTGAACTTAAAACCATTCTCCAGAACATTATTACCACTCAACAAAAACAGCTTACGGAAATGAAAAATCTTTTAAAGACTATAAATTAATGGGCAATTTAGAGAAATAAAACTTCACTATCTATGGAAAAGCTAGAAGGGTATAGATAAAATATGGAAAGGCTTTTCATCAGTTACCTGTTGAGAAGCCTTTCCTGTTTTGAAAAATAGTCAGGTTTCTTTTTTGCAAATGGTAAAGTAATGCTTTACTATGAATTTCAGATTCAAACCTCTTGATTTTCCGAATGGAAATTCCATCAAATTACCCACTAAAATTATCCAGTACTTTCGTATGCCTTGACCCAAATCTCGGGTTGTATTTACCTTTTTTAAAAAACTTTTTTAAGCCGGTTTTATCATGATTTCTGACGCTTTTTATGTAAGGGCTTAATCCACTGGTATGTCAGCGATGAGGCATCAATCTATCTTCTTATGATTAATGGACATTTACATTGCCTTTAAGACAGTCATCTTAAGGGTTTGTAATCCGCATCATTTGAATCTTAATTCAATCTTTGTTAAGGTTATTAAGTACTTTAGAGATAAACGTTTAGTCCTACGGATGGGACGAACAATAAAATCTAAGTAAAAAACCATTTAAATGTCAGTCGGTATACACCGTTTCTGCAACTATCCTCAGTTGTGATTGCTCCTTTTTTTCTCTACTTGAAATGCTCAATAAATCACACGTAAATGATCAAGCGATGAATATTGGTCCGTGTAAACGTGTTTTTCTTAAGGTGTTTTATTGTCTCGTACAGAAATCACCGTTTAGGTTTGACCACTTTGTCTGCATTAGGGACATATTTTAGTGTGGTCTAAGAAAAACTCTATATGCTATCCATATATTCTATTGCACCTCTTTTTTCTACTAAAAAAACTCAATTCATTTACACATATGACCAGAACAAATTATGTGAATGTTAAGTACTTTCAGTGCGTTTTGGTATTTAGTGTAGCGTAGGACCCTTAATTTACGTCATTCCCCCTTTTGACGTTCGTGTGAAAGTGACAGGAAAAACTAGTGTAAGAGAGTACAATCATAACCACTCATCATAAGGAAAATAGCAGAACTGAACATCATATGGTCAACAACATCATAATGAGGTGACTGAATGAAGCCATATGTAGAGGTCAGAAATGTTTCGAAAATTTTTGGGAAATCTCCAAAGGCCGCCACAGATTTATTAAAGCAAGGCAAAACAAAGAAAGAAATTTTGAAAGAAACGGGCCAAACAGTTGGTGTGAATAATGTTAATTTTGAAATTTATCCTGGTGAAATCTTCGTCATCATGGGGTTATCCGGAAGTGGGAAATCTACTTTAATCCGGATGTTCAATCGTTTAATTGATCCAACATTGGGCGAAATCTTAATTGAAAATGAAGATATAGTGAAGATGAATGCCGCCCGATTAAGAAAAGTAAGGCAGCAGAAAATCAGTATGGTATTTCAAAACTTTGCTTTATTCCCACATAAAACGATTTTGGAAAATGCCGAATACGGGTTGGAAATTCAAAAAGTCGATTCAAAGGTCCGACATGAAAAAGCCATGAGTGCCCTTGAAGCTGTTGGATTAAAAGGCTATGAAGAACAGTATCCATCACAGCTAAGCGGAGGTATGCAGCAAAGGGTTGGACTTGCACGAGCACTTGCAAGCGACACAGATGTTTTATTGATGGATGAAGCCTTCAGTGCGCTTGATCCGTTGATCCGTAAAGATATGCAGGACGAATTGCTTGAAATTCAAGAGCAATATAAAAAGACGATCATCTTTATTACCCATGATCTTGATGAAGCATTAAGAATTGGGGATCGAATCGCGCTAATGAAAGATGGAAGTGTCATCCAACTGGGAACTCCGGAGCAAATTATGATGAACCCAGCTAATGAGTTTGTCGAAAAGTTTGTTGAAGATGTGGATCTGTCCAAGGTACTTACTGCATCGCATGTGATGAAGCGACCAGAGAAAATCGCTGTTGACCGCGGTCCAAGGGTAGCTCTTGAAATCATGCGTAAACAAGGATATTCCAGCATTTTCGTCGTGGATCGAAAACAGACTTTATTAGGCGCTGTATCTGCTGAACAAGCACGCCAGGCATTGAGCAATGACCAAACGATCTCTGAAGTGATGTCATCGGATATCCTCACAGTTCCTGAGGATGAACTACTTGTAAATCTTATGGATGACATGGCAACATCTAGCCTGCCCATTTCGGTCATCGATGATAAGAGAAGATTAAAAGGGATTATTGTCCGTGGTGCCGTCATTGGTGCTTTGGCAGGAAATAAAGATTCATTGAATGAATTGACAGAGTTGGAGAGTGATATTCAATGAATATACCAAAAATACCTTTAGGCGCGTGGGTCGATTCTTTAGTGGACTGGATCACAATTGCATTTTCCGGATTATTTACTCTAATAACGAATACGATCGAAGGGTTATTAAACCTTTTGGTAGATGTGATGAGTATAGGACCATCTATCGTATTAATCATTGTCTTAACGCTTATAGTTGCATATACAAGCAAATGGCCATTGGGGATATTTACGCTGGTCAGTTTATTATTAATTGATAATCTAGGATATTGGGACTCTAGCATTCAAACGATCGCTATCGTCCTATTATCAGGTTTCCTCACCATTCTGGTAGGGATTCCAATCGGTATCTGGAGTGCACAAAGTAAGACGGTAAGGAGAATTGTGACACCCGTTCTGGATTTCATGCAAACGATGCCTGCATTCGTTTACTTGATTCCGGCCATTCTGTTCTTTGGAATAGGGGTTGTACCAGGGATCATTGCTTCATTTATTTTTGCAATTGCTCCAACGATTCGAATGACGAGTCTTGGCATTCAGGAAGTACCTAATGATTTAATCGAAGCAACAGACGCGTTCGGTTCAACAAGCAGCCAGAAACTATTCAAAGTACAATTGCCATTGGCCATGCCAACGATTATGGCAGGGGTTAACCAAAGCATCATGCTTGCTCTTTCTATGGTTGTTACGGCTTCCTTGGTTGGTGCACCTGGGCTTGGGGCAGAAGTGTATCGCGCAGTAAGCCAAATTAATGTCGGACAAGGCTTTGAAGCAGGCCTATCCATCGTTATCATTGCCATCATTCTTGATCGCATTACACAAAACCTGCGTAAACCAGCATATGGACGGCTTCTTAGCAAGAAAGTATTCTTCTCGGTTATAGCTATCCTCGTTGTGGGTGCTGCATTATTTACGATCTTGAAGAAAGAAGAAGTCATACAAGGTGATGCAAACAGCTTTGGTGAAGAGACGAATTATCAAATTATCGGTATCGAGCCGGGTGCCGGTTTGATGAAATTAACTAAAACGGCTATTGAAGATTATGATTTGGACAACTGGAATCTTGTCGAAGGTTCTTCAGCCGCGATGGTTGCGGAATTGAAGAAAGCGATTGATAAGAAAGAACCGATTATCGTTACGGGTTGGTCACCGCATTGGATGTTCTCGACATATGATTTGAAATATCTTGAAGATCCAAATGGATCATTTGGCGGGGAAGAAAACATAAATACAATCGTTCGACAAGGACTCGAAAAGGATGCGCCAGGCGCTTATAAAATCCTGGATCAATTCTTCTGGGAGACAGAGGATATGGAAGATGTAATGGTCGAAGTTGCTGGAGGGAAATCTCCATCTGAAGCAGCGGAAAAATGGATCAGTGCCAATCCTGATAAAGTGTCTAAATGGACAAAAGGTGCAAAAGCAGGAAATGGCGAAAGTATCAATCTTGTGTATGTTGCCTGGGATACGGAAATTGCCAGTACAAATGTGATAGGCAAGGTTCTCGAAAAGAATGGCTATGATGTAACATTAAGCCAAGTTGAAGTGGGACCAATGTTTGCTGGTGTAGCCAATGGAAGTGCGGATGCATTTGTTGCGGCATGGCTTCCAGGAACGCATCTTGAATATTACAATAAATACAAAAAAGATATCATCGATCTTGGACCAAACCTTAAAGGAACGAAGAATGGATTGGTTGTGCCAGATTACGTCGATATTGATTCTGTTGAAGACTTGAAATAAAAGAAAGAGGGATTTTCATTGATGAAAATCCCTCTTTTTTTGCGTTCTATAAACTAGTCAGGCTTCACTTTAATGGAAACGAATTTATTCTTCAACTCATCGTCCGTTACTTCAATTTTGCCCCTCAAGTCTTCAGATAGTAATACATAGCTTTTGACACCGATAAACTCCGAATCGGAAACAACGAAGAATCTGGCTCCTTTTTTATAAATCGAGGAAAAGTCTTCTGTTAACTTATACATTTTCATCTTTTTTTCCACCTTGGCTATTGTTGAAACAAAATAAAACCGCTATTCCATGGTCATTATTAGGATGGAGAGAAGGTTGCTTTCATTATAAAGAGAATTCTTTCATTAAAATAGGGGGAAAGGCAAAACGTGGATAAAGTTTTAAATGAGGGCGCCAAACGTATCTCCTGGATTTACATAGTAGTGAGAGGTTGCGTATCATTTAACTCCTCCTTTTTTCAAACGCCTTTATTGGTGTTCCTTCAATAGAAATAGCTGTAGCTTCTTTTAGTAGCAACTATTTTCTTTCCTACTTTTTTATTTTTTGAAAGATTCATATGTAAGCATCCTCCCGGTATCTCCTCCTGAATCCGTGTTAGCTCTTTAATCAAACGATTGATTAAAACAAAGATGGAGGTGCAAAAGTCTTCTTTTACAATGGAAAATACGAAAAAACCCTAATAAAGAAAAAAGTAGTAGGTATATGGATGGTTATTCAGTTGAATATATGGAAAAATAATATAATTTACACAGAAAGTGGTTTATAAATGTATAAAACAGGTAATTAGACTTCTGTAATGGTAAATTCAGGATTGTATTAATAATCAAATATTACCATTTTTTGAGTATAACTATTATTTATATGGCAAATATTGTATGGGTTTATTAAAATGTAACTAAATACCGTATAGGGAGGAATTTAAAAATGTCACAAATTCGCGTAACTCCATCAGAACTTAAGGACGTAGCTAGACAGTATGATAACGAAAGCCAACAAGTCACAGATATTATTGGGCGTTTGGATAAAATGAGAGATCATTTAGTGGGTATTTGGGAAGGTGCCTCAAGCCAAGCCTTCGTTGGTCAGTATGAAGAATTAAAACCATCATTTAATGATATGGCTCGTTTATTAAATGAGGTATCACAACAATTGACGAAATCAGCTCAAATTCTTGAAGATACAGATAATCAAATTGCTAGCCAAATTCGCGGATAATTAGAAAATAATTGAGATAGAGGCTTTAGGAGGAAGCGCCGTGAATCTAATTGTAGATTGTGGCGCTTTTTGCTTTAAAAGAGGTGATTGGCATTTATATTCAATTAACAATTGATTTAAAGAGATATACAGGGGAAGTTTTCGATCTTCAAGTGTCCAATTACCGATCCGTCAAAAAGGTTGTGGAAATCGTCTGGCAGGTAAAAGGAATTCCGGATGCACCGCGTGATGGTTATTGGGTACGGGTTCAAAATAAGGAGTTTGTTTGTTCCGGTTACGACACATTAGTGGATAGTGGTATTACGACAGGGGACCGGCTCGAGATCCTTTAATGAAGAGGAATGCCCTACATATAGGAAAAAAGTCTAAAGCCCTTTAGCAGGGGCAAAGGAGTACATAGAATGGGTGAGAAAAAATCATCGTATTTGGAAATACAAAGTGATGCTGTAATGAAGAAAAATGATGATGGGTATTCGTTTATTTTCCAGCGTGCTAAATTATCGATGCAGAATCCGTTGGAATTACAGCTGATTCAGGAAGTAGATTCTGTTCTTCATAAAAATATAGAAGTATCAGAGGATGAGGTGCAAATCAGCATTGTACCACCAGCCTCTTTTTTTGCTTTTGACGAGGCCGGAAAAAAAAGTCCATTGAATAGGTGGATGGCTTGCTATCAAATTATCAAGAAGATTAGGAGACATGAGTTAACCCGTTTACAGGTAATCGTGTGTCCAGAGAATCTAGTATTCGATCAAGGGCTTACTCCCTACTTCCTTCATTATGGTGTAAAAGAGAGTCTTCCACCATATGAGGAAGATGCGAACCAACTCTTTGAGGAGACAAAATCGACGATAGCAGCTCTTGTTGATAGGCAGCATACATTCGATCAATATCTTCTTTATCATAAAACTCTTAAACTATCGAAAGAAACTCAAGGCATTTTAGCAGAGGAGACTTGGGAAGGGCTGACCTTGTCTGTTCAAAACCGGATAGCATTTTTGGAAAAGGAACAAAAAACCTTTATACATATTCCAGAAAAGAAGTGGAAAATTGAGCGTTACACTCTATGGGGAATAGGAATTATCTTAGTCCCATTAGTAGTCTTTACGATTTATACATTATTCTTTTCCAATCCAAAGCAGGAGGCCTATGTGGAAAGTGGGGAGAACTTTTTAAAGCAGGAATATAGCCAAGTCATTGATCGATTAGAACATTTCAATCCTGAGAAAATGCCATATGTTGTTCAGTATGAGCTTTCCAAATCTTATGTCACTACTCATGGATCATTGATGGACTTTCAGAAGGAAAATATTTTAAAGGCCATTACCTTGCAGACCGATAGCCAATATCTTCTTTACTGGATATACATTGGCCGAGGCTTAAGTGAGGATGCAATCAATGTAGCAAGGATTATGGAAGACCGGGAATTGATTATGTATGGTCTTTTAACACAGAAGGAACAAATTAAATCGAATGAGAAATTGACTGGCGAAGAAAAAGAGACGCAAGTGAAAGAATTGGATACGGAGCTTAAAGAATATGAAAAAGAAATGGAAGAATTTCAAAAACAGCTTGAAGAGGCCAATCTATTGGAACAAGAAGACCAGCCATCCACGGAGTCCAATAGAGAAAGCGTAGTGGAACCGGAAGCCAAACCGGCTATAAAAGAAGATGAAGAGAAGCAGGAGGCTGCTTCTAAAGGAAAAAAAGATAGCAAGGAAGCTTCGGGAAAATCAGCTAAAGAAAATGAGAAAGAGGATAGCAAAGATTGAGAGCTTACGAGTCCTTTGCAGAGGTGAGAATAAATGAGTTCACTATGGATTTTCTGTAAGAAGACATTCCAATCTTATACGATTAGGGATATGCAAGCGGGTCCAATCACGATTGGATCATCCGAACAGGATACTATCACAATCTATTCAATTCCATTCCTCCACGGCCATATTGAGTTGAGGAAAGATGATGAGCTTGATCAATATACGGTAAGTAGAGGAGAAGAGAGGATAGGGGAGGTAAAGCCTTACCAGTCCTACACTTTTCATGAAGGTCAAGAAGCTGTTGATATCTTTTACGCACCAGGGGAACTGGATGAAAGCCTTTATTATATAGGTCACTTGAAAGAGGTATCGGTATCGGACCGTTCGGGAGCAACGATTTGCAAAAAGGGAGGCAACGATACGGACTTTTCCATTGTTCGCCGTAAAGAAAAGTGGTTGCTCGTACCTAGGGAAGGCCGGCTTTTCCTGAATGGCGTAAAAGTTACGGAATTGACGGCCATTGAAAATGGTGATTTGATTTGTTCGCCATATATGTTACTGAGGGTACTTGAAGGTGATACATTAATGGTCAAAAGTGCGGACCGTTATGAAACCACGTTAACTAGGATCATGCAGCCGATATCCGAAATGAAAAAAAGCTATCCACAGTATCGCCGGACTCCACGGATGATTTACGAATTGCCGGATGAGAAAGTGACAATCTCATTTCCAAGTCAAGAATCGGAAGACCAGAATCGGGGGCTATGGCTAATCCTTATGCCTCCATTGATGATGCTGATTGTCATGGGAGTTGTCATGATTGTTCAGCCGCGTGGGATCTTCATCCTCATTTCGATTGTAATGTTCACCACTACCATGGTGACCTCTACGGTGCAATACTTCAAAGATAAAAAGAAGCAGAAGCACAGAGCTGAAAGGCGTCTGCGCGTTTATACGAGGTATCTCGAACAAAAGCGTGAAGAGTTACAAGAACTCTCGGCACAGCAAAAGAAAGTTTTGCTCTACCATTACCCTTCTTTTGAAAAAATGAAGCAACTGACGGATCGGATTAGCGATCGAATATGGGAGCGGACGATGGAAAGTGAAGACTTTCTCCACTTTAGGGTCGGTACGGCGTCGATTCCATCAAGTTATGAGGTCAAGGTAAACAGCAGTGATATGTCGAACCGAGATATTGATGATTTACTTGAACAGTCGCAGGAACTTGTGGATGTATACAAGAGCCTTGACGATCTTCCATTAACCATTGATTTGGCTAGTGGCTCTATGGGGCTAGTGGGGAAGGAAACCGTCGTCAAACGGGAGCTGCAGCAGATGATTGGTCAATTGGCTTTCTTCCATAGCTATCATGATGTCCGGTTCGTGGCGATTTTCCCGGAAAAGGATTATGAGGAATGGGAATGGATGAAATGGCTACCTCATTTCCAATTGCCGCATGCCTACGCGAAAGGCTTTATTTATAATGAGCAATCTCGTGATCAGCTATTGTCATCGATCTATCAATTGCTTAGAGAAAGGGATCTGGATGAGAATAAAGGAAAAGTGAGGTTTACGCCTCATTTCGTATTCATTGTTACAGACCGTACTTTGATTTCGGAACATGTCATTCTTGAATATTTAGAAGGCAAGTCCGAACAGCTCGGCATATCAACTATCTTTGCGGCAGATTCCAAAGAGAGTTTGACAGAGAACGTCCATACGCTTGTGAAGTATATCAATGATCGTGATGGTGAAATCTTGATTCAGCAAAAGAAAGCCGTTCATACGCCCTTCAGGCTTGACGAGCATAAACGGGAAGGTAATGAGGGATATGCCCGGTTATTGCGGTCGCTTGATCATCAAAAAGGGATGAATAACTCCATCCCTGAAACCGTTTCGTTCTTGGAACTTTTAAAAGCTCGTGAAGTTAAGGATCTGCCAATCGGCCAGAATTGGCTGACGAATCAGTCCTCCAAGTCGTTAGCGGTGCCGATTGGACTGAAAGGAAAGACAGATAGAGTGGAGTTAAACTTACACGAAAAAGCACACGGTCCCCATGGCTTAGTCGCAGGGACGACGGGCTCCGGAAAAAGTGAATTGTTGCAGACTTATATCTTGTCGCTTGCCGTTCACTATCATCCCCATGAAGTGGCGTTTCTGCTGATTGACTATAAAGGAGGGGGAATGGCACAGCCATTCAAGCAAATTCCCCATCTACTTGGAGTCATCACGAATATTGAAGGAAGCAAGAACTTCAGTGCCCGGGCACTTGCCTCGATCAATAGCGAGCTGAAGAAACGACAGCGTCTGTTTGATCGTTATGAGGTCAATCATATCAATGATTACACGGACTTATATAAAGAAGGAAAAGCCGATAAGCCATTGCCGCACTTATTCCTGATTTCAGATGAGTTTGCCGAACTTAAAAATGAAGAACCTGATTTCATCCGTGAATTGGTCAGTACGGCACGGATCGGACGGAGCCTGGGTGTTCACTTGATTTTGGCTACGCAAAAGCCAGGAGGCGTGATTGATAACCAGATTTGGAGTAATGCCCGTTTTAAGATTTCCTTAAAGGTACAGGATGCCAATGATAGTAAAGAAATCTTGAAAAATAGCGATGCTGCGAACATCACCGTCACCGGCCGTGGCTATTTACAGGTAGGAAATAACGAGGTGTACGAACTGTTTCAATCTGCGTGGAGCGGTGCCCCTTATATGGAAGATACAGTGGGGGCGGAGGATGAAGTAGCGCTTGTTACGGATCTCGGGCTTGTCCAGATATCCAATGTAACGGAGGAAGTTACTTCGATACGAAAAGAAAAAATCAGCGAAATTGAAGCTGTGGCTGACCATATTGTAGCGACGCAGAATGAAATGCAGATTCCAAAACTGGCTAGTCCTTGGCTGCCTCCTCTATCGGACCGCCTATCAAGAAACAATCAAATAAGCCATACGGAAAACCAGTTCCATCTTGGATTAAAAGACGAGCCCGAATTGCAGAGCCAGACGGATTATGTGTACAACTGGATAGAGGATGGAAACATTGGGATTTTCGGATCTTCCGGCTATGGCAAGTCAACGACGGTATTGACGCTTCTCTTTAATTTCATCGAACAATTTTCACCTGAAGAATTGCATTATTACATTTTCGATTTTGGGAACAGTGCACTGCTGCCACTTCGCCAGCTGCCACACACAGGAGATTATTTCAGATTGGATGAGATGAGGAAAATAGAGAAGTTCATGTTGTTCATGAGGACGGAGATGGAAAGAAGGAAACAGCTTTTCTCTGAACGGGAACTTAGCAATATCAAGCTTTATAACGCTCTAGTGGAAGATAAGTTACCGATTATCTACATCGTCATCGATAATTTCGACTTGGTGAAGGATGAAATGCCAGATCAGGAGGCACAATTCATCCAGTTTGCTCGTGACGGACAATCTCTTGGGGTGTTTATGATTTTGACCGCTACAAGAATTAATGCCATCCGTCAGCCAATGATGAATAGTTTAAAAACGAAGGTCGTTCATTACTTAATGGACAGCTCGGAACAGTATTCCGTTTTAGGCAGGACGCCTTATGAAAATGAACCAGTACCTGGTAGGGCATTGGTGAAAACAGACCAGACCTATCTGATGCAGGTGTATCTGCCAGCAGATGGAAAAGATGATGTAGCTGTTTTGGAAGCAATGAAACAGATGGTGGCGGAAAACAAGACAAGATACAAAAATCATGCTAAGCCGCCAGCCATTCCAATGTTGCCAAATCGCCTAGACTTCGCGTCATTCAAGACGTACTATTCACCATCTACCAAGACAGGAATCATACCAATCGGGCTTTCGGAGGAGAGCGTATCCCCTGTATGGGTAGATTTGCATGCCAACCCATTCTTACTTATTGTCGGTCAGTCACGTAAAGGAAAAACAAACATGCTCAAAGTGGTTTTGGATACGCTTCTTCCCCAGACGATCGGTGAAGTTGGCATATTTGATGGAGTGGATCGCGGTCTATCACCTTATGCAAGCAGAGAGACCGTACAGTACGTAGAAACGAAAGATCAGATTACAGATTGGCTCGATCACATCACGGAAATATTTGAGGACCGTGAACGCCAGTATTTAGAGGCCTTGGAACAGAAGCCAATGAAACAGCTTGATTTTTCATCCGTCATCTTCGTTATCGACAGCATTTCAAGGTTCCAGCAAGCGATTGATGGAAGAATTCAGGACAAAATAAGCGGCCTAATAAAACAATACAGCCACTTAGGTTTTTCATTGATGGTGGCTGGAAATGCGAATGACTTCACGAAGGGATATGATTCCCTGACGACGGAATTGAAACAGATTAGGCAGGCAATTTTGCTTCTGAAAAAATCGGATCAGAGTTTATATACGCTCTCGTATTCAAGAAAAGAAGAAGAAATACAGCCAGGGTACGGTTATTTTGTTCTAAATGGCAGGGAAAGTAAAATTCAGATTCCATTAAGTGAATAAGAAGGAGGGAGAAAGCAGTTGAATAAGACAATACAGCCGTTGCTACTAATTGGAAAGATACTTGTAATCATTGCTCTGCCCATCTTGTTTTTTTCTTATATTGGTCAAAACCCGATGAAAAAAACAGAAACGGCCTCCCGTGAAATTGCCATTGTCAATGAAGATAATGGGGCTGAATATAACAAGAACCAGATACAAGTCGGCTCAGAGCTCGTCACCACATTGGATAAAAACTCCGAGTATGATTGGGTTGTCGTCAACAGAAGTGCCGCAGAAAATGGACTGGCTAATAAAAAGTACGATGCAATTATTTACTTCCCATCGGACTTTTCCAAGAACATTTATACCTTTACTGAAGAACAACCAGTCAAAGCGGGGGTTAAGTATAAAGTTCAGACAAGCTTGAATGCGGAAAATATGGAAAAGGTGCAAAAAGAGTTAGAGAAGACCAAGAATAAAATGAATAAGCATATTTCCACGCAATACTGGAGCTATGTATCTCAATCGGTAGAGGATATCCGCAAAAAGTTCGATAATGTTTTGACAAAGGAAATCGCTTTCCAAAACACGATGTATAAGTTTTATACCCCAAGCTCGGAAAGTCTGGCTGGGGAAATCAAACAACATAAAGATATGCTCAAGGGAGTTTTTGCTTCCACGAAGAGTGCAGGGGAAACCACCAATGAAGCATTAGGTGAAATGGGAAAAACCAAAGCCCAAATGGCCTCTTTCGTGGAGGAAGTTATGACTTTTGAGGAATACCAGAAAGCGCAAAGTGCTCTTTTTGCTTTGACATCCACCCAAAATCAGCAGTTGGTCATGGATAGCATCCAAGCGTATGATGGGGTGCTGAATGAGGGAGTCCAGACGATACCGGATATCCAAAAGGATACCAAACCGGGATTTAGTCTGAATGAACAAGGCATGAATGAGAACGTGGTGATGATGCAAGAAGAAATTGAAAGTAGCACTAGTAACCTGGAGGATTTCTCCACCAGCATGAAAGAAAAACAGGTGGAACAAATCTCGAAAATAAAGAATGAACAACAAAGCTCGATTGATCAATTTAAACAATCGGAAGAGGCTGGGCTTAACAAGCTTCAGTCAACTTTATTGGAGCAACGTGTAAGCTTGGCCAACAGCTCGGGGGATAAAGATCCAATTGGTGGAGGCGGTACACCGATAGAAGATGTTGATACCGGGGGAAATGGGGATTCAAAAGCTGCTCCTTCAAAAAAGGAAGCAATCGATGATATCTCACTTCAAGTGTTACTGGATAAAATCAATGGTATGAATACCTCGCTTGAAAATTTAGTGCCGGCAGAGGGCAGTGAAGGTACAAAAGAGCAAATTAGTTCCCTTGCTAGCAGTCTACAAGAAGAAATCAATACAATGAGCGGGACCTTGAATGACAGAACGAAGAATTATAATCAAGCAGTTATAGAGTTCAATGCATTGATAGATTCATATAATAAGTTACTAACGAATTATAAGAAATTACAAGACGATTACCAAAAGCTAGGTAAAGATTATCAGGATTTGGGGAATCAATGGGAAAAATCGCAGAATGATATTCAAAAATTACAGGATATCCAAAGTATGACCATCAATGAGACCCTTAAAGAAATTAAAAAAGCGGAAGAGGAATTATTGAAAAAAGTAGGCGGTGAAAGACGGGCAGCTCTAGTGGATGTCTTCAATCGTTCGATTGCGAGCCGCGATTCAAATGCCCTTCTAGCTTATTATGGTTCGCTTTCTTCTTATGGAGAGCTTGCTGAAAGAGTGAATAATACGAAAGAAAATTTGGATGAAGTATTCAGCGCCAATATGATTGAACTAGAGAATCTGAAAAATGGTGTCGCCGGTATTGTCGATGAACAGGCGAAACTTGTTCAATCAAGCCTGCTGGATGTGGAAGAAGACTTCGGTTTACTTTCAAGCTCAATACTCGAATTCATTGCAGAATATGATGAGAATGTTGAGGTGGAGCATGCTGCCACACTAGAAGAATTATCGGCGATAACAGCGAAAACTCAAGAAGTAACGGCTAACTTAACAGGTAATATGGAGACTCCTGAAATGGAAGAGGCCCCTGTTGGAAGCCTGGATGGAGAAATGTTCGTATCTCTTCAAGATACCACGGCAACCACGGTTAGCTTTATTTCAGAACTTGTTAATTCCGTTGCGGAGCGTCAAGACACGGTTACGAAGGATACATCCGACCTACAAGCAAAAGTGGGATCGGTTCAGCAAAGAGCGGATGAACTTAATGAAAATTGGGCTCAAAACGTTGATTCCACGAAGAAAATCAAAACGGATGTTTACAGTGTATTGAATAATACGTTAGTGGATGATCAGTCGAACGGGTATGTGTACGAATATTTAGCGAATCCTGTTCAAATCAGCGGGGAGGTATTGCAACAAGAAAAGGTTAATATCCCGCCAATCGTGATGTTAGTAATCATCCTAATATCGGGATTACTGATTGGTTTCTTCTTGCACCATTATGCATCCGTTCCGGTGCTGGTGCATGCAGCCTTATTCACATTACTGAACTTAATCGTCGGTTTGATTATCAGCATGTATGGGCTGAAGATTTATCCGCTTGGTGATATGCAGGCGATTAAATGGACCGTTTTCACTGTCCTGCTTTTATTCTTCTGTTCAGCATTCACACAGCTTGCCTTTGCGATAGGACCATTTGTCGGGGCAATTCTGGTCATTGGTTTAATCAGTTTCTTCACCATTCCATTATTAGACCTGATCATGCCTAATTTCAATGTCGACCATCCGGTAGCCAATGTGTATATGTCCATTCAATTCGGGAATCAGTTGGCCTTTATCCCAGCCACTGTCATTTTGATTATATTAACACTGATTGCTGCGACTCTTCCATATGTGATGAAGCGTCTTGCGATTAAAAGAGAGATGGCTCATGAAGTGGAGTAAACAGATCCTTCTCCTATTATTCATTATCCTCTTGTTTCAGCCCGTTCATGGTCTGGCCCAAGAGGATCCCATCGAGGAGCCAAATGTGTATCAGGAAAAGGATATCAATATTCAAACTGAATATTTTCATGATGAGGAGTTATTGAAACAGAAGCAGAAAATCCCGGAAGAAGTAAAAGGCCTTACCTTTGAAAGAGGAAAGTATGATGTCATAGACTCGATAGAAGATTCCCTTTTTCTTTCTCCTGTAACGGAGGATAATAATATCATTGCTTCCAAAGCGGAAGAAATGGGGTTGTTTTCTTCAGAAGCCCCCATTAGAAAGAGAAGTTTAGAAGAAGAGAGATCCTTCTTGAAGTTTGATTTATCAATCCTATTGGGGATTGTATTAGGAATTGCCGTGTTGTGTTTGTTTGTAGTCCTTATCCCGAGAATGGGTAAGTTGAATCAAGAAGGAGATAAGAAATGAAGAACCCGACTCCAAATTTTGGAGTCGGGTTTTTCTTATTTTGAAAGAGTGATTAGGAGACCTAAAAGAAGGGCGATGGTAAAGACCCATATAAAGAATTTTTTATACATATTCATTACCTCGAATCGTCAAAATGGGATAATTCATTTTATCAAATGAAAGGGTATAAACAAAATGCATAAAAACTAGAACACCAAACCCGCATGTTTAATTTCATGCGGGTTTGGTGTTTCCTTTATTTGAATAATTGCGGATATACGGTCTTGGCGGTTAGTTCTACAGCTTCCCCGATGCGCGGTCCAGGACGTGACATGACGTCTTCGTTAAGCTGATATACTTGATTTTTCTTCACTGCGTCGACATCTCCCCAGCCTTTGCGGGATTTGATTTCATTCACTGCATTTTCCACATAGCCAACGGTTGTAATAATGGTATTTGGGTTGCGCTTGATGACTTCTTCATCAGCTATTTTCGCCCAGCCCTTTTGGTCGACAAAGATATTTTCGATACCGGCAGAAGCTAAGATCTCTTGTTGGAAGGTTTCCGCTCCTGCTGTATAAATTTCAGGAGAAGGGCTGATTTCAAAATATGTTTTCTCTTTAGAATCAACACTCGCCACTTTGTCTTCAACATCTTTGATTTGTGTTTGAATTGTCTGGACTAATTCATTCCCTTTTTTCTTTACGCCCATGACCTCGGCGATTTGATTGATGTCTCCATATACATCATCGAAATTCACTGCTGATTTTATGATAAAAATAGGGATTCCCGCATCTTCAAGCGGCTTCAATGCTGCTTCATCGCCTATTGTATAGGCCATGATGAGATCTGGTTTTAAAGCGATGATTTTTTCGGAATTAATCGTCATCGAATCGGAAACACGTTCAACTTCCTTAGCTTTTTCAGGATAATTATCATAATCCGTAGCTCCAATCACTTTATCGCCTACACCTAGGGCATATAAAATCTCTGTATTACTTGGTTGAAGGGAAACGACGGTTTCCGGGATTTTATCAAAGGTGATTTCTTTACCACTATCATCGGTAACGGTATAGGCTTTGAACTCTTCTGTTGTAGCTTTTTTTTCTGTGGACTTTTGCTCATCATTTGTGGCGCATCCTGTAAGGAAAAGGACCACCATCAGAAGGGCGATCCAACTGAACCTTAACGTTCTTTTCATGATTTATTCCTCCACTTTCTTTTCATCGGTTTGGTTGGATATGATTTGCTGATAAAAGGAATCTCTTTAACGCCCAACTGTTTATTGACATAGACAGCCATCACGAAAAGAACATTAGCCAGCAAATGAGCATAATCAAAAAGGATAGACGGTACCTCTTTTTCCGTACTGACTATATGCAGGGCCCGGACAGATTTTTTGGCTTCGCTGCGGCAGGTGTGCAAAATGCAGGAAACCGTTGAGCCTTGCGGAAGCACGAATGTTTCGATGCTTTCTTTTACTTCAGCTACATAAAAGTCATAAATGTCACTAAGACGGTTTAGATCGGATTCGGCTATGGCTAATTTTCCACGGACAGAACCATTTAAGTGATAAGCCATCGGCAACAGTTCCATTAAATCACTGTAAACTTCAGGAATCTCTTTCGTTAACGAAGCTGCCAGTCCCATCTGTGTCGTCAATGAATCGGTACGGATTTCATAATCGACGGTCGAGGCCGTTTCGCGCATGAATGGGTAACATACAAAACGAAGATCTTTCTTTGTCAAAATGATTCCTCCTTTTCTGGTAGTGTGAATGGCCTATGCATTGCAGTTCGTCGGCAAAAGAAAAAGCCGACCAAAGGTATTGGTCGGCAAACGGACATCTATGTATCTAGAATTAGAAAAAAGATGGAAGAGTGCCGTACAATCCTCTTAACTTCCGAAGAGCAAAATACGATAAAAAAAAGGCAGGTCTCCTGGCTCGTGCGTCTTTTTACTCTAAGAACCTTCCCATTTGATATGAATGAATGGTATCGTGCGTGCGGATTCATCCTCAAACAGTGGTATATTCCTTATTTCATTAGCACTTACAGTTGCGGAAACAGCTTCGGTTTTACACCGAATTCCCTATTAAGCTGACAAGTCAGCACCTATTTTCTGCATGGTTCATATTCACTTAGCACCATTTTAGCATACCTAATTGCATAAATAGTGAAAAAATTTCAAAGAATATAGCTTATAGGATAAATTATCTAGTAAACTCACTTTATAGGATTAAATTGGAGGTTATTGTAAAAAGGATGTCGAATATATAAGAGTTGAACTTGAATGATTTATGAAAGCATGGGAGGTAGAGGATGGTTTATAAACAGGTGAATCAAAAAATGGATATGATTCTAGAAAATATAGAAAAGGTCATTATTGGGAAAAGGGATATAGCTGAATTGAGTCTTGTGGCTCTCCTTTCCGGGGGACATGTCTTGTTGGAGGATGTGCCAGGTGTGGGTAAGACCGTCATGGTCCGGGCCCTTGCTAAGTCCATCGGTGCAGATTTCAAACGGATACAATTCACACCCGACTTGCTGCCGTCTGATGTAACGGGTGTGTCGATCTTCAACCCAAAGGAACAGGAATTTATTTTCAGGCCGGGACCAATCATGGGCCATATTATCTTGGCTGATGAAATCAACCGAACATCGCCGAAAACGCAATCCGCCCTGCTTGAGGGGATGGAAGAGGCAAGTGTGACGGTCGATGGGGTGACAAGGAAATTGGAACAGCCATTTTTCGTCATGGCTACTCAAAATCCAATAGATTACGAAGGTACATACCCTCTTCCAGAGGCGCAGTTGGATCGCTTTCTATTAAAAATGAAAATGGGTTATCCGGAAGTAGCAGAAGAGATTGAGGTACTGCACCGGGCTCAATATACCGCACCGATTGAAGAGTTGCAATCCGTCATTACTTTAGAAGAGTTGAAAGATTTGCAGGTAGAGGCGAAGTCCGTGATAGTGGATGAGACTATAAAGAAGTATATCGTCGAGCTCGCCAATCACTCTCGTAAACATGAAAGTGTGTATCTTGGGGTCAGCCCTCGTGGCTCAATTGCCCTTATGAAGGCATCCCAAGCCTATGCGCTTTTGAATGGAAGGGATTATGTCCTACCAGATGATGTGCAGCACTTGGTTCCATATGTCTTTGCCCATCGTCTAATTCTTAATCCTGAAGCGAATTATGCAGGGGTGAATGCTGACATGGTGATTCATGAAATTGTGGCTACGACAGAGGTGCCAGTGAAGAGGGCAGTGACCTAATGGGGAGCATGTTTACCTTATTAAAGAAAAATAGAAGGGTTAGCGGCATTGTTTTACTTTTGCTACTTTCTTTCAGTTTTGCGATGTTTCAAGGTGGATTCATCAGCTGGTTCATTTTCTATACTTTTTTGCCGTTTGCTGTGTACTCTATGATTCTGATGTTTTACCCGCTGCAAGCTTTTGATGTGGAGAGAAGAATAAGTAAACAGGAATTCCAGGCTGGGGATTCTGTGGAAATAACATTGGTATTTTCTCGTAAAAACCGACTACCTCTTTTGTATATGGTAGTAGAAGAGGAGTTACCGATGGAATTGACAAAAAGAACACTTTTGATTCCAGGATTTAAACAGTCTTTCAATTTGACATATACCTTGGATAACCTGCCACGGGGTGAACATTTCTTGCATGCGGTTCGCTTTAGCATAGGGGACTTTTTTGGACTCTATAGAAAGGAAGCGACAGTGCGTTCCCCTTTGAAAATTACCGTTTTTCCGACGTATCAGGAGTTACCTTACAAGAGCTTGGAAAATGTATTCACTCAAGGCCAAGTAGGGTCTACGAAAAAAAGGCAGCGGGAACATTCAGTAGTATCAGGAATTAGAGAGTATCAGCCAGGTGATCAATTGTCTTGGATAAATTGGAAGGCTACAGCCAGAACAAGTGAAATCATGACAAAGGAATTTGAGGAACAGAAAAGCCGTGATACATTCATCATGCTTGATGAGTACGCTTCTCCCTTTTTCGAGGAAGCTATCATACTTACGGCTTCCTTGGTACATACCTTGATAAAAAAGGGCATGGATGTTGGTTTGGTTAGTACCGGATCGAAGGAGGTCATACCGGCTAGAGGAGGAAGTAAACAGAGAAGGAAAATCTTTTACCAGCTCACAAAAGCCAAAGCAACGAGCCTAAATGTTTGGAATGGCAAGTTGCAGAAGGGAATCGTGCCTTCGAATGCTTCTCTAATATTTGTGATCACCGATTTAACGATGGAAAAGCTAGAAGGAGTGAGTGCGTTCGGAGGAAACCAAATGACGTTGTTATGCGTGAAAAGCCAGGATGATTTCACGATTGAAGAAAAAAATGCGAGATTGGCAGCTTTAGCGCGTGGAATAAAGCTTAGCTTCTTTGAGCAGGGACACCTTCTAAATGAACGAACTGAGGTGAAGGCAAATGAACGCTGATACTACCAAAATGGAAAGGTGGATGTCAGTTCTCTTATATGCATTTGGCCTTCTATTAATTACCGAATGGTTACGACCTGTAGAGAAGCTTACTGATACGGGAGATATCCTGATTTTTGTTGTGTTTGTGGTCCTTTCCTTACTTTTACACTATTTTCGCATTCATTGGATTGTGCGCTTTATCCTCGTGAGTGCCTTTATATTAATCGCCATCCAGTTCTTTTATTCGTCCGTCCCTTTCATGACATTCAAATGGCTTACTGGAGATTTACTGGACTTAACGGCTAACTTTTCGAATGTTTATGCGGGGAAGTGGGAGATGCTTTCTAACCCCTTTCGAACGCTTTTATTTTTCGTGCTTCTTTGGCTTGTGACGTATTTGGTACATTACTGGGTGACAGTAAGGCGAAACATTTTTTTGCTTTATATGCTAACGGTTATTTTTATATCAGTTCTTGATACATTCACTCCCTATGATGGGGATGCGGCGATTGTCAGGATCATCATTATCGGTTTTTCGATGCTTGGTGTGTTGGCGATGTTACGCTTGTCCATACAAGAGCGGTTTGTTTTTTCAGGAGGCCCATTCAAGAAGTGGATCTTCATGTTATCCGGGATGATCTTATTAAGCGCCCTAGTCGGATTTTCTGCACCGAAGTTTTCTCCTAAGTGGCCGGACCCTGTACCGTTTATCGTTTCTTATTCCGATAAAGTGACAGGAAATGATGATGATAGTGATTCCCTAGATAAGCGGGTGGGATACGATGAAGATGATTCTTCTCTTGGAGGGTCAATCGAACCGGATAACACGGTCGTTTTTTACAATACGGCAACGACCGGACATTATTGGAAGGTGGAAAACAAAGATATCTACACCGGAAAAGGCTGGGTGGGTGTAGATGCTATGGAAGAGTATATCATGCTCTCTAATGGGCAGGATTTGACTGGCATAGAAGAACTTGAGGTTCCTGAAGTGTTGCAAACAAAAGAAATGAATACAACTGTAAATATGCTAGAAAGCTATTCTCACATTCTTCATCCACAATCAGGTTACTTGAAAAGGATAGAGGCCGAGAACGTGGATTGGTTTAAGTATTATAAAAATACGGATAAGTACCTCACAGAAAAACAAAACAGCAAGAGCCCTATTACTAAAGAATATGACCTGGTCTATGAAATGCCCAGGTACGATCTGGCTGAATTAAGAAAAGTTACTGAACAGGATGAAACGATGGATGCCCTCATGGAAAACAATACGCAGCTTCCAGAGGGATTGCCAGCTCGTATCTATGACTTGGCCAACGAACTTACGGTGAATGAGAACAATTGGTACGATAAAGCAAAGGCGATTGAAAACCATTTTGACGGCCCTGAGTTTAGGTATTCTAAAGAAGATATTCCATACCCAGGTGATAATCAGGATTATGTGGACCAATTCTTGTTTGAGACCCAAATTGGGTATTGCGATAATTATTCAACGGCGATGGTCATTTTATTAAGAGCTGCCAATATACCGGCAAGGTGGGTAAAGGGATATACTGAAGGGGAAAGATCAATCTATAAGGGTGAGTCTGCGTATAAAGTTACAAATAATAATGCTCATTCATGGGTGGAGGTTTATTTTTCGGAATTGGGATGGGTACCGTTTGAACCGACAAAAGGATTTAATGGGCCAACGGAATTTTATAATTCTGATCTCAATACGCAAAACACCGAGAAAACCGAGCCGGCAGCTAAAGAGATTGTTAAGCAGAATGAGACACAGACTAGAGAGCGTCAAGATACACCTGAAAAAGATTCAGGATCAACTAAGGTAAACGCTCTTCTAAATCAGAAAACTATGTTGGGGTGGAGTGCCGCAATCTTATTAAGCATAACCATCCTGGTTGCTGTAGGGTATCTTTATAGAAGGAAATGGCTTCCTTTTGTCTATATACTCCGTTCCAAAAAGATATCCGGTCCATATTTTGTCCAGGCTTACGAATTATTATTGAAGCAGTTAAGCCGTGCAGGGGTAGGGCGTCCTGATGGGCAAACATTGCGGGAATATGCAGCCTATGTGGATGCTGTTTATGAGACGGAATCGATGCGGAAAATGACCGAACGGTACGAAATGATGATTTACCGTGGAAATCTAGAAGAAGGTGAATGGGAACACTTTCGGAGCAGCTGGGAAACCCTTATGAAAAAAACTAGCTCTTGACCATGTTTTTATTATATTGATACAATGATACAATAACTTAAACTAATAATGTCCTTCATATATCCTCGATAATATGGATCGAAAGTTTCTACCGAATCACCGTAAATGATTTGACTATGAAGGCGGATTTACAGGAAAGCTGAAAATCTGCCTTCGTATATACTTTTTTTGTATATCATCGTGGGTGGATTTTTAGTTTTCCTTTTTTTTTGATACTATTTTTTATATGAAAACATCACTCGTTTTCGGGTGAATTACATTGATAGAGGTGACGTTTGTGCCGGGGAAAACAGAATTGCAAAAAAACCAAGAAATGATCGTAGTACTTGATTTCGGAAGCCAATATAATCAATTGATTACACGACGTATTCGTGAATTCGGTGTTTACAGTGAGCTTCACCCTCATACCATTACAATGGAAGAACTACAGGAAATGAATCCAACAGGGATCATTTTTTCAGGTGGCCCTAACAGTGTATATGATGCAAGTGCATTTGGCTGTGATGAGCGTATTTTCGATTTAGGTCTTCCGATTTTCGGTATTTGTTATGGCATGCAGCTGATGACGAAACATTTTGGCGGAAAAGTGGAACGCGCCAAAAACCGTGAATACGGAAAAGCGACTCTTACGGTTCAAAATGAATCTAAATTATTCGGTGATCTTCCGAAAGAACAAATTGTCTGGATGAGCCACGGTGACTTGGTTGTCGAAACCCCTGAAGGTTTCACGGTCGATGGAACGAATCCGTCTTGTCCTATTTCGGCAATGAGTGATGAGTCACGTAAATTATATGCCGTTCAATTCCACCCAGAAGTACGTCACTCTGTACACGGCAATGAAATCCTGAAAAACTTCGTATTTGGAGTTTGTGGATGTAAAGGTGACTGGTCCATGGAAAATTTCGTTGAAATTGAAATGGAAAAAATCCGTCAAACAGTCGGCGACAAAAAAGTTTTATGTGCCTTGAGTGGTGGGGTGGATTCGTCCGTAGTGGCGGTATTAATTCATAAAGCGATTGGCGATCAACTAACATGTATCTTCGTTGATCATGGCTTACTGCGTAAAGGTGAAGCGGAAAGTGTTATGAAAACCTTCAGTGACGGCTTTAATATGAACGTCATTAAAGTGGATGCAAAAGAACGTTTCTTATCCAAACTTGCTGGCGTTTCCGATCCGGAACAGAAACGTAAAATCATCGGTAACGAGTTTATCTACGTGTTCGATGATGAAGCAACGAAACTAGAAGGCATCGATTTCCTTGCACAAGGTACGCTTTACACGGATATCATTGAAAGCGGTACGGCAACGGCACAAACGATTAAATCACATCATAATGTCGGCGGTCTACCGGAAGATATGCAATTCAAATTAATTGAACCATTGAATACATTATTCAAGGATGAGGTACGTGCATTAGGAAGCGAGATGGGCATTCCTGATGAAATCGTTTGGCGTCAGCCGTTCCCGGGTCCTGGTTTGGGAATTCGTGTATTGGGTGAAATTTCAGATGAAAAGCTTGAAATCGTCCGTGAGTCCGATTATATCTTACGTGAGGAAATCAAGAAGAATGGCTTAGAACGTGAAATTTGGCAATACTTCACGGTCCTTCCTAACATTCGTAGTGTAGGAGTAATGGGAGATGCCCGTACGTATGATTACACCATCGGTATTCGTGCCGTCACATCAATTGATGGAATGACTTCCGACTGGGCCCGTATTCCTTGGGAAGTGCTTGAAATCATCTCAACAAGAATCGTCAATGAAGTGGATCATGTAAACCGCGTCGTATATGACATAACATCTAAGCCACCAGCAACGATTGAGTGGGAATAATTAAAAACAACATTGAACCAGTGAAGGGTTTCCCCTTAGCTGGTTTTTTTATGGGGATTTATTATTTATTGTAATCATAATTTTAAAAAAACAAGATAATTACAGGGAATTAACATTAGATTTATCATAAAATATAAAAACGTATCACTTAAAGGCGAACGATAAATAAATATTTAAATAAATTATTCGTATTACATATTGACGGATATTTTGTGGACTGGTACACTATACCTATATAGTAAATGAATATAATTGTCGTATAAAATCGGGAATATGGCCCGAAAGTTTCTACCAAGCTGCCGTTAACAGCTTGACTACGATGTGAATGAAATGGTGAGGTAGGTAGTTCATCAATTCTTTCCATATTAGTAGTTGAGCCCCGTTCGGAAGTGAACGGGGCATTTTCTTATTCATACGAACTGATGATAGGGGAGACTCAATATGAAAAATTACTTTCGTTTTAATGAACTGGGTACTAACTATCGACGGGAAATACTTGGAGGATTAACTACATTCCTCGCCATGGCATATATTCTGGTTGTAAACCCGGTGATGTTAACATTACAGGGCATTGAGGACTACCCTGATGAATTGAGAATGGATTATGGAGCAGTGTTTGTCGCCACGGCATTGGCTGCCGCAATTGGTTCCATTTTGATGGGGCTCATAGCCAGGTATCCGATTTCTCTTGCTCCAGGCATGGGGCTTAATGCATTTTTTGCTTTTACCGTAGTACTTGGTTTCGGTATCCCATGGCAAACAGCTTTAACGGGTGTTTTAATTTCTGGACTCATATTTGTTCTACTTTCTTTATCCGGTATTCGTGAGAAGATCATTAATGCCATTCCAGTTGAACTGAAGTATGCGGTCGGAGCTGGAATTGGACTATTCATTACCTTTGTAGGGTTTCAGAACGCAGGAATCATCACGAATGATGATAGCGTACTAGTCGGTCTAGGTGATTTAACAAAGGGAAGTACGTTGCTAGCCGTATTTGGAATTATTGTTACCGTCATTTTGATGACTAGAGGGGTCAAAAGCGGCGTATTCATCGGCATGGTGATCACGGCTGTAGTTGGAATGATATTTGGGCAAGTTCCAGTGCCTGAGAAGATCGTTGGAGCAATACCGAGCATTGCGCCAACTTTCGGAGTGGCATTCGATGCTTTCGGAAGTCCTGGTGAACTTTTTACAGGGCAGATGCTCATCGTGATTTTAACCTTCTTGTTTGTGGCGTTCTTTGATACGGCCGGTACGTTGGTGGCTGTCGCTCAGCAGGCAGGGTTAATGAAGAATAATGTTCTACCGAGAGCGGGGAAAGGTTTGCTTGCTGATTCTCTGTCCATTGTCTCAGGTGCCATCCTTGGTACATCGACGACCACATCTTATGTCGAGTCAACGGCGGGTGTCGCTGCGGGTGCTCGGAGTGGTTTTGCGGCAGTGGTAACAGGATTGCTGTTCGTTCTATCTCTTTTCTTCTTCCCGTTACTTTCCGTTGTGACATCAGCGGTAACTGCACCAGCGTTAGTCATTGTAGGGGTGCTCATGGCTTCCTCGCTTAAAAATATTGACTGGCATAAGTTTGAAGTGGCGGTACCTGCCTTCTTCACGGTTATCATGATGCCCATGACCTATTCGATTGCAACAGGTATTGCCTGCGGATTTATCTTTTATCCCATTACGATGACAATGAAGGGGAGAGCGAAAGAAGTCCATCCGATTATGTGGGGTCTTGGCGTCGTCTTCCTTCTATATTTCATCTTCCTAAAGTAATAAAAAAAACAAGAGTAAATGGATGGGGGCCTATTTTAGGCCTCTTTTCTCGTGTTGTAAGGTGAAGGACTTTACGTGTATAGTATAGATATAAAATGTTTTGTAATGGATGGGATAATTTTTTCGAAAAAAGAGGGAGATTAATGAATGGTTTTTTCGTTGAAAAGGTATTGAATAATAATGTCGTGATAGCTAATCATCCTATGTATGGTGAGGTCGTTTCAATTGGAAAGGGCCTAGGATTTAATCGAAAAAAAGGCGATGAACTAAGTCCAGAACTCGCGGAGAAGACGTTTGTTTTGAAAAGTGAGAAGGAGCAGGAAAATTATAAAAAGTTATTGCCAAAGATTGATCAAAATCTTCAAGCTGCCATTATCGAATCCATTCTTTTGATAAACAATAGAGTTCCTGGAAACCTTAACGAGCATATACATGCAGGTTTAACCGATCATTTGCTATTCGCCCTGCAACGGGTTTCGCAAGGGATGACCATAAAAAACCCATTTTTAAAAGAAACGATCACCCTGTATCCATTTGAGCATACCATCGCTGTCGAGGTTATTGACCTCATTCAAGACAAAACCGGTATAGGGCTTCCCCAAGGTGAGATTGGATTCATCACCCTTCATATTCACAGTGCCATAGCGAATAAGGATGTATCGGATGTCAACCAGTATTCGCAACTGGTTTTTCAATTGATTCAAGTTATAGAAGAACAACTAAATGTTCATATAAATAAAGATAGTATCGATTATTCACGACTCATTCGACATTTAAGATTTATGATGGACCGAGTCCAATCAGGAGAAATAGTAGATGAACCTGAAAAAATCGCTTTGCTATTGAAAGAAGAATATCCTGTATGCTACAATTTAGCTTGGAAGCTAATAAAAATCATGCAGCAGCAATTAGGCAAACCGGTTTGTGATGCGGAAGCTGTCTACTTAACGATGCATATTCAACGATTGCAAAAAAAAAATAAATAAACATTAACCTACGTGTTACTGATTCGATCAGGCATAAGTAAGGAGAATGATTGAGAATGGAACAGGGTAATCTATACCCATCGTCCTTTTTCGGTCCTATCTTTATTTATGCCTTTTTTGTATACAACAAAAGGGATAATTGCAGCGGAATGTAACCGTTTTTATTAGTGAAAAACAAATGAGGAGGAAACAATATGTTTAAGAAGTTGTTTGGTGTCTTGCAGAAAATCGGTAAATCATTGATGCTTCCTGTTGCTATTTTACCTGCTGCGGGTATCTTATTGGCATTCGGTAATGCTTTGCACAATGAGACGTTGTTGGACATCGCGCCGTTTTTAGCAAATGGCGGTGTGGAGATGGTTGCCTCCGTCATGGAAAATGCCGGGAATATCATTTTTGGAAATCTTCCGCTGTTATTTGCGGTAGGGGTAGCCATTGGTTTGGCAGGTGGAGATGGAGTTGCTGGTCTTGCCGCAATCATTGGATTCTTGATCATGAATGTGACCATGGGAACTATTCTTGGGATTGAAGTTGGAGATTTGGAAGGAAGTGCCACATATACTAGCGTTCTTGGTATTCCGACACTTGGTACAGGTGTATTCGGAGGTATCATAGTTGGTGTAATGGCAGCGGTTTTATATAATAAATTTTATGAGATAGAATTACCACCATATCTAGGATTCTTTGCAGGCAAGCGTTTTGTGCCGATTGTCACGGCTGCTAGTGCAGTTGTGCTTGGGTTGATCATGATTTTGGTTTGGCCGACCATTCAATCGGGATTAAATTCATTTTCAGAAAATATGCTAGGTGCTAACTTGACTATTGGTGCCTTTGTCTTTGGTGTTGTAGAGCGTGCGCTCATTCCATTCGGACTGCACCACATTTTCTATTCGCCTTTCTGGTATGAATTCGGTAGTTATGTTAATGATACAGGCAAAATTGTCAGAGGTGACCAAGCTATCTTTATGGCTCAGATCAAAGATGGTGTACAAGATTTAACAGCAGGTACATTCATGACTGGGAAATATCCTTTCATGATGTTCGGTTTACCGGCAGCGGCTTTGGCAATTTATCACGAAGCTCGACCGGAAAAGAAGAAATTTGTTGGGGGACTGATGGTTTCCGCTGCACTTACATCATTTTTGACGGGGATTACTGAACCACTTGAATTTACGTTCTTATTTGTTGCGCCAGTTCTATTTGGTATTCACTGTATATTTGCAGGTTTATCATTCATGACGATGCATTTACTGAACGTCAAAATTGGGATGACGTTCTCCGGTGGTTTAATTGATTATGTACTGTTTGGTTTGATTAATCCGCAGACAAATGCTTGGATAGTTATCCCGGTTGGTTTGGTATTAGCGGTAATATACTATTTTGGTTTCCGTTTTGCTATACGGAAGTTTAATCTTAAAACGCCTGGACGAGAAGTAGAAGAAGATGAGGATGGAATTGAAGCTTCTTCTAGTAAATCAGGAAGCCTTCCTGGAGATATCTTGGAAGCGATGGGCGGTAAAGAAAACATCGCACACTTGGATGCTTGTATCACTCGCCTTCGGGTATCGGTCAATGACATACAGCATGTTGATAAAAATAGATTGAAGAAACTTGGAGCAGCGGGTGTGCTAGAAGTCGGGAACAATGTGCAGGCTATATTTGGACCACGCTCTGAAACCATTAAGGGACAGATGAAAGATATAATGGATGGAAAACGACCTAGCAAGGTTGAGGTTCCTCCAGAAATAGGCGTGGAAAATCAAATTGAAGATATCATTCCGGAACCGCTTCGTACGAATGAACTGAATTCAGAGATTTTCATTTCTCCAATCAAGGGGGAATTGAAGCCAATCACTGAAGTGCCAGATGCGGTCTTCGCTGAAAAAATGATGGGTGATGGGTTTGCAATAGTTCCAGAGGATGGATTGATTGTCTCTCCTGTGGACGGGACGATTGTTAACTTGTTCCCAACTAAACACGCGATTGGTATTGTTTCCGATGCGGGACGTGAAATTTTGATCCACGTTGGAATCGATACGGTTAAATTGCAAGGTAAGGGTTTTGAAACTCTTGTAGCACAAGACGATAAAGTGAAAAGTGGGCAACCGCTACTTAAAGTCGATCTTGATTACATTAAGCAAAATGCCACTTCAATTATCACGCCGATTGTCTTCACCAACCTATCTGAAGGTGAAAGTATAAAAATTGAAAAGAACGGTAAGGTAGATAGTAAGGAGAGTAATATTATTTCAATAAATAAATAAGAAACAAAGAGATGAGGGGTAGCTAATGTGGCTACTCCTCATTTTTTGAATTTTAATAAATAGTAGGTAGTCAAAAAGGGAAGAAAAAAACAAGAAAAGTATTTGTTATTTCAATTGACTTGTCCTATTAACTCATGCTATTATATTAACTACACCGAAACACGACATATCGACGAGAAAAGAAATAATAAAAACTTGTTGACATGTTAGTTTGAAAGTGTTATGATAATAAAGTCGCTAAGAGAGAGACGCACAATTAACATATTGCTCTTTGAAAACTGAACAAAACAAAGCGCCAACGTAAATTTTGAGTGAGCACACACTATAAAAAAGCAAAATGAGCAAGTCAAACATTTCT